>NZ_CATKQE010000044.1:0-498861 GCF_949767845.1 Pseudomonas sp. IT-232MI5
AGCTTCGATGAACTGAAGCAACTCACTGCCGAAACCTGCATAACTCATTGAATCTCAAGGAGTTTTCCGTTTCGACTGCGCCGGAAGTGGGGCGAATTATAGACATCTGAAATCTGCCGTCAACCGTTAATTTCGCTTTTCTTTCAAACACTTGCAGATTGGTTAAAAAGCGACCAAAGACAGCCATATATAGGTAGAAAACACGATCCCTTCTATATAGAAGGGATCGTCAGAGCACCCCAGCCGACTTCAACTCCGCCACCGCACCTGCGCCCAAACCCAACACACCCTGCAAAACCTCCAGCGTATGCTCGCCTAACAAAGGAGGCGCACGGCGATACTCCACCGGCGTCTGCGACATGCGGATAGGGCTAGCCACCTGCGGCACCATTCCAGCCAACGCGTGCGGCAGCTCTATCGCCAGGCCACGCGCCTTAACCTGTGGATCTTCAAACACCTGCGACAGATCATTGATCGGCCCACACGGCACGCCCGCCTGCTCCAGTTGAGCCACCCATTCGGCGGTAGTCTTGAATACCGTCGCCTGGCGAATCAGCGGAATCAACACCGCCCGATTAGCCACACGCAGCTTATTAGTAGCAAAACGCGGATCGTCAGCCCACTGCGGTTGCCCTGCCACCTCAGCAAACTTGCGGAACTGCCCGTCATTGCCCACGGTAAGAATGAAATCACCGTCGGCCGTAGGAAAGTCCTGATAAGGCACAATGTTCGGATGCGCATTGCCCAGACGCTTGGGCGCATTACCCGTGGTCAAATAATTCATCGCCTGGTTGGCCAGACAAGCCACCTGAACATCCAGCAACGCCATATCAATGTGCTGACCACCACCGTCGTGATCGCGATGAGCCAACGCCGCCAGAATCGCGACCGTCGAATAAAGCCCCGTCAGGATATCCGTCAGCGCCACACCGACCTTCACCGGCCCGGCACCTTCATCACCCTCGGGACGACCGGTCAGGCTCATCAGCCCGCCCAACCCCTGAATCATGAAGTCATAGCCGGCACGCTTGGCATACGGCCCGGTTTGGCCGAATCCGGTAATCGAGCAATAGATCAGATTCGGATTGATCGCCTTCAACGATTCATAGTCGAGCCCATAAGCCGCTAGCCCACCGACCTTGAAGTTCTCGATAAGGATGTCCGACTTGGCCGCCAGATCGCGCACCAGCTTCTGCCCCTCGGGACGCGTGAAGTCGATGGTCACCGATTGCTTGTTGCGGTTGGCTGACAGGTAATAAGCCGCCTCTGACGTGTTCTCGCCATAAGCGTCCTTAAGGAAGGGCGGTCCCCAGGCGCGAGTGTCGTCACCATTACCAGGGCGCTCGACCTTGATCACCTCGGCGCCAAGGTCGGCGAGTATCTGCCCGGCCCACGGCCCGGCCAACACGCGCGATAAATCCAGTACCCGCAGATGCGACAGCGCGCCCATGGTCGCTCTCCTATTAATAGAACGCCTGCAAGCCGGTTTGTGCACGCCCCAGGATCAGAGCGTGAACGTCGTGAGTGCCTTCATAGGTATTCACCACTTCCAGGTTGACCAGATGACGGGCCACGCCGAACTCGTCGGAGATGCCATTACCACCGAGCATGTCACGAGCCATGCGGGCGATGTCCAGCGACTTGCCGCAGGAGTTGCGCTTCATGATCGAAGTGATCTCGACCGCAGCGGTTCCTTCGTCCTTCATGCGCCCCAGACGCAGGCAGCCTTGCAGGGCCAGAGTGATCTCGGTCTGCATGTCAGCCAGCTTCTTCTGGATCAGCTGAGTAGCGGCCAATGGGCGACCGAACTGCTGACGATCCAGAGTGTACTGGCGAGCGGTGTGCCAGCAGAACTCGGCAGCGCCCAGCGCACCCCAGGAGATACCATAACGCGCAGAATTGAGACAGGTGAACGGGCCTTTCAGGCCGCGCACGTCGGGGAAAATGTTTTCTTCCGGCACGAACACGTTGTCCATGACGATCTCACCGGTGATTGACGCACGCAGACCGACCTTGCCGTGAATCGCCGGAGTGCTCAGACCTTTCCAGCCCTTCTCCAGTACGAAACCACGGATGTCGCCAGCATCGTCTTTAGCCCAGACCACAAACACATCAGCGATCGGGCTGTTGGTGATCCACATCTTCGCGCCGGTCAGGCTGTAGCCGCCTTCGACTTTGCGGGCACGGGTGATCATCGCGCCCGGGTCGGAACCATGGTTTGGCTCGGTCAGGCCGAAGCAGCCGATCCATTCACCGGAAGCCAGTTTCGGCAGGTATTTCTGTTTCTGCGCTTCGGTACCGAATTCGTTGATCGGCACCATTACCAGCGACGACTGCACACTCATCATCGAGCGGTAGCCAGAATCGACACGCTCCACTTCGCGAGCAATCAGCCCATAGCTGACATAGTTGAGGCCGCTGCCACCGTACTGCTCGGGGATGGTCGCACCCAGCAGGCCGACTTCGCCCATTTCGCGGAAGATCGCCGGATCAGTTTTCTCATGACGGAAAGCTTCGAGGACACGCGGTGCGAGGCTCTGCTGAGCGAACTGCTCGGCGGTGTCGCGGATCATGCGCTCTTCTTCGGTGAGCTGTTGATCCAGCAGCAGGGGATCGATCCAGTTGAAGCTAGCTTTAGCGCCCATGATTGTGTCCTCGCAAATCGGCTGAATTAACGTGGCATTGATCCTAGGCGCGGTTCGCTGTCGCGGCAAACGAGGATTTCGCATTCTGTTGTGCTAATTTCTCACTCCGAAACGTCGTGAAATGCCTTTTATGCGGCGCATTAGTGAGGTTGACGTACATGCGCAGGAAGATCCCCAGCACCACCGCCCTGATCAGCTTCGAGGCCGCCGCACGCCACGAGAGTTTTACCCGCGCTGCCGAAGAACTTTCCCTCACTCAAGGGGCCATTTGCCGACAGATCGCCAGCCTTGAGGAGTTCCTTGGCGTGGAACTGTTCCGACGCTCGCGACGCGGGGTGAAGTTGACCGAGGCGGGGCTTTCATACAGCCGCCGAGTTGCGACGCAACTCGACGCGGTTGAGCGCGACACCCTCTCAGTGATGGGTCAGCAAGGCACCAATGTGATCGAACTCGCGGTGGTGCCGACCTTCGGCACACAGTGGCTACTGCCACGTCTCAAGGATTTCCAGCTCAAGCACCCGGAGGTCACGGTCAACCTGACCAACCGCACCCGGCCCTTTCTGTTTGCCGATACCGAATTCGATGCGGCGATCTACTTTGGCGATGCCGACTGGTCGGGTACCGAATCCCACAGGCTGATGGGCGAAAATCCGATGCCGGTGTGCAGCCCCGCCCTACTCGGTAACAAGACGCACCTGACAGCCGAGGCAATCGCCGAGCTACCGTTGTTGCAGCAGACCACCCGCCCCTATGCCTGGCGTCAGTGGTTCAACTCACAACACCTGAATATCCCCCGGGACATGACAGGCCCGCGCTACGAGCTATTCTCCATGCTTGCCCAGGCCGCCATGCACGACATGGGCATTGCGCTGATTCCACCGTTCCTGATTCAGCGTGAGTTAGCCGAGAAGCGCCTGGTGATTGCCAACCCTCAGGCACTCTCAAGCATAAAGGCCTATTACCTGATGATTCCCGAACGAAAAGTCGAATCAGCGTCATTAAAGGCATTTCGTGACTGGCTGGTAACCCAAGCGCAGAGCTACAGCCTAGAAGGGTAAAGGCTCACAGCGATAGCTAACCCCGTAGTCAGGAAATTCAAAGCCCTACAGATATAAGTATTTGTCGCAATTGCACAGACTGTATCCGAAAGTCGTACAGACGTCCCACAAGCGCCTGAAGACGTGGCTTTGAGCCTTCATTGACGACGCATTGCTGCCTATTCACGTCACCGATGAGAAATTTTTCCATAATCGGCCAGAATCCTTGCAAGGCACGGTCTGCAAGGGATTCAGCTAGCCATCTGCGACATTCGGTCACGGCATGACTTGTAGTTAATTTTCCGTCACCCGTCATAATCCCTTGAAGGGCATAAAGTTCGCCTGCAAAATGCCGCGCCCCGCCCTGATTTGGCGGGATCGTGCTGATCGGCCGCCCCAGTCGCACCATCCGTAGTGCATGGGTTTACTCAATAAGATCACGCAGGAGATTTGACGTGCACATTGGTGTTCCTCTCGAAACCCAGACCGGTGAAACACGGGTTGCTGCAACCCCGGAAACCATTAAAAAGCTGATCAGCCAAGGTCATAAGGTCACTGTGCAAACCGGCGCCGGCGTAAAAGCCAGTGTGGTCGACAGTGCCTATGAAGCGGCAGGCGCAACCATTGGCAGTGCCAATGATGCGTTTGGCGCCGAGCTGATTCTCAAGGTGGTCGCCCCGAGCGATGCCGAACTGACGCTGATCAAGCGCGGTACGGTGCTGGTCGGCATGCTCAACCCGTTCAACAACGAAACCATTGCGAAGATGGCCGAGTGCGGCATTACCGCGTTCGCCCTCGAAGCGGCGCCGCGCACATCGCGCGCGCAGAGTCTCGATGTGTTGTCGTCGCAGGCGAACATTGCCGGCTATAAGGCTGTGTTGCTGGCCGCTCACCACTACCCACGCTTCATGCCGATGTTGATGACCGCTGCAGGCACCGTGAAAGCGGCGCGCGTGCTGATTCTTGGCGCGGGCGTGGCCGGGTTGCAGGCGATTGCCACGGCGAAACGCCTGGGTGCGGTGATCGAAGCGTCTGACGTGCGTCCGGCGGTAAAAGAGCAGATCGAATCCCTCGGTGCGAAGTTCGTCGACGTGCCTTACGAGACCGATGAAGAGCGCGAATGCGCCGTCGGTGTCGGTGGTTACGCGCGGCCAATGCCAGCGAGCTGGATGCAGCGTCAGGCCCAGGCTGTGCACGAGCGCGCCAAGCAGGCTGACATCGTCATCACCACCGCGCTGATTCCGGGCCGCAAGGCACCGACCCTGCTGAGCGCGGAGACTGTGGCGCAGATGAAACCGGGCTCGGTGGTCATCGACCTCGCCGCTGCTCAGGGTGGCAACTGCCCGCTGACCGTGGCTGATCAGGTCGTGGTCGAAAATGGCGTGACCATTTGCGGCCCGACCAACCTGGCCGGTGAAGTCGCTGCAGACGCTTCGGCACTGTACGCACGCAACCTGCTGGACTTCCTCAAGCTGGTTTTCACGAAAGAAGGCCAGTTCGACGTCAACCTCGAAGACGACATCGTCGCCGCGTGCCTGATGTGCCGCGACGGCCAAGTCATCCGCAAAAACGCCTAAGCAGGGATTCAGACGATGGAAGAGCTTATCTCCCCCGGTATCTACAACCTGATCATCTTCGTGCTGGCGATTTATGTCGGTTACCACGTGGTCTGGAACGTCACACCTGCGCTGCACACGCCGTTGATGGCGGTAACCAACGCCATTTCGGCGATCGTGATCGTCGGCGCCATGCTCGCTGCTGCACTGACTGTCACGCCGCTGGGCAAAACCATGGGCACCCTCGCCGTGGCACTTGCGGCGGTCAACGTGTTCGGTGGCTTCCTGGTCACCCGCCGCATGCTTGAGATGTTCAAGAAGAAAGCCCCGAAAGTAAAAGAAGAGGCGCCGAAGTAATGAGCATGAATCTCGTCACGACGCTCTACCTGATCGCGTCGATCTGCTTTATCCAGGCCCTCAAAGGCCTGTCGCACCCGACCACCTCACGGCGCGGCAACCTGTTCGGCATGCTCGGCATGGCCTTGGCGATCCTGACCACCGTCGGCCTCATCTATAAGTTGGGTGCTGAGCTGGCCACGGCCGGTATCGGTTACGTGATCGTTGGCCTGCTGGTCGGCGGTACGGCCGGTTCGATCATGGCCAAACGCGTTGAAATGACCAAGATGCCGGAACTGGTCGCCTTCATGCACAGCATGATCGGTCTGGCAGCAGTGTTCATCGCAATTGCCGCTGTTGTTGAGCCGCAGTCGCTGGGCATTGTCAAACAGCTGGGCGACTCGATTCCTGCGGGTAACCGTCTGGAGCTGTTCCTTGGTGCGGCGATCGGTGCAATCACCTTCTCCGGTTCGGTGATTGCGTTCGGCAAGCTGTCGGGCAAGTACAAGTTCCGTCTGTTCCAGGGCGCACCGGTACAGTTCGCCGGGCAGCACAAGCTCAACGCAGTGCTGGGTCTGGCAACGCTGGCGCTCGGTCTGACCTTCATGTTCACCGGCAACCTCACCGCGTTCGCGCTGATGCTGGCGCTGGCGTTCGTGATGGGTGTGCTGATCATCATCCCGATCGGCGGCGCCGACATGCCGGTCGTGGTGTCGATGCTCAACAGCTACTCGGGCTGGGCGGCGGCGGGTATCGGTTTCTCGCTGAACAACTCGATGCTGATCATTGCCGGTTCACTGGTGGGTTCGAGCGGTGCGATCCTCTCGTACATCATGTGCAAGGCGATGAACCGTTCCTTCTTTAATGTGCTGCTTGGCGGTTTCGGCAATACGGCTGATGCTGGCCCGGCCGGTGCGAAAGAAGCACGTCCGGTGAAATCCGGTTCGGCTGACGACGCGACCTTCCTGCTGACCAACGCCGACACCGTGATCATCGTGCCGGGCTACGGTCTGGCGGTAGCACGTGCGCAACATGCACTGAAAGAACTGACCGAGAAGCTGACCCACCGTGGCGTGACCGTGAAGTATGCGATCCACCCGGTTGCCGGCCGTATGCCAGGGCACATGAACGTTCTGCTCGCCGAGGCCGAAGTGCCTTACGATCAGGTGTTCGAGATGGAAGACATCAACTCCGAGTTCGGCCAGGCCGACGTGGTGCTGGTGCTCGGCGCGAACGACGTGGTCAACCCGGCGGCGAAGAACGATCCGAAATCGCCGATTGCCGGCATGCCGATTCTCGAAGCGTTCAAGGCCAAGACCATCATCGTCAACAAGCGCTCGATGGCCAGCGGTTATGCCGGTCTGGACAACGAACTGTTCTATCTGGACAAAACCATGATGGTCTTCGGCGACGCGAAGAAGGTCATCGAAGACATGGTCAAAGCGGTCGAGTAATCCATCGCTGCTGCACCGAACGCCCCGACTCGTCGGGGCGTTTTTGTTTGCGCAAACGTCGGACAATTTGCCGCGTTGTTGCAGATCCGGTAACGGTGTTTTACTTCAAACCCGCTAAATAGACGCCTCGTTTGCGACCTTGGTAGCGGGACAGGCGCCCGTCAAATTCACTAGACTGCGCATCCTGCTACTCGTTGCCCGAGATAATAATCCATGTACCGTGACCGTATTCGCCTGCCTTCGTTGTTGGATAAAGTGATGAGCGCCGCCGACGCAGCTGCTCTGATTGAAGACGGCATGACCGTCGGCATGAGCGGTTTCACCCGCGCCGGCGAAGCCAAGGCTGTTCCTCACGCACTGGCCGAGCGCGCCAAGATCACGCCGCTGAAGATCAGCCTGATGACCGGCGCCAGCCTCGGCAACGACCTCGACAAGCAACTGACCGAAGCCGGCGTACTCTCGCGGCGCATGCCGTTCCAGGTCGACAGCACCCTGCGCAAGGCAATCAACGCCGGCGAGGTCATGTTCATCGACCAGCATCTGTCGGAAACCGTCGAGCAACTGCGCAACCAGCAACTGAAGCTGCCGGACATCGCGGTCATCGAAGCCGTCGCCATCACCGAACAGGGTCACATCGTGCCGACCACCTCGGTGGGCAACTCGGCGAGCTTCGCAATTTTCGCCAAACAGGTGATTGTCGAGATCAACCTGGCGCACAACGCCAACCTCGAAGGCCTGCACGACATCTATATCCCGACCTACCGCCCGACGCGCACGCCGATCCCGCTGGTAAAAGTCGACGACCGCATCGGCAGCACCGCGATTCCGATCCCGCCGGAGAAGATTGTCGCCATCGTTATCACTCAGCAGGCCGATTCGCCGTCCACCGTGTCATCGCCGGATGTCGACACCAATGCCATCGCCGATCACCTGATCACCTTCTTCAAGCAGGAAGTCGACGCCGGGCGCATGACCAACAAGCTCGGCCCGTTGCAGGCCGGGATCGGCAACATTGCCAACGCGGTGATGTGCGGCCTGATCGATTCGCCGTTCGAAGACCTGACCATGTACTCCGAAGTGCTGCAGGATTCGACCTTCGACCTGATTGATGCCGGCAAGCTGAGCTTTGCTTCGGGCAGTTCGATCACCCTGTCGGAGCGGCGCAACAGCGACGTGTTCGGCAATCTGGAGAAGTACAAGGACAAACTGGTACTGCGGCCGCAGGAGATCTCCAACCACCCGGAGGTGGTGCGCCGCTTGGGCATCATCGGGATCAACACGGCGCTGGAGTTCGACATCTATGGCAACGTCAACTCCACCCACGTCTGCGGCACGCGGATGATGAACGGCATCGGCGGTTCCGGCGACTTCGCGCGCAACGCGCATCTGGCGGTGTTCGTGACCAAGTCGATCGCCAAGGGCGGCGCAATTTCCAGTGTGGTGCCGATGGTCAGCCACGTCGACCACACCGAGCACGACGTTGACATTCTGGTGACCGAAGTGGGGCTTGCCGATTTGCGGGGCCTGGCGCCACGGGAGCGTGCGCGGGTGATCATCGATAACTGTGTACACCCGGACTTCCGTCAGGCGCTGAATGATTACTTCACGGCGGCTTGCGCAATCGGTGGCCACACCCCGCACATCCTGCGGGAAGCGTTGAGCTGGCACATCAACCTGGAAGAAACCGGGCGCATGCTCGCGGTCTGATTCACACAGATAAACCGCCGACGCAAACACAGTTTGCGTCGGCGGAGTTTCTCAAGCCTCCCTCCCTGACAAAAACTGTACTGCTGTACTGGTCATTTCCTACAGACCTTGCCTACCTTTCCGGGTGAATTGAGCAAAAATGCACCACTTAAGTGCGGACAGGTACAGTTTGCTCAATTTTGACCCGTACACCCCCTATAAACAGTTAACTGGTCACTCACAATACAGTTGAACTGTATCTAGAGAGACTTGGCAAACGAGAGGATCATGGGCACCAGTCAAACCACTACCTGATCCCGCCACAAGCGGAAGGATGTCAACCATGGAACGTACACTCAGTTCCGAACTGTTCTTCGAAGACAAAGCTGTAAACACCCAGGCTTCCCTGCCTCTGCGCGTTATCGCCAACCTGATGTTGTGGCAGCGCCGCATCTCCAGCCGCCATCAACTGGCTCGTCTGGATTCGCGTCTGCTGGCTGACGCCGGTATCAGCGAAGCACAACGCTACGAAGAGCTGAGCAAGCCGTTCTGGCGCTAAGTAGCGTCGCTGGCTCTGGTCGTTAGACCCACCGCCAGCAACCCGAATTGAAAAAACGAAACCCGTCGTGGGAAACCACGACGGGTTTTGTCGTTTTCGGGGTGGAAAATCCAGGTACACCTGCTGATACAACAGACAGGTACAGTTTTATTTAATCATCATCTAAACCAGTACAATTTCACTCAAGTGTATCTGCATCTTTGTCTGTCACAGGCTCAACATGACCTTCCGCCTTCTCCGGTGAAAGGAATAGGCCCATGAAAGACTTACAGGATGTTTCAGAAACTTCGAGCCTGCCGATTCCTCGCCGCAACGCTCTGCGGCGCTTGTTTGGCGGTCTTTGGGAGTCCCTGGAGCGCGCCAGAACGCGGCGTTTGCTGTTTCAACTCGACAGTCGAGATCTAGCCGATCTAGGCCTCAGCCACGCCGATCGCCTGAATGAACTGGATAAGCCGTTCTGGCGCTAGCATTTTGCCCACTGTGCGAACCTCGCAAAGCAGGCCTAATATCCACGCAGAACGTGGCGAATGTTGTGTCACTGGCGTCTGACTCCTCAGATACCGAGCCACCTCTCTCTACGGTTTATCCAAAGGAGTTACACCATGTCCCGTCTTCGTCTGCTCAGCGCTGCCGCCCTGCTGGCCGTGGCTGCCAACGCCAGCGCCACCAGCTTTATCGTCACCACCGACGCCGTTGTCGGTGCACTGAAGTCTTCGTCCGACGCAACTTCCGACGTCACCTCGTCCTTCCGTGACGACAAAATCGTTCTTGCCGCCCGTGACGACGCTGCCAGCTTCGTGGCCAGCGAGGGCGAGATCCGTGGGGTGAAACTGGAAAGCGCGCTGGATCACATCCGTCATCAGGCGCCACAGCTGCAAGCTACCGACGCGCAGTTGGCTCAAGCCATCCTGACGATCTAAGCGACTGGCACCGTTCGGGACACGCCGGTCGTGTCCCGATGTTTCGGCGCTGGCTCTGGCCCGGGCATTGCGCTAGCCTTTGGGCTCGCCAACAGTTACCGAGTCCAATGCGCTTTCTTCCAAATCTGCTGATCCCTTCCTTATTGTTTACCGCCTGCTGGGCGACGTCCGTCGATGCCTTTGATGCTTTCAATGCGTCGACCCAAGGCACTGTCGTCAGTGGTTACGCCACCAGCATGGTGTCTTCCGCGCCTTTCGACCGTAAACTGCTGCTCGCCGCTCGCGATGACGCGGCCGCGTTTGTTGCCAGTGACGGTGAATGGCGAGGCGCTCGTCTGGAATCTGCGCTGCATTACTTGCGCAAAACCCGGCCGAAACTTCATGTCAGCGACCTTGAACTGGCAGAGGCAATTCTCGTCCAATAGTTATCCTGTACCCCCGTTATCCTTGCCCCTTCGGAGTCGTTCCATGCGTAGCCCGCTGATTGCTGCCGCCCTTGGCCTGTTTTTGTTGGCCGACGTGGCCCAGGCGCACACCCTGGTAGCCACCAGTAACATCATCGTTCGTGCCTCCCAGCGCACTATCGATTTCACCTCCGACACCACTACGTCGATTCGCGATTCGAAAATCATCCGCGAAGCCCACGACGACGCTGCCAGTTTCGTCGCCACTAACGGTGATATCCGTGGCGCGCATCTGGAAGCGGCGCTCAATACCCTGCGCACTCGCGTGCCGGAAGCGCGCGACGCCAGTGATCAGGTTCTCGCCGAAGCCATCCTCGCGCTGTGAGGTCATTCGGCACCTGGCTGCTGGCCGGGGCGTTGTTGTTGCTTGGCAACAGCGCCCACGCCGGCCTGCAATTGCGGCTCAAGACCGACGGTCTGAGCCCCGCCCAACAACAGGCCAGCCAGGCGCTGATCGATGAGGCGATGCAAAAACTGCCGCCGAGCTTTATCGAGCGGCTGGATCGGCGCATCGATGTCGGCTGGACCGACGACATGCCCGCCAACGCCTATGGCCAAGCCACACTGGTGGCCGAGCTCGATCTGAATCGAAAACTGCTCGCCGGTCTCACGGATGGCAGCGCAGCCAAAGAAAAAACCAATCGCCCCCACGGCACTGTGCGCCAGGAACTGCTCGCCACGGTGCTGCATGAAATCACCCACATTTATGACCGCGCCCGCTTATGGCCGAATGCCGAGCGCACGCTGATTCAGCGCTGCACGCGCCGCTTTAACAGCGCCGGGCTGATCGGCATTCCCGACGAGTGTCGCGGCCAGAACGGCCGTCGCTTCACCCTCAGCGATGATCCGCGCCTGCTCGACCTCGCCGGTTGGCAGCAATACGTCGGCCGCCGCGGTGAGCGCGAACAACACAACCGGCAGATCGCGCGCAGCCCGGACCTGTACGAAATCTCCAGCCCGAAGGAGTTCGTCGCGGTCAACATGGAGTATTTCCTCCTCGACCCGAGCTACGCCTGCCGCCGCCCGGCGCTGTACCGCTATTACCAGCAACACTTCGGCTGGGCACCGCCGGCCAAGGACACTTGCAGCAAGACTTTCGCGTTTCTCAATGCCGGCAACGACTTTGCCAAGCAACCTTTGGGGCAGGTCGATCCCGAGCGGGTCTATGCCGTCGACTATCTGCTGGCCGAGGCCAATCAGAACTGGGTCAGCCGCTGGGGCCACAGCATGTTGCGCCTGGTGATCTGCGCACCGGGCCGCCCGCGCGGGCCGGATTGCCGACTCGATCTGGACCAGCACCTGGTGTTGTCCTACCGCGCCTTTGTCGGCGATGTACAGCTGTCGAGCTGGGACGGCCTGGTCGGCAAATACCCGTCGCGCCTGTTCGTGCTGCCGCTTGCGCAGGTCATCGACGAATACACCAAGACCGAACTGCGCAGCCTCGCTTCGGTGCCGCTGAACCTGTCCCGCGACGAGATCGAAGGTGTGGTCGAACACGCCGCCGAAATGCACTGGAGCTATGACGGCAACTACTTCTTCCTCTCCAACAACTGTGCGGTGGAAGGCCTGAAGCTGTTGCGCAGCGGCAGCAACAACACACAGTTCGTGGGTCTGGACAGCATCATGCCCAACGGCTTGCTGGAAGTGATGAAAGGCCGTGGTCTGGCGGACACCAGTGTGCTGGATGATCCAAAAGAAGCGCTGCGTCTGGGTTACCGCTTCGACTCGTTCCGCGATCGCTATCAGGCGATGTTCGATGTGCTGAAGAAGCAACTGCCGATCAAGCAGAACACTGTTGAGGAATGGCTTTCGCTGACAGCCGAGGAACGCCGCGAGTGGTTCGAGCGGGCGGATTTGCGCACCAGCGCCGCGCTGCTGTTGCTGGAACAAGCCAGTTATCGGCGCCAGTTGTTGCTGGCTCAGGACGAGGTCAAGCAGCGTTACCTCGGTGCGCGTGAGCTGGAAAACGGCGGCATGGACAAGGCCAATGCGACCTTGCAGGAAATCCTCGCCAATAGCGGGTTCCTCAGCCGTCCGGCAGAATTGCTCGACGCCAAGGGCTACGGATTGCCGCAGCCGACCGAGTTCACTCGACTGGAAGCGGAGAGCAGCCAGCGGCAGAAGAAGCTGCTGGCACTGTCCGGCGATCTCGACGCCGAAGTGCGCAAGTTGCTGGAGCCCAAGCGGGCCGCAGAGATTGCCGCCAGCGAGGAGAATGTGAAGCAGATTGGCGCGCATTTGCGAAAATTGCACAAGGCCTCCGGCGGACTGGAGCTGCCCTGAAAAAAAACCGCAGCCATTGGCTGCGGTTTTTTTATTGCCTGCGGATCAATACAAAACGCCATCGAGAATTTCGTAGACGATCCCGGTGCCCACCGCGATCAGCACGATATCGCCCCCCGCCCGACGCCATTCGTAACCCGGATACACCGGCAAACGACCCAACGCGCGACCGTCCAGACGCTCACCGTAATACCCGTGTGGCAACGGCCGGCCACGTTCCAGATGAATCCCCGGAGGCGGCGGTGCACCGCGTACAAAGTAGCCATGATTGTCACGAATGGTCTGACGCACCGGGCCAAAATCGCGCGGCGGCGGACCGCCACGGTGATCGTTTTGCGGGCCACGATGATCATCGCGATGGTCATTACCATGATTGTCGTACTGGCCCTGCTGCGGGCCGCCGTGGTCGTGATCGTCGCGCGGATCGGCGCTGGCCAGCAGCGGTGTCGCACTGATCATCAGTACGCCCAATCCGGCCATCAGACGTTTCGGCATTTTCATCGGGTCTTTCCTCACGGCACAAACAGCAAAAAGGGATTCAGAACGTGGTTCTGAATCCCTCGGTCTTGCTGGATTAGTCTGTGTCGCGAGACGCTAATTCCTCTGTATCAGGAACTTTACCTTCAGCTGACGCGGGCCTTACGCACGCCTTCGGAGAGTGCCGAGCACAAGCTCAGTACACCGTCGACGGCTTGCGCCGGCGTAGTCGCATTGGCGATGTGATCGATCAACGCCGAACCCACCACCACACCATCGGCCAGACGCGCAATGGCCGCTGCTTGCTCCGGGGTACGGATGCCGAAACCGATGCTGATCGGCAGATCGGTGTGACGGCGCAGACGGGTCACCGCCTCTTCGACGTGCTCCAGGGTTGCAGCACCGGCACCGGTCACACCGGCGACCGACACGTAGTACACAAACCCGGAGCTGCCGTTGAGCACCTTTGGCAGACGCGCATCGTCGGTGGTTGGCGTGGTCAGACGGATGAAGTCCAGACCGGCAGCCTGCGCCGGGTCGCACAGCTCGGCATTGTGCTCAGGCGGCATGTCTACGACGATCAGGCCATCGACGCCGGCCTCTTTCGCATCGGCGATGAAACGCTCAACGCCGTACATGTGGATCGGGTTGAAGTAACCCATCAGCACCAGCGGCGTATCGCTGTTGCCTTCGCGGAATTCACGAACCATTTGCAGGGTTTTCAGCAGGTTCTGCTTGGCACCCAAGGCACGGATGTTCGCCAGTTGAATTGCCGGGCCGTCGGCCATCGGGTCGGTGAACGGCATGCCCAACTCGATCACGTCGGCGCCAGCACCCGGCAAGCCTTTAAGGATCGCCAGCGAAGTGTCGTAGTCCGGATCACCGGCGGTGACGAAGGTCACCAGCGCGGCGCGGTTCTGTTCTTTGAGGTCGGCAAAACGCGTTTGCAGGCGGCTCATCAGTGTTTCTCCTGCTTGGACTGTTCCATATGGTGCATGACGGTCTGCATGTCTTTGTCGCCCCGGCCGGACAGGTTGACCACCATCAGGTGATCCTTAGGCAGCTTCGGCGCACGTTTGAACACTTCAGCCAAGGCGTGAGCGCTTTCCAGGGCAGGGATGATCCCTTCCAGGCGGCAGCATTTGTGGAACGCGTCGAGGGCTTCGTCGTCGGTCACCGAGGTGTATTGAACGCGACCGATGTCATGCAACCACGCGTGCTCAGGGCCGATGCCTGGGTAATCGAGGCCAGCGGAAATCGAGTGGGCGTCGATGATCTGGCCATCGTCGTCCTGCAGCAGGAAAGTCCGGTTACCGTGCAATACACCCGGAACGCCGCCATTCAGGCTGGCCGCGTGCTTGCCGGTTTCGATGCCGTAACCCGCCGCTTCAACGCCGATGATTTCAACGCTCTTGTCGTCGAGGAACGGGTGAAACAGGCCCATCGCATTGGAGCCGCCACCGATGCACGCCACCAGGCTGTCCGGCAGACGACCTTCCTGCGCTTGCAACTGATCGCGGGTTTCCTTGCCGATGACGGCCTGGAAGTCGCGAACCATCGCCGGATAAGGGTGCGGGCCAGCCACGGTACCGATCAGGTAGAAGGTGTTGTCGACGTTGGTTACCCAGTCACGCAGGGCTTCGTTCATCGCATCTTTCAGAGTACCGGTGCCGGCCACCACCGGAATCACTTCAGCGCCCAGCAGTTTCATGCGGAAGACGTTGGCCTGCTGACGTTCGATGTCAGTGGTGCCCATGTAGATCACGCAATCGAGACCGAAACGTGCCGCTACAGTGGCAGTGGCCACGCCGTGCATGCCGGCGCCGGTCTCGGCGATGATGCGTTTCTTGCCCATGCGTCGCGCCAGCAGGATCTGGCCGATGCAGTTGTTGATCTTGTGCGCGCCGGTGTGGTTCAGCTCTTCGCGCTTGAGATAAATCTTCGCGCCGCCGCAGAACTCGGTCAGGCGCTCGGCGAAATACAGTGGGCTCGGACGTCCGACGTAGTCACGCTGGAAGTAGGCCAATTCTTCTTTGAACGCCGGATCTTCCTTGGCCGCTTCGTATTCGCGGGCCAGATCGAGGATCAACGGCATCAGGGTTTCCGCCACGTAGCGGCCACCGAACGAGCCGAACAGGCCGTTATCGTCCGGGCCGTTGCGCAGATTGGAAGTGTTCGAAGTCTGGGTCATGAGTCGCTCCAGGTGAATTCGGGTCAAAAGACAATGACGACCACTCTACCCCTGACCTTCCAGACTGAAAACCGATAAGATCGCCACAACCTGTCAGGAAAACTCACAGATACCATGAGCCACGACCTTCCTCCGCTGAACGCATTGCGTGCGTTCGAAGCGACCGCCCGATTGAACAGCGTCAGCCAGGCTGCCGAGCAGTTGCACGTCACGCATGGCGCGGTCAGTCGTCAGCTCAAAGTGCTGGAAGAGCACTTGGGCGTCAGTCTGTTCGTCAAGGATGGGCGCGGCTTGAAACTCACAGATGCCGGCATGCGTTTGCGCGATGCCAGTGGCGAGGCGTTTGACCGGTTGCGCAGTGTTTGTGCTGAATTGACGCAAAGCACGGCGGATGCGCCGTTTGTACTCGGCTGCTCTGGAAGCTTGCTGGCGCGCTGGTTTATTCCGCGCTTGGGCCGATTGAATGCTGATCTCCCGGATTTGCGTCTACACCTGTCAGCGGGTGAAGGCGATCTCGATCCTCGACGTCCGGGATTGGATGCTTTGCTGCTATTCGCCGAGCCGCCATGGCCTGCGGACATGCAGGTCTATGAACTGGCCGCAGAACGCATCGGTCCGGTCATGAGTCCGCTGTTTAGCGGTTATCAGCGCCTGGAAACCGCGCCAGCCTCGGCGCTGCTCAATGAACCGCTGCTGCACACCACTTCGCGTCCGCAAGCCTGGCCAAGCTGGGCACAGCAAAACCACCTCGATGCCAAAGCATTGAAGTTGGGACAGGGTTTCGAGCATTTGTATTACCTGCTGGAAGCAGCAGTCGCCGGTTTGGGCGTGGCAATCGCGCCGGAGCCGCTGGTGATCGAGGATTTGAAGGCAGGTCGCCTGGTTGCGCCATGGGGCTTTTGTGAAACCCCGGCGCAACTGGCGTTGTGGCTACCCAAGCGCGCCGCAGACGGACGCGCCCGGCAACTGGCGCAATGGCTCAAGAACGAGCTGCGCCAGACGGATCACTCGCCGCGCTTGAACAGCAAGTAAGCCGCGAGCAGACCGATCGCACCGACTGCCACACCGGCCGTCGTCCACGGATGTTCCTGGGCGTAATCACGGGTGGCGATCCCGGTTTCGCGGGTTTTCACTTTGACTTCTTCATAGGCATCGCTGAGCAAGTGACGTGAATGTTTCAGCGCACTTTCGGCATTGCTTTTCAGCGCCTTGAGGGTCTTGCGCGACTCGTCCGAAGCGTCGTCCTTCAAGCTTTCCAACGATTTGAGCAGACTCTCGATCTCGGCTTCCATGCTTTGCAACGAGGCTTTACGTAAAGAGGTGTTGGCCATGGTGGCTCTCCTGCATTGGTGATGAGTGGCGTGTGTTGGTTGGGACTTCAGCGGTTTGAGAAAGTGCAGAAAATCTGAACTTCGTCCGCGCACAGCCACCGAAATCAACAGTGCAGATTCACTGCTAGTCTCAATTCCACACGCCAAGGAGATCGCCATGAGTGACCATCACACGTACAAGAAAGTCGAGCTGGTCGGTTCGTCCGCCAGCAGCATCGAAGACGCCATCAACAACGCGCTGGCCGAAGCCAACAAGAGCATCAAGCATCTTGAGTGGTTTGAAGTGGTCGATACCCGCGGCCACATCAAGGACGGCAAGGCTGCGCACTTTCAGGTGACGCTGAAAGTCGGCTTCAGGATTGCCAGCAGCTGAGTTTGGTCTAGTCTTCTGAACTTGCGCGCTGGCCGAGTGCCATAGGAATGGCAAAGCGCTACAGGGTGAGTGCATCGGGTGAACGCTCGATGCCCGCCTTTTTTAATCCGACCAGGGAGTGCGACCGATGAAGAAGTTCATGTTGGCAGTAGGTTTGTTGAGCCTTGCGGGTGGTGCGTTTGCTGCCGGTAAGCCATGTGAAGAGCTGAAAAGCGAGATCGCGGCGAAGCTGGATGCCAAGGGCGTTTCCGGGTATTCGCTGGAGATTGTCGATAAGGGCGCAGCGGCTGGCGGCGACGTCGTCGGTACCTGCGAAGGCGGAACCAAGGAAATCGTCTACAAGCGCGGTTGATTGCGCCTGAAATACAAAAAGCCGACGTGAATGCGTCGGCTTTTTTGTGTCTGAAAGTTTTGTGGTGTGTTTGAGATTGATCCCCCTCACCCCAGCCCTCTCCCCCAGAGGGGCGAGGGGGAAAGGGAGCAGATCGGGGGTTGTTCAGAACCTGAGTACGACTGGAGTTTTCAGGTCGATGTTGGGCGCAAGAACACCTCGGTCAGTCCCCTCTCCCTCCGGGAGAGGGCTAGGGTGAGGGTGTTTTTTGGCCTTTCAGCCCTTCATCACCTGCGCCAACAACTCGTAGGAATGCACACGATCAGCGTGTTCGTAGAGATCACTGGTAAAAATCAGCTCATCCGCCTGGGTCTGCTCAATCAGCACTTCAAGTTTGGCGCGAATCTTCTGCGGGCTACCCACCATCGCGAGCCCAAGGAAATCACCCACCGCTTCACGCTCATGCGGCAGCCACAGGCCGTCCATGGTTTTCACCGGCGGACGCTGCACCAGGCTCTGCCCACGCATCAACGCGAGAATGCGCTGGTACACCGATGTCGCCAGGTAATCGGCTTGCTCATCGGTGTCCGCTGCCACCAAAGGCACGCCGAGCATCACGTAAGGCTTGTCGAGCACCGCCGACGGCTTGAAGTGATTGCGATAAACGCGGATCGCCTCGTGCATGAAGCGCGGGGCGAAATGCGAGGCGAAGGCGTAAGGCAAACCGCGCTCACCGGCCAGTTGGGCACTGAACAGGCTGGAACCCAGCAACCAGATCGGCACATTGGTGCCGGTGCCCGGCATCGCGATCACGCGCTGATCCGGGGTACGCGGGCCGAGGTAGCGCACCAGTTCGGCGACGTCTTCCGGGAAGTCATCAGCGCTGCCGGAGCGCTCGCGGCGCAGCGCCCGGGCTGTCATCTGATCGGAACCGGGCGCGCGGCCCAGACCGAGGTCGATCCGCCCCGGATACAGACTTTCGAGGGTGCCGAACTGCTCGGCGATGACCAGCGGCGCATGGTTGGGCAGCATCACGCCGCCGGAGCCGACACGAATCGTCGACGTACCACCAGCCAGATAGCCGAGCAATACCGACGTCGCAGAACTGGCGATGCCGTCCATGTTGTGGTGTTCGGCCACCCAGAACCGCGTGTAGCCGAATTTCTCGACGTGCTGCGCCAGATCCAGCGAGTTGCGCAACGATTGCGCCGGGCTGCCGTGTTCGCGCACCGGTACCAGATCGAGGGTGGAAAATTTTACGTCGGACAGTTGTTTCATAAACCTGCGTCTCCGAGTGAGGAGGCAGGCTTTTCTTGCAAACGAAAACCTGCCAAATCCATAAGCGTGTTTTGTGCAATGAGGGCATATACCCGAGTTTCAATAGCAGCGATGAAATTTCCTACTAAAAAAGTCAACGATTCAGCCGGGCTGAACTTTGCTGCGGCGTCTATCCTCAGAAGCCTTGCAAGCAAAACCACGACGACGCGGCGTTTCCGCGTCAGATCTTGAGGAGGCAGACATGGCTATCGTGAAGAAAGCATCCGCACATTGGGCAGGCGATCTGAAAACCGGCATTGGCTCGATCTCCACTGAAACCGGTGTCCTCAGAGAAGCACCGTACGGCTTCAAGGCCCGCTTCGAGGGTGGCAAGGGCACCAACCCGGAGGAACTCATCGGTGCCGCGCATGCCGGCTGTTTTTCCATGGCGTTTTCGATGATTCTGGGCGATGCGGGGCTGAAGGCCGACAGCATCGACACTCAGGCTGAAGTGACCCTCGATCAGGTAGAGGGCGGGTTCGCGATCACGGCGGTGAAACTGATCCTCAAGGCGAAAATTCCGGGGGCGACGCAGGCGCAGTTCGAAGAACTGAGCAACAAGGCCAAGGAAGGGTGCCCGGTGTCCAAGGTACTTAATGCGAAGATTACGCTAGACGCTTCGCTGGTCAGCTAATTTGTCGCTGACCGGTCTGACGCTATCGCGAGCTGGCTCACTCCTACAGTTGATCTCCAGCGGACACAATTATTGTGAGCGACGAAGATCCCCTGTAGGAGTGAGCCTGCTCGCGATAGCCATCTGCAGATCAACCAAGGTTTGAAACCTTCAACACAAGTTGTGAGCGAAGTCAGAACCCTCGCTGTAAAAGTATGGTCGAATCAATGACAGCAGCTTCAGCGCACGCCCGTGCGCGCTGCCTCAGGGAGCTTCACTCATGAAACGTATTGGCTTGGCGATTCTCTGCAGTGCACTGGCCACCTCGGTAATTGCGGCACCCAAAGACTGCGAAGAACTCAAGAAAGAGATCGAAATCAAGATTCAGGCTAAAGCAGTGCCGTCCTATACACTGGAAATCGTAACCAAGGAAGAAGCTGCGAAACATGACATCGCCATGGTGGTCGGTTCATGTGAGAACGGCACCAAAGCGATCATCTACCAGAAAAACGACAGCTGAAACATTTCACATGATGCAGTTGTAGTCACGATCTTCGGCAACGATTTCGCGCTTGGCGTTGTACAGCCGGGCACTCGGAGTGAACCCCAGCGAACGCCCCTCCAGCACATAACGCTGCCCGGCCTCGAAATGGTCATAGCGGATGTACAGATAGCACAGCCGCTCCACCGGGCCGTTCATCAAGCTGCCGCCACCACCAAACACTTCGAAATCGAACCGCACGCGCAGTTCGTGACTGCCGGGGGTGACCTGAAAGTAGCGCCCGTCATTCAGTCGCTGTTTGTCGAGACGCTCGGCCATCAGCACTTTACCGCCGGGTGTCGGCGTCGAAAAATCGACCCAGGCCATGTGCGGATCGGCCGGGGGCAAAGGCGTCTGACAACCGGCCAAAAGACCGGCAGCGAGCAACAACAGCAACTGGCGCATGATGAATATCCACGGATGTGAATCCTCAGCATAGCGCCGATCAGGTGCGCTGACAGCCTGCCGGTGTGCCTTGACCTACCACTTTGCGCTGCTCGTCATAAAGCTTGGCCCATGGTCGAAAGCCGATACTGCCGGCCTGCAACTGATAACGCTGGCCGGCGTTGAAGTCCTTGAATTTCACGCTCAACTGGCAATCGCGCCACAGCGGCTCAGCGTCGGGACCGATATTGGTCGCCTCCACCGGAAACTGATAACGCACCTTCAACTCATGGCTGCCTGGCTGCACTTCGAAGTAACGTTTGTCGTCGGTCACGCTGCTATCGACCTTCAGCGCTTGCAACGACGTGTCCTGCTGCCGGGCATCAAGATCGATCCAGGCTTGCGAAGGGTCAGGATCGGGCATTCCGAATCCGGCACAACCGGCCAGCGTCAGCAGGCCTCCTGACAGCATCAACATGCGCATAGCGGTGCTCCTTTAGGCGGGATAGTCTTGCGGGCAGACTCTCCGGGGGATTTCTTATTTTGATCAGGCCGTTTCCAAGCCTTGGGTTACTTGATCGCGTTTTTCGGGTTTTGTTTCCGGGTGTGTTGTTTTTGTTGCTCAACGGTTGCGCCAGCGTCAGCTATTACGCTCAGTTGGCCAGCGGTCAGTTGCAATTGCTGCGGGCGCGCGAGCCTGTGGAGCAGGTGATCAACGACCCGAGCCGCGACGCGACACTGCGCGCGCACCTGGCTCAATCGCAAAAGGCCCGCGCCTTTGCCAGCGAGCATCTGCACTTGCCGGATAACCAGAGCTATCGTCTTTACGCCGACATCCATCGCCCGTATGTGGTGTGGAATGTGTTCGCCACGCAGGAGTTTTCCCTGACGCCGCAGAATCATTGCTTCCCGATTGCCGGGTGTGTGGCCTATCGCGGCTATTACAGTCAGAGCGCCGCGCGCGGCGAAGCGGCAATCCAGCGATTGCAGGGCATGGACGTATCGATAGGTGGCGTTGAGGCCTATTCGACGCTGGGTTGGTTCAACGACCCGATCCTTAATTCGATGATGGGCTGGGGTGATGAGCGCCTGGCCACGTTGATCTTTCATGAGCTGGCGCATCAGCGCTTTTACGTGAAGGACGACACCGAGTTCAACGAATCCTTCGCCTCGTTTGTCGAGCAGGAAGGCACGCGGCAGTGGCGGGCGTTTCGTGGGTTGCCGGCGGACACCGATTCGCGGCTGAAGCAGCGCGATCAGTTCATTGAATTGGTCCTCGATACCCGTTCACGGCTGGAAAAACTGTATGCCCAGCCATTGCCGGCTGAGCAAATGCGCGAACGCAAAGCGGCCGAGTTCGAGCAGTTTCGCCGGGATTATCGGGTGATGAGGGACAGCCAATGGGCTGGGGACAAGCGTTACGACGCTTGGGTGAACGCGCCGCTGAACAATGCGCGGTTGCTGCCGTTTGGGCTTTATGACCAGTGGGTGCCGGCGTTTGCGGCGTTGTTCAAAAAGGTCGGGGGGGATTGGATGAGGTTTTATGCGGAGGTGGAGAAGTTAGGGGAGCTGCCGGCCGCCGAGCGCAAAGCGGCGCTGAAAGCGTTGGCTGACTCTCAGACCTTTCGTGGCTGAATTGGCCTCATCGCTGGCAAGCCAGCTCCCACAGGGACAGCGGTGAACCTGAGTACATCACTCACCTGTGGGAGCTGGCTTGCCAGCGATGGCGTACTGATCAGCGCTGCAGAAACGCCTGATGCAACGCGTCCAGCGTTTCAAAGTGATAAGCCGGCGCCTCGGCATTCAACTCTTCAAAACTGCCAAACCCATAACCGACCGCCGCCGCATCCAGCCCATTACTGCGTGCCCCGATCAGGTCATGCTTGCGATCACCGATCATCAGCGTATCCGACGGATCCAGCCCTTCTTCCTTGATCAGATGCGCAATCAGCTCAACCTTATTGGTGCGCGTGCCATCCAGCTCGCTGCCGTAAATCACCTTGAAGTGCCGGGCAAAATCAAAATGCCGGGCAATCTCGCGGGCAAATTCCCACGGCTTCGAAGTGGCGATATACAGCTGCCGTCCCTGCCCGCTCAGGGTTTCCAATAAAGGCGTAACACCATCAAACACGCGGTTTTCATACAGGCCGGTGACCTTGAAGCGTTCGCGATAAAAATTCACCGCCTGCCACGCCTTGGCTTCATCAAAATCGTAGAACTGCATGAACGCCTGCAACAACGGTGGGCCGATGAAGTGTTCCAGTCTGGTCAGGTCCGGCTCATCGATACCGAGCTTGGCAAGGGCGAACTGGATGGAACGGGTGATGCCCTCACGCGGGTCGGTCAGGGTGCCATCGAGGTCGAACAGAACGGTCTGGTAATGCATGAGAAATCCTGAGCAGGTGTAAGGCGATTCAGAGCTGGTCGTAGCCTTCGGCCAGATGCAGGTCCTTGAGTTTCACGTAGTTCGCCGCGCTGTAGGTGAAGAAGGCTTTTTCCTTGTCGGTGAGTTCCCGCACCTGTTTTACCGGGCTGCCGACATAAAGGAAGCCACTTTGCAGCCGTTTGCCCGGCGGCACCAGGCTGCCGGCACCGATGATCACATCGTCTTCGACCACCGCGCCATCCATGACAATGCTGCCCATGCCGATCAATACGCGGCTACCGACGGTACAACCATGCAGCATCACTTTATGGGCGATGGTCACGTCATCGCCGATCAGCAGCGGGAAACCGTCCGGATTGAACGGACCGGCATGGGTGATGTGCAGCACGCAACCGTCCTGGACGCTGGTGCGCGCACCGATGCGGATGCGGTGCATGTCGCCGCGGATCACGGTCAACGGCCAGACCGAGCTGTCGTCGCCGATTTCGACGTCGCCGATGACCACTGCCGAGCCATCGACAAACGCGCCCTTGCACAGGCGTGGGGTGTGATTCTGGTACTTGCGAACGGACACGATAATTTCTCTCTCTGTCGCCGATAGCTGCGGTGAATGCCGATTGTAATTAAGATGGGGCAATGTTTCCCCAGCCAAGGTGCCAACCGTGAGCGTGAACAACCCTCTGCTGCAGTCCTACGACCTGCCACCGTTCTCCACGATCCGTGCCGAACACGTCCTGCCAGCCATTGAAACCATCCTGGCCGACAACCGCGCCGCCATCGCCGAAATCCTCAAGACTCAGGTTCAGAACCCAACCTGGGCCGGGCTGGTACTGGCGATGGACGAACTCAATGATCGCCTCGGCGCTGCCTGGAGCCCGGTCAGCCACCTCAACGCCGTGTGCAACAGCGCCGAACTGCGCGAAGCCTACGAGTCGTGCCTGCCGGCCCTGAGCGCCTACTCCACCGAGATGGGCCAGAACCGCGAACTGTTCCAGGCTTATGAAGCGCTGGCCAACAGCCCGGAAGCCGCCGGCTTCGACGTGGCGCAAAAGACTATTCTGGAACACGCCCTGCGTGACTTCCGTCTGTCGGGTATCGACCTGCCGGAAGCCGAGCAAAAGCGCTATGCCGAAGTGCAGAGCAAACTGTCCGAGCTGGGCAGCCGCTTCTCCAATCAACTGCTCGACGCCACGCAGGCGTGGACCAAGCACGTCACCGACGAAGCCGCCCTCGCCGGCCTGACCGATTCGGCCAAGGCGCAGATGGCGGCCGCCGCACAGGCCAAAGGCCTCGACGGCTGGCTGATCACCCTGGAATTCCCAAGCTATTACGCGGTGATGACCTACGCGCAAGACCGCGCACTGCGCGAAGAAGTCTACGCCGCCTACTGCACCCGCGCCTCGGATCAAGGCCCGAACGCCGGTCAGAACGACAATGGCCCGGTGATGGAAGAGATCCTCGACCTGCGTCAGGAGCTGGCCAAGCTGCTGGGTTTCGCCAGCTTCTCCGAGCTGAGCCTGGCGACGAAAATGGCCGAGTCCAGCGATCAGGTGCTGAGCTTCCTGCGTGATCTGGCCAAGCGCAGCAAGCCGTTTGCCGCACAGGATCTGCAACAGCTGCGCGCCTACGCCGCCGAACAGGGCTGCGCAGACCTGCAAAGCTGGGACAGCGGTTTCTACGGCGAGAAACTGCGTGAGCAACGCTACAGCGTCGCCCAGGAAACCCTGCGCGCCTACTTCCCGATCGACAAAGTGCTGGGCGGTCTGTTTGCCATCGTTCAGCGCCTGTACGGCATCGAAATCGCCGAGCAGAAAGGCTTCGATACCTGGCACCCGGACGTGCGCCTGTTTGAAATCAAAGAAAACGGCCAGCACGTCGGCCGCTTCTTCTTCGACCTCTATGCCCGCGCCAACAAGCGTGGCGGTGCATGGATGGACGGCGCCCGTGACCGTCGCCGCACTGTCGACGGCGTGCTGCAAAGCCCGGTGGCCAATCTGGTGTGCAACTTCACCCCGGCCGACAGCGGCAAGCCTGCGCTGCTGACTCATGATGAAGTGACCACGCTGTTCCACGAATTCGGTCATGGTCTGCATCATCTGCTGACCCGCGTTGATCACGCTGGCGTTTCCGGCATCAACGGTGTCGCGTGGGACGCGGTCGAGCTGCCAAGCCAGTTCATGGAAAACTGGTGCTGGGAGCCGGAAGGCCTCGCGCTGATTTCCGGTCACTACGAAAGCGGCGAGCCGCTGCCCCAGGACCTGCTGGAAAAGATGCTCGCGGCGAAGAACTTCCAGTCCGGCCTGATGATGGTCCGTCAGCTGGAATTCTCGCTGTTCGACTTCGAGCTGCACGCCACCCACGGTGACGGCCGCAGCGTGCTGCAAGTGCTCGAAGGCGTGCGTGACGAGGTGTCGGTGATGCGCCCACCGGCCTACAACCGCTTCCCGAACAGTTTTGCGCACATCTTCGCCGGGGGTTATGCGGCGGGTTACTACAGCTACAAGTGGGCTGAAGTGCTCTCGGCCGATGCCTTCTCGAAGTTCGAAGAGGACGGCGTGCTCAACGCTGAAACCGGTCGTGCCTTCCGCGAAGCGATTCTGGCGCGCGGTGGTTCGCAGGCGCCGATGGTGCTGTTCGTCGACTTCCGTGGCCGTGAGCCGTCGATTGACGCACTCTTGCGCCACAGCGGCCTGAGTGAGGACGCGGCAGCATGAGTGAGGCACCTGTGATTACCAAGAAGCGCTTTATCGCCGGGGCGGTCTGCCCGGCGTGCAGCGAGCCGGACAAGTTGATGATGTGGAACGAGGACAGCGTGCCGCACCGTGAATGTGTGGCCTGCGGTTACTCGGACACGCTGAACGAGCAAGGGCTGTCGGTACCGAAAGAACTGGGCACGCGGGTCAACACCAGTGCATTGAACAAACCTGCGGCGGACAAGACCGTGCAGGCGGTGCAGTTCTTTCCGAATCCGAAGCTGAAGAAAAAGTCCGAGGACTGAGCTGCGACTGGAAAACCTTCCACGATGCAACGTCGTGGAAGGTCGTGGATTACTTCAGATTGACTGACTGAAACCAGCTCTTCATCGAGCAGGTGGCGAACGCGCTGGTGCTGCAATCACCATTGGCCAGCGCTGTGCGCAGTTTGTCGACATCGGCCTGCATTACATAGCGGACACTGTCGCGAAAGTGCCCACTCTCACCGAAACCGCCCTGGGTCATCTCGCTCAAGGCGTCTTCTTTACTCCAGCCCTGCACCACCACGCGGTACATCGCCGCCATCAGGCCGGTGCGGTCGGAGCCGTGTTTGCAGTGCATCAACACCGGACCCTTGGCTTCGGCAGACTGAATAGCCCGCAGGGTCTTGAGCACGTCGGCGTCGTCAACGTGATTAGTGCGATACGGCAGTTGCACCTGGTTAATGTCCGGCTCGGACAACCAATTACTGTCGGCTTCCGGGAGGAAGTTGATCACCGTGGCGACCTTGAGATTTTTCAGCAACGGTACGGCGCCGCCATCCGGCAATGCGCTGCGATAGAGCGTCGGCGACATCTGGAACAGGTTGTATTGCACTCCGACCGGTTGCGCCCAATCAGTGGGACGGGCCGTCGCTGTCGCAGTCGCAGTCGCAGTCGCAGTCGCCGCAGCCTGGGCTGGCAGCCAGTGCAACAGCGCGACAAGCGATAAACACAAAGCAGGGAACAAACGCACTCGGGACATGCTGGGGTAACCGTGTCGGGGTTCATCGGTGATAGGAGCCGCAGCTTCGGCGTTGCGCGGTCAAAGCCCTGTGAGGCGCTTGTCAAAGAATTGTGAATGGACACTGTTTCATTCATCGCCACTCAGAAAACCGGTGTTTTTTCCGATGAATCGGTTCATCGAGAAGCTTAGCCTGCTACCATTTGTCACATGATGTTGCAGGCGCGTCCCCTTTTCCTGGGTCAGACCGCTGTTGTCGCGACGAAAAATCCTCAAGCCGCTCGCAGAAGCGGCTGTCCCTTAATGCCTGATGAGGTGCACCACCATGTCTGATGAAAATCGAGACAACCCGCGGCGTGAGTTTTTGCGCAAATCCCTGACCCTGATCCCGGTGGTCACCCTGGCCGGCACCGGTCTGGGCAGCAGCGTGCTGCAAGCGGCGCCCGAAGCCGCACCCACTGCACCCGCGCCGCAACCGGTCCGCGCTGATGCCGGGGTTTATCAGCCGAGCTACTTCACCGCCGAAGAATGGGCATTCATCAATGCCGCCGTCGCGCAATTGATCCCCAACGATGCCCAAGGCCCGGGCGCGCTCGAAGCCGGTGTGCCGGAATACATCGACCGGCAGATGAACACGCCGTACGCCGCCGGTGCCCTTTGGTACATGCAAGGCCCGTTCAATGCCGACGCCGCGCCGGAAATGGGCTGGCAGAGCAAACTGGTGCCCAAAGAGATCTATCGCCTCGGCATTGCCGCCACGGATCAGTGGGCAAAATCCCTCAACGGTAAAGTATTTGCTGAGCAAGACAGCGCTACCCGAGACGATTTGCTCAAGCAACTTGAAGCGGGCAAGCCGCAATTCGATGCGGTGCCGGCGAAGATTTTCTTCAATCTGCTGCTGCAAAACACCAAGGAAGGGTTCTTCTGCGACCCGATCCACGGTGGCAACAAAGGCATGGTCGGCTGGACCATGATCGGCTTCCCCGGCGCCCGCGCCGATTTCATGGATTGGGTGGAACGCAACGAGCAATACCCCTTCCCGGCAGTTTCGATTCGCGGCGAGAGGGCGTAAGCATGGCAACGGTAATGAAGAAGGTTGACGCAGTCATCGTTGGTTTTGGCTGGACCGGCGCGATCATGGCCAAGGAGCTGACCGAAGCGGGTCTCAACGTGCTGGCGCTGGAGCGCGGGCCGATGCAGGACACCTACCCCGACGGCAACTATCCCCAGGTGATCGACGAACTCACCTACAGCGTGCGCAAAAAACTCTTTCAGGACATCTCCAAAGAGACGGTCACTATTCGCCACAGCGTCAACGACATCGCCCTGCCGAACCGCCAGTTGGGCGCGTTTCTGCCCGGCAATGGTGTTGGCGGCGCCGGTCTGCACTGGTCGGGCGTGCACTTTCGCGTCGACCCGATCGAATTGCGCATGCGCAGCCATTACGAAGAGCGCTACGGCAAAAGCTTTATCCCCAAGGACATGACTATCCAGGACTTCGGCGTCAGCTATGAAGAACTGGAGCCGTTCTTCGATTTCGCCGAAAAAGTCTTCGGCACCTCGGGCCAGGCCTGGACCGTGAAGGGCCAACTGGTCGGTCAAGGCAAGGGCGGCAACCCGTACGCACCGGATCGCTCCAACCCGTTTCCGCTGGAGGCGCAGAAGAACACGGTATCCGCACAGCTGTTCGGTAAAGCGGCGACAGAAGTCGGTTACAAACCCTACAACCTGCCGTCCGCGAACACCTCCGGGCCGTACACCAATCCTTACGGTGCGCAGATGGGCCCGTGCAACTTCTGCGGTTTTTGCAGCGGTTATGTCTGCTACATGTACTCCAAGGCTTCGCCAAACGTGAACATTCTGCCGGCGCTGAAACCTTTGCCGAATTTCGAGTTGCGACCTAACTCGCACGTGCTGCGGGTCAACCTCGACAGCACGAAATCCAAAGCCACCGGCGTGACCTACATCGACGGCCAGGGTCGCGAGATCGAGCAACCGGCGGATCTGGTGATTCTCGGCGCGTTCCAGTTGCACAACGTGCGTCTGATGCTGCTCTCCGGCATCGGCAAGCCGTACGACCCGATCAGCGGCGAAGGCGTGGTCGGGCGTAACTTCGCCTACCAGAACATGGCGACCATCAAGGCGTTCTTCGACAAGGACACCCACACCAACAACTTCATCGGCGCCGGCGGCAACGGCGTGGCGCTGGACGACTTCAACGCCGACAACTTCGACCACGGCCCGCACGGCTTTGTCGGCGGCTCGCCGATGTGGGTCAACCAGGCCGGCAGCCGGCCGATTGCCGGCACCTCGAACCCGCCGGGCACCCCGGCCTGGGGCAGTGACTGGAAACGCGCGACCGCCGATTACTACACCCACCAGGTGTCGATGGACGCCCACGGCGCGCATCAGTCTTATCGGGGCAACTACCTTGATCTCGATCCGGTGTACCGCGATGCCTACGGCTTGCCGCTGCTGCGGATGACCTTCGACTGGCAGGAAAACGACATCAAGATGAACCGCTTCATGGTCGAGAAAATGGGCAAGGTCGCCGAAGCGATGGGGCCGAAAGCCATTGCCGTGATCGGCAAGAAAGTCGGCGATCACTTCAACACCGCCTCTTACCAGACCACCCACCTCAACGGCGGCGCGATCATGGGCACCGATCCGAAGAAGAGCGCGCTGAACCGCTACCTGCAGAGTTGGGACGTGCATAACGTCTTCGTTCCGGGTGCCTCGGCGTTCCCGCAAGGCCTGGGTTACAACCCGACCGGCCTGGTTGCCGCACTGACCTACTGGTCGGCGAAGGCAATCCGCGAGCAGTACCTGAAAAACCCCGGCCCGCTGGTTCAGGCTTAAGGAGCGATGACCATGAAAAATCTCGTTATCGCGACCCTGGCGCTGCTCGGCAGTGCCTCCACTCATGCGGCCGACGTTGATCAAAGCTTGATCAAACAGGGCGAATACCTCGCCCGCGCCGGTGACTGCGTGGCCTGCCACACCGCTAAGGGTGGCAAACCGTTCGCCGGTGGCCTGCCAATGGAAACCCCGATCGGCACGATTTACTCGACCAACATCACCCCGGACAAGACCGGCGTCGGAGAATACAGCTTCGAAGACTTCGATCAGGCCGTGCGCCATGGCGTCGCCAAAAACGGCAGTACGTTGTACCCGGCGATGCCGTATCCGTCCTACGCCCGTGTCAGCGAAACCGACATGCAAGCGCTGTACGCCTACTTCATGCACGGCGTAGAACCGGTGGCGCAAGAGAACAAGGCCAGTGATATTCCATGGCCGTTGAGCATGCGCTGGCCGCTGATGGGCTGGCGCTGGATGTTTGCGCCGAAGGTCGAGGACTACAAAACGACAAGTGCCGACCCGGTGATCGACCGTGGTGCCTATCTGGTCGAAGGCCTTGGCCATTGCGGCGCTTGCCATACGCCGCGCGCCCTGACCATGCAGGAAAAATCCCTGAGCGCTGCCGATGGCAGCAACTTCCTCGCCGGCAGTGCGCCGCTGGAAGGCTGGATCGCCAAGAGCCTGCGCGGCGATCACAAGGATGGCCTCGGCAGTTGGAGCGAGGAGCAACTGGTGCAGTTCCTCAAGACCGGTCGCAGCGATCGCAGCGCCGTGTTCGGCGGCATGAGTGATGTGGTCACCCACAGCATGCAATACATGACCGACGCTGATCTGACCGCAATTGCCCGCTACCTCAAGTCGCTGCCGGCCAGTGATCCTAAAGATCAGCCGCATCAGTACGACGAGAAAGCGGCGAAAGCCCTATGGAATGGCGATGACAGTCAGCGCGGTGCTGCGGTATACATCGACAACTGCGCAGCGTGCCACCGCACCGATGGCCACGGCTACACCCGGGTGTTCCCGGCGCTGGCGGGCAATCCGGTGCTGCAATCGGAAGACCCCACTTCGTTGATCCACATCGTGCTCAAGGGCGGCACGTTGCCGGCGACGCACACGGCACCGTCGACCTTCACCATGCCGGGCTTCGCCTGGCGCCTGTCGGATCAGGAAGTGGCGGATGTGGTGAGCTTCATCCGTGGCAGTTGGGGTAATAAAGGTGCGCCGGTTAACGCTGAGGATGTGGCCAATCTGCGCAAGAACGATATGCAGACGACTTCCGGGGATGATTTGGGGCAAGTCACCACGCATAACTGACGGATGTGATTGATACGCCGCTGGCACGGTTCGACTTTTCGTGTGGTGTCAGCGGCCGATCAACGCTTGGACTGAAAGCCTTTGAACTGCACGAATGCATCGGCCAACTGCAGATAAAGCTTCTCGTCGTATTTGTCGGTGTCGCCATCGCCGTCAGTATCGATGGCGTCTTCGGAGATCAAGTCATAACGGCCATTGGCCTGCGACGACGAAGCAAAAAGCGAATAGTCGTAATCCATCATTTCGGTCGCGTCTTCACTGTAGTGATAAAACGCGATTTCCGGACTTCCATCTCGATCCATATCCGCAATTTCCAGCAGTATTCTGATAGCCATGGATGAAACCCTTCAGATTGATTGCGTGTTTGAGATTAGGCTTGGCGAGAATTCCGGTCTACTGTCAGAGTTGACAGGGTGTATGCCCAGCCAGCCCTTGACTGATCACCTTCCATTCACAGTGTCTTCTTCTAAAACAATAAAGCCCTGCATGAATTTTCATGCAGGACTTTATTGTTATTTGTTTGCGACTCTTGCACTTTCAATTACGGATTAACGATACTTACATAAGCCTTGGCCAATGCAATCAACTTCGCCTTGTCGTCGTTATCAATATAGCCATCACCGTCTACATCTTTCTTGTTGTTACGAATAGTGAATGTCTTGCCACGGTCGCTGGACACCGCCACCACGTAGATCGAATCGACCAGCCCTTCGGTGGATAGCTCATCTTCAGCGTTCCAGCCCAGTTCCTTGCGGGCCAGTTGCATGGAAACGATAGTATTTGGCTCCGACGCATTCGGCAGCATCAACTGCAAGAACACACCACGTTGATTGAGATACGACACGAATTAAATCCTTTTTAATTTAGTTATCGGCCAAGTGCCGATAGAAGTAACCAAGACTATATTCGATAACTTGTCGCGACAACGGGGCATATGTATCTCGGATTGTACTTTGCACTTATATATAAACTTTTCCAGTCAGCAAGTTTCCCATCGCTGAACGGTACTGGATCACAGTGGCCCCGCTCATGTACTGTATGCATATACAGATCAGGAGCCTGCCCAAATGATCAATCCTCTACCGCCTCGCGGTCGCGGCACCGCCAGCAACCCGCACAACCGCTTCGCGCCGAACCGATCGGTGGCCGAGGATGACGGCTGGTACCAGGAAGTGCCGCTGACTCAAGGCACCGAGGTGATGATCGAAACCGCAAAGAGCATCATCACCCGCAACACATCTCCCGATCTGCCCTTCGACCGCTCGATCAATCCTTATCGCGGCTGCGAGCATGGCTGCATCTATTGCTACGCACGGCCCAGCCATGCCTATTGGGATATGTCGCCCGGGCTGGATTTCGAAACCAGGCTGATCGCCAAGACCAACGCCGCCCAGGTGCTGGAAGAACAGCTCGGAAAGAAAGGCTATCAATGCGCGCCGATCAACCTGGGCTCCAATACCGATCCGTATCAGCCGATCGAGCGCGAACACAAAATCACCCGGCAGACCCTCGAAGTGCTGCTGCGTTATAAGCACCCAGTGACCATCGTCACCAAAGGCTCGCTGATTCTTCGCGATCTAGATCTGCTGACCGAGTTGGCCGAACAACGGCTGGTCGCGGTGATGATCAGCCTGACCACACTCGATGATGTGCTCAAACGCATCCTCGAACCGCGCGCAGCGGCACCCAAAGCGCGCTTGCGCGCCATTCGGGTCATGCGCGAGGCCGGCATTCCGGTCGGCGTGCTGTGTTCGCCGATGATTCCGATGATCAACGACAGTGAAATCGAAAACCTGCTCAACGAGGCCCACGCAGCCGGTGCGCAAAGCGCGGCGTACATGATGCTGCGCCTGCCGCTGGAGGTGGCGCCGTTGTTCGAGGAATGGCTGGCGGCGCACTATCCGCAACGCGCCGCACACGTGCTGAGCCTGATCCGCCAGAGCCGTGGCGGTGAGCTCTACGACAGCCGTTTCGGCGCACGCATGCGCGGCGAAGGGGTGTTCGCCGACCTGCTCGCGCAACGATTTGCCAAAGCCATCAAGCGTCTTGGCATGAATCATCGCGAAGGCTATAACCTCGATTGCACGGCCTTCTGTCCGCCGGGTCGCCAGATGTCGTTGATTTAGCGACAATTGGCCTATGGTTGAGGGGTTGGAATCCTTCCGCCGAAATCACCCAGTCACGGTTTTTGTGACCTGGAACACACGTTCTAGAGCGTTTGATTCAGTTTGAGTTAAGTTTCGGCGGCTACCTTGTTCATCGAGTGACTGACGGGTCGGGATGACCCGGATGTTTTAAACAGCCACTGGCTTCATACCGGAATACATGGGAATGACTCCCCTAATCCGCCAAAGAGGATGAATCATGAGTGACAAGGATAAACAGCCGTTGGCTGCGTCGGCGCAAACCCCTGAAGCGGAATCCGCCGATGCAGCGCTGCGACAGATCGTAGACGGCTTTTTGCATTTTCATCATGAGGTCTTCCCACAGCAGGAAGAGCTCTTCAAGAAACTCGCCACGGCGCAGGCGCCCAAGGCGATGTTCATTACCTGCGCCGACTCGCGCATCGTCCCTGAGCTGATTACCCACAGCTCGCCCGGCGATCTGTTCGTGACCCGTAACGTCGGCAATGTTGTGCCGCCGTACGGGCAGATGAACGGCGGCGTTTCCACCGCAATCGAATACGCGGTATTGGCGCTCGGCGTGCAGCACATCATCATCTGCGGCCACTCCGATTGCGGCGCCATGCGTGCAGTGCTCAATCCGGACAGCCTGGAAAAGATGCCGACGGTCAAAGCCTGGCTGCGCCACGCTGAAGTCGCGAAAACCATGGTGCATGAGAACTGTAACTGCGCCGACGAAAAAGAAAGCATGCCGATCCTCACCGAGGAAAACGTCATCGCCCAATTGCAGCACTTGCGTACCCATCCTTCGGTAGCCTCGCGCATGGCGAACGGTCATCTGTTCATCCATGGCTGGGTCTACGACATCGAAACCAGCGAAATCAAAGCTTACGACGCGGATCAGGGCCGTTTCCTGCCGCTCGACGGTAGCCATCCGATTCCGGTGGCGACGCCCAAAGCGCGCTTCTAAATCTTCCTAAACATCTGTGTGGTTTGACGCCGGCCGCTGTTTCAGCGGTTCGGCGAAGCCATGCCTGAAGAAAACTTCGGGAGAATCGCCATGCGTGCGGCTCAATTGAAAGCGGTGTTGCCACGGGAGCTGCTCGCTTCAGTGGTTGTGTTTCTGGTCGCCCTGCCGCTGTGCATGGGTATTGCTATTGCCTCCGGGCTGCCACCGGCCAAGGGTTTGATCACCGGGATCATCGGCGGTCTGGTGGTCGGTTGGTTGGCGGGCTCGCCGTTGCAGGTCAGCGGGCCGGCGGCGGGGCTGGCGGTGTTGGTGTTTGAACTGGTGCGCCAGCACGGCATCGAGATGCTCGGGCCGATTCTGTTGCTTGCCGGTTTTCTGCAACTGGTCGCCGGCCGCTTGAAGCTCGGCTGCTGGTTTCGGGTTACGGCGCCAGCGGTGGTGTACGGGATGCTGGCGGGGATTGGCGTGTTGATCGTGCTGTCACAGGTGCATGTGATGCTCGATGCGTCACCGAAGCCCTCGGGGCTGGATAACCTGACGGCATTCCCGGCGGCAGTGGCACAAGCGCTGCCGTCGTTTGGCTGGCAGGCGGGTTTGCTCGGACTGTCGACGATTGCAGTGATGTGGTTGTGGGAGAAGTTTCGCCCGCATTCGCTGCGCTTCGTTCCGGGCGCATTGCTCGGTGTCGGTCTGGCAACCGGGGCAAGTCTGTTGCTCGCTTTGCAGGTCAAACGCGTCGAGGTGCCGGCGAATCTGGCGGAGGCCATTGATTGGCTCAAGCCTGCGGACCTGCTTAGCCTGGCCGACCCTACGCTGTTGATCGCCGCGTTCGCCGTGGCATTCATTGCCAGCGCCGAGACGCTGCTCTCCGCGGCTGCGGTGGATCGCATGCACAGCGGCGTGCGATCGGACTTCGACCGTGAACTGTCGGCGCAAGGGGTCGGCAACATGCTCTGCGGTCTGCTCGGTGCGCTGCCGATGACCGGGGTAATCGTGCGCAGTTCGGCCAACGTCCAGGCCGGTGCGACCACGCGTTACTCGACGATCTTCCATGGCCTGTGGCTGCTGGCGTTCGTGTTGTTGCTGTCGAGCGTGCTGCAAAGCATTCCGGTGGCGAGTCTGGCGGGGGTGCTGGTTTACACCGGGTTCAAACTGGTCGATCTCAAAGCGTTTCGAGGTCTGGGCCGTTATGGACGGATGCCGATGTTCACCTATGCGGCGACGGCGCTGGCGATCATCTTCACTGACCTGCTGACCGGGGTGTTGATCGGTTTCGGTCTGACGCTGTTGAAACTCGCGTTCAAAGCGTCGCGGTTGAAGATCAGCCTGATCGATCTGCCACAGGATGGTGAGATGGAGTTGCGTCTGGTCGGCGCGGCGACATTCCTCAAGGTGCCGGCGCTGACGCAAGTGCTGGGCAGTATTCCGCAGGGGACGACGGTGCATGTGCCGCTCAATAACCTGAGCTACATCGACCATTCGTGTCTGGAGTTGCTGGAAGAGTGGGGCCGGGCGAATGCGGCGAAGGGCTCGAAGCTGTTGATTGAGTCGCGTGGGTTGAAGCGCAGGCTTGAGGGACGGATTCGAACTACTACCGGTATCGGCGCCGCCGGCTAAATCTTCCCGCCTGAACAAAAACCCTGTGGGAGCTGGCTTGCCAGCGAAGACGGAGTGTCAGTCACTGACAATGCTGACTGATCCACCGCTATCGCTGGCAAGCCAGCTCCCACAGGTATTTGGGTGTCGCTCAGGATTACGCGGCAGGCTGGTCCAGTTCCAGGCCCACACCCAGTCGGCGGCTCATGCACGGCCAGCGTTTCCACGCGGCGCCGGTGTCCGGGCTGCTGAGTTTTTCGCGGTAGGCTTCTACCGATTCCAGCGCAAAACTTTCGTCGTTGAGCATCTCGTCGATCGCGTGATGCACCGCTTCGTCCAGTTGGTTGGCAAATTCCTCACCGATCAATTGGTGAGCAATCAAGTTGGCGACCGTCATGTCCAAGGGGATCAGTGGCTGGCCGAAATGCTTGATGTACAGGTCGTTGACCTCTTCGACAAAACGGTGCGCCAGATAGGCTTCATCCAGCAGGCTATCCAGGCCAACGTGCCCGGCCATGATGGCTGGCGGCTGCAGGAAATACTGCTCGGCGATTTTCAGCACCGGTTTGATCTGCGATTCGATTCCCGCTTCCCTGGCGACTTCATTGGCTGCATCCAGCAGGTCTGGCACTTCATCGATATAGGCGGCGACAAAACGCGTCAGCACGCCTTGGGCGTCGGCTTCTGGCAATTGGATCGCCGGGTGTAAATGAGGCAGCTTGCTCTCCAACTGACGGGTCAGCAGGCCGGTGTCTTTTTCGTGTTGTTGGGCTTTTTGGATCTGCTCGCGCAATGCGGCGGTGTTCATGAAAACTCCAGGAAACAAGGCAATGAAATAGGGAAGACATAAGTTAGCTGGCTTACGAAAAATGCTAAGACGCATTTGTCATAATTATTTCATCCTTGATGCGCCTGCGTTATATCGGTTTGCCACCACTCGTCTGCATCCTTCTCCATTCGTGCCCTTGAACGCAAGTACTGGCTGTTTCAGTTGATTTACGTGTGCACATTGCAATTTCCCGTCGCTGTCTATACTCGCCAGTGAATGGAGTTAGCTGATGACGCCCGACTGCACCCGCAGCAAGGCCCGGCGATTCAAGTTCGTAGTCTGATGCAGCCGCTCCCTTGCCGCAGGCGAAAGCCGGCGGGATAACAAGAACGATAAGGGGAACCCGCAATGATGCGACATCCACACGTCTGGATGGGCCTCCTGTTGTGGTCGATTTTCAGTCCCGCGCATGCCGCATGGACTGTGAATATGGCGCCTGGAGCGACTGAAATCAGTCACGCAGTATTCGACCTGCACATGACCATATTCTGGATCTGTGTGGTGATCGGGATCATCGTCTTCGGCGCCATGTTCTGGTCGATGATGGTGCACCGCCGTTCTACCGGGCAGGTCGCCGCAAAATTCCACGAAAGCACCACCGTCGAAATTCTCTGGACCGTCGTACCGTTCCTGATTCTGGTAGCGATGGCCGTGCCGGCGACCGCCACCCTGATCAAGATGTACGACACCAGTGAGCCGGATATCGATATCCAGATCACCGGTTATCAGTGGAAGTGGCACTACAAATACCTGGGTCAGGACGTCGAGTTCTTCAGCAATCTGGCCACCCCCGCCGAGCAGATCCACAACAAGGAAACCAAGGGCGAGCATTACTTGCTCGAGGTCGACAAGCCATTGGTGCTGCCGACCGGGGCCAAAGTGCGCTTCCTTGTGACTTCTGCCGACGTTATTCACTCCTGGTGGGTACCGGCCTTTGCGGTGAAACGCGATGCGATTCCGGGGTTCGTCAACGAGGCGTGGACGCGCATCGACAAGCCCGGCATCTACCGTGGTCAATGCGCCGAACTGTGCGGCAAGGATCACGGCTTCATGCCGATCGTGGTCGAGGTCAAGGACAAGGCCGACTACGACAAGTGGCTCGCCGAGCGCAAAGCCGAAGCCGCGCAGCTTAAAGAGCTGACCAGCAAGGATTGGACCCTCGACGAACTCAAGGAACGCGGCGACAAGGTCTACCACAGCACCTGCGTTGCCTGTCACCAGGCTGAAGGCCAAGGCCTGCCGCCGATGTTCCCGGCGCTCAAAGGCTCGAAAATCGCCACCGGCCCGATCAAGGATCACCTGAGTATTGTCTTCCACGGCAAGCCCGGTACCGCCATGGCGGCGTTCGGCAAGCAGCTGTCGGAAGTCGATATCGCAGCGGTCGTGACCTACGAACGTAACGCCTGGGGCAACAACAAAGGCGACATGGTCACGCCAAAAGAAGTGCTGGAGCTGAAACAGGCGGAAAGCAAATGAGCCGGTCTATCGCGTACCTCGTGAACCGGCCGGGGCAACGCGCCCCGGCCCGCCCCGTCCACTCACGTAAAGGAGACCGGCCATGAGCGCTGTCATTGATGACCATGGTCATGCCGACCACGCCCACGGCCCCGCCAAAGGCCTGATGCGCTGGGTGCTGACCACCAACCACAAGGACATCGGCACGCTGTACCTGTGGTTTGCGTTCTCCATGTTCCTGCTCGGCGGCACGTTCGCGATGGTGATTCGCGCCGAACTGTTCCAGCCCGGATTGCAGATCGTCGAACCGGCGTTCTTCAACCAGATGACTACCATGCACGGTCTGGTGATGGTCTTCGGTGCGGTGATGCCGGCCTTCGTCGGCCTCGCCAACTGGATGATCCCGTTGATGATCGGCGCGCCGGACATGGCCCTGCCACGGATGAACAACTTCAGCTTCTGGCTGCTGCCGGCGGCGTTCCTGATCCTGGTGTCGACCCTGTTCACCCCCGGTGGCGGGCCGAACTTTGGCTGGACGTTCTACGCACCGCTGTCGACGACCTACGCGCCGGAAAGCGTGACGTTCTTCATCTTCGCCATCCACTTGATGGGGATCAGTTCGATCATGGGCGCGATCAACGTGGTCGCGACCATCCTCAACCTGCGCGCCCCCGGCATGACCCTGATGAAAATGCCGCTGTTCGTCTGGACTTGGCTGATCACCGCGTTCCTGCTGATCGCGGTAATGCCGGTGCTGGCCGGGTGCGTGACGATGATGCTGATGGACATCCACTTCGGCACCAGTTTTTTCAGTGCTGCCGGTGGCGGTGACCCGGTGCTGTTCCAGCATGTGTTCTGGTTCTTCGGGCATCCCGAGGTGTACATCATGATCCTGCCGGCCTTCGGCGCGGTCAGCTCGATCATTCCGACCTTCTCGCGCAAGCCGCTGTTCGGCTATACCTCGATGGTCTACGCCACGGCGAGCATTGCGTTCCTGTCGTTCATTGTCTGGGCGCACCACATGTTCGTGGTCGGCATTCCGCTGGTGGGCGAGCTGTTCTTCATGTACGCGACGCTGTTGATCGCGGTGCCAACCGGGGTGAAGGTGTTCAACTGGGCCAGCACCATGTGGCAAGGCTCGCTGACCTTCGAGACGCCGATGCTGTTTGCCGTGGCGTTCGTGATCCTGTTCTCCATCGGCGGTTTCTCCGGACTGATGCTGGCCATCGCCCCGGCGGACTTCCAGTATCAGGACACCTACTTTGTGGTCGCGCACTTCCACTATGTGCTGGTGCCGGGGGCGATCTTCGGGATCTTCGCCTCGACCTACTACTGGCTGCCGAAATGGACCGGTCACATGTATGACGAAACCCTCGGCAAGCTGCATTTCTGGCTGTCGTTTGTCGGCATGAACCTGACCTTCTTCCCGATGCACTTCGTCGGTCTTGCGGGAATGCCGCGACGGATTCCGGACTACAACCTGCAGTTCGCCGACTTCAACATGGTCTCCTCGATTGGCGCGTTCATGTTCGGCGCCACGCAGATCTTCTTCCTGTTCATCGTGATCAAGACCATTCGCGGCGGTCCGCCAGCACCGGCCAAGCCTTGGGATGGTGCGGAAGGTCTGGAGTGGAGCGTGCCGTCACCGGCGCCTTATCACACCTTCACCACACCGCCGGAAGTGAAATGAAACGCCTGACTTTTGTAGGAGTGAGCCTGCTCACGATGGCGGTGTGTCAGGCACACCGCGGTGGACCCATCGCGAGCAGGCTCACTCCTACAGGGTTTGGTGGGGAGGCATGAACCATGGCTGACTCGATCTCGCTGAAAAAACTCGTCACCCGTCTGCTCGGGGTGGTGGTGGCGATGTTTGTCTTCGGCTTTGCCCTGGTGCCGATCTACGACGTGATGTGCAAAGCCTTCGGCATCAATGGCAAGACCGGTGGGCAGTACGAGGGTGAGCAGGTGGTCGACACTTCCCGCCAGGTGCGTGTGCAGTTTTTGTCGACCAACACCGCGGATATGCCATGGGACTTCTACCCCAAGCACGACGAACTCACCGCCAATCCCGGCGCGGTCAACGAGATGATCTTCATCGCGCGCAATCCCACCGACAAACCGATGAGTGCGCAAGCCGTGCCGAGCATCGCGCCGAGCAACGCGGCGGCGTATTTCCACAAGACCGAATGCTTTTGTTTTACCCAGCAGGTGCTGCAACCCGGTCAGCAGATCGAGATGCCGGTGCGCTTCATTGTTGACCGCGACATGCCCAAGGATGTGAAGCACCTGACGCTGTCCTACACGCTGTTCGATATCACCGCCCGACATCCACCGGTGGCTGTAAACACTGGCGGTTGAGCGTGCCCGATAAGGAGAACAATAAATGGCAACTCATGAGCACTATTACGTTCCGGCCCAGAGCAAATGGCCGATCATCGCCACTTTCGGCATGGCCATTACCGTGTACGGCCTGGCCGTCTGGTTCAACGATCTGAAGGCGACGCGTCCGGAATCCCACGGCCCGTACATCTTTTTCGTTGGCAGCCTGTTGCTGGCGTACATGCTGTTCGGCTGGTTCGGTACGGTGATCAAGGAAAGCCGCGCAGGGCTCTACAGCGCGCAGCTGGATCGCTCGTTCCGCTGGGGCATGAGTTGGTTCATCTTCTCTGAAGTGATGTTCTTCGTCGCCTTCTTCGGTGCGCTGTTTTATGTGCGCCACGTCTCCGGGCCGGCGCTCGGCGGTGAAGGCACCAAAGGCATCGCCCATATGCTGTGGCCGAACTTTCAGTTCACTTGGCCGCTACTGCACACGCCGGACCCGAAACTGTTCCCGCCGCCCAAGGACGTCATCAGCCCGTGGGGCCTGCCGCTGATCAACACGATCTTGCTGGTCAGCTCCAGCGTGACCATCACCATCGCACACCATGCCTTGAAGAAGGGCCATCGCGGCGCGCTGAAAATCTGGCTGGCGATCACCGTGCTGCTCGGCTGCGCGTTTCTCGGTTTCCAGGCTGAGGAATACATTCACGCCTATCACGAACTGGGCCTGACCCTCGGCTCGGGCATTTATGGCGCGACGTTCTTCATGCTCACCGGTTTCCACGGCGCCCACGTGACCATCGGCACGATCATTCTGTTCGTGATGCTGATGCGCATCATGAAGGGCCACTTCGACAACGAGCACCAGTTCGGCTTCGAAGCGGCGAGCTGGTATTGGCACTTCGTCGACGTGGTCTGGATAGGCCTGTTTATCTTCGTTTACGTGCTCTGAGGACCAGAGTTACCAAGGCGCATGCGATACCAGTTGGCCGCTGTAGAAACCCCAGGCGATCAAGCCGACGGTGGCGGCGGCCAATGCCACCCGAACACTCAAGGCGATGACCAGGCGATTCGAGCTGCTGTCGTCCTTGACCAGGAAAAACAGGCCGCTGAACAGGCTGATCACCGTGGCAATCAGCATCAGGACGATGGCTGTTTTGAGCATGGGAAGAACTCCGGGGGACAGGCGATGCAGTTGAGTATAGCGATCGCAACGACTGACTTTGTGGCGCAGCCATGAAGCGTTTTCGCCCGGGCGTGATACCGACTGTGGTAGTGGCGTTGTTGCTGCCGCTGCTGGTGTCGCTGGGCTTCTGGCAATTGAGCCGGGGCGCGGAGAAAACCGCCCTGCTCGCCAGTTACGCCGAACGCCGCGCGGCCGAACCGATGGCCAGCACTGAGTTGCTGAACAGCGCCGATCCGGCCTATCGCCGCGTGCATCTGCACGGTCAGTTCGATGCCGGGCACAGCTTGTTGCTGGATAACCGCCAGCGGAATGGCAAGGTTGGCGTCGAGTTGCTGCAACCGTTTCAGGATCAACGCAGCGGTCTGTGGCTGCTGGTCAATCGCGGCTGGTTGCCGTGGCCGGATCGCCGCGTGCCGCCACAATTCACTACGCCCACTGAAGCGTTGAATGTCGATGCCTGGGTCTACGTCGCCCCCGGCGCTACTTTCCAGTTGCACGCCGATCCGGTCAGCAGCACCTGGCCGCAAACCATCACTGCCGTCGAACCCACCAAGCTGTGGAAAACCCTGGATCGCGACGGCTTCGCCTACGAATTACGCGCCGAACCCGGCCCGGCCAGCTACGAGGCCGATTGGCCGGTGGTTGCCATGGGCCCGGAAAAACACCTCGGTTACGCCGTGCAGTGGTTCGCCATGGCCACCGCCCTGCTCGGCCTCTACGTCTATTTGGGCTTGCACAACGCAAAGGAGAACCACCATGGGAACGGCCATGAATCCACCCAGCATGTCTGAGGCGAAACCTGCCGCCACCCGTCGGCGCGGACGCATTCAATTGCTGCTGATCGTGCTTGGCGTGATCGGGCCGATGGTGCTCGCCACGGGTATGTACAAATTGCAGTTCTGGGTACCGGAAGGTCGCAGCTATCACGGCGAACTGATCGGCAACGGCCAGACCCGCGCCGACCTCGGCGTGCAGGCCAACGAGGAGCGCTGGCAGATCCTGGTCACCGCGCCGAAGGATTGCGCGGTGGATTGCCAGCAACTGGTGTATCTGGCGCGGCAGATTCAGATCGGCCTCGGTCGTGATGCTGGCCGCGCCAGCCACGCTCTCGCCGTTGCGCAACCGGTCAGCACTGATTACGACGCCAAGCTGACCCGCGAATATCCACAGCTGCAACGCTACCCGCTGGACGCTGGTGTGTTCAGCAAAGCGACTGGCGACAAAGCCACGCCGCAACTGTGGATCATCGACCCGCACGGCAACCTCGTGCTGCGTTACGAGCCGAATGTGAAGGGCAAGGATCTGCTCAACGACCTGCGTCATCTGCTGAAACTGTCGAACATCGGATAAGGGCATCGTCATGGCCAAACCTGGATTTCGCCTCGCGCTGTTTGCCACCCTGCTGGCCCTGATTGTGGTGCTGCTCGGCGCCTATACGCGCCTGACCCACGCCGGCCTCGGCTGTCCGGACTGGCCAGGCTGCTACGGCTTTATCAGCGTGCCGAAAAGCGAAGCCCAACTGGCCCACGCCGAACTGCATTACCCGGACTCGCCGGTAGAGGCGCACAAGGGCTGGAACGAGATGATCCACCGCTACTTTGCCGGCACCCTCGGCCTGCTGATTTCGATACTGGCCGGGCGCGCCTGGGTCAATCGTCGTCATCCGGGGCAACCGCTGAAGCTGCCGCTGTTCCTGCTGGCGGTGGTGTTTGCGCAAGCGGCGTTCGGCATGTGGACGGTGACGCTCAAACTCTGGCCGCAAGTGGTCACCGGGCATTTGCTCGGCGGTTTTGCGACGTTGAGTCTGTTGTTTTTACTGACGTTGAGATTGTCAGGGGTGCTGCCTGCGCTGACCGTGCCCAAGCGTTTGCAGTATTGGGCGACGGCGGGATTGTTGTTGGTGATTGGTCAGATTGCGCTGGGAGGCTGGGTCAGCTCCAACTACGCGGCAGTGGCGTGCATCGACTTTCCGACCTGCCATGGGCAATGGCTGCCGCCGGCGGATTTCGCCAATGGTTTTCACCTGACCCAACACATCGGCCCGAACTATCTCGGTGGGCAACTCGACAGTGATGCGCGCACGGCGATTCACCTGACTCATCGTATTGGTGCGCTGTTGGTGACGTTGGTGCTGCTCGGTCTGGCCTGGCAACTGAAAGTGGTCGGCATGACGCGGCTGGCCGGCCTCGTGCTGATCGCCCTCGCCGCACAGATCAGCCTCGGCATCAGCAACGTGTTGTTCCATCTGCCGCTGCCGGTGGCGGTTGCGCATAACGCCGGCGGTGCGGCGCTGTTGCTGACCATGGTGCTGGTCAATTACCACGCGCGCACCAGTCTGGTTCGGGTCAAACAACCGGTGCTCGCGCGCTGGCGCTTGAGCCCGCGTAAACACGCGGCCGCGCCCATCACTATTAAAGGAGAAACGCCGTGGCGATTCTGATTGGCGAACGCCCGCATCAGGCGATCTGGCGTGATTACCTGGAACTGACCAAACCGAAAGTCGTGGTGCTGATGCTGATCACCTCGCTGGTCGGCATGTTCCTCGCGACCCGCGCCGGGGTGCCGTGGACGGTACTGGTGTTCGGTAATCTGGGCATTGCGTTGTGTGCCGGTGGCGCGGCGGCGGTCAACCATGTGGTGGATCGGCGCATCGATGCGGTGATGGCGCGCACGCACAAACGGCCGCTGGCTGAAGGCCGGGTTTCGCCGGCGGCGGCGCTGACGTTTGCGTTAGTGCTGGCGCTGCTCGGTCAGGCCTTGTTGCTGACGTTCACCAATCCGCTGACGGCTTGGCTGACCCTGGCTTCGCTGCTTGGTTATGCAGTGATCTACACCGGTTTCCTCAAACGTGCGACGCCGCAGAACATCGTCATCGGTGGTCTCGCCGGCGCCGCCCCACCACTGCTCGGCTGGACGGCTGCCACCGGTCACGTCAGCGCCGAACCGTTGTTGCTGGTGCTGATCATCTTCGCCTGGACCCCGCCGCACTTCTGGGCGCTGGCGATTCATCGCAAAGAGGAATATGCCAAGGCTGACATCCCGATGCTGCCGGTCACCCACGGCGAGCACTACACCAAGGTGCACATTCTGCTCTACACCTTCGCTCTGCTGGCGGTGAGTCTGCTGCCGTACGTGATCCACATGAGCGGTGTGCTCTACCTGATTTGCGCGCTCGCCCTCGGTGCAAGGTTTCTGCAATGGGCCGTGGTGCTGTACCGTGGCACTCGGCCGCACGCGGCGATCAACACCTTCAAGTACTCTATCTGGTACTTGTTTCTGCTGTTCATCGCCCTGCTCGTAGACCACTACTTACTGTTGAACCTATGACTCGAACCCAGAAAACCGTCTTCATCCTCGTCGCCGTGATCGCGCTGATCCTGGGACTTACCGTCAACAAAGTGCTGAGCGGCAAGGGCCAGGGCGACCCGACTGCGTTGATCGACGCCGGCATTATTCTGCTGCCGCAGAGCCGCAATCTGCCGGACGTGACGATGACCGATCAGGACGGCAAGCCGGTGGCGATCAACGAGCTCAAAGGTAAGTGGAGTCTGCTGTTTTTCGGCTACACCTTCTGCCCGGACATCTGCCCGACCACCCTCGCCCAGTTGCGGCAAATCAAAAGTGAACTGCCCAAGGACGCTGTGGACAAGTTGCAGATCGTGCTGGTCAGCGTTGACCCGAACCGCGATAACCCGAAGCAGTTGAAACAGTACCTGGGTTACTTTGATCCGCAGTTTGTCGGCCTGACGCCGACCTCGATCGAAGAGCTGCAGAAGGTCGCGAATGCGGTGAGTATTCCGTTTATTCCGGCGGATACCAGTAAGCCGAATTACACCGTCGACCATAGCGGCAATCTGGCGGTGATCGGGCCGGATGGTACGCAGCGCGGGTTTATTCGAGCGCCGTTGAACAACGCCAAACTGGTCGCGCAGTTGCCGGTGATGCTTAACCGCAAATAAAAGCTGAAGAGTGAAAAGCCCCTCACCCTAGCCCTCCCGAAACGTCGGACCGCCCAGAGGGAGAGGGGACTGATTGGGGGATATTGGGGAGCCACACCGAATTGAACGTCCTGCTTTGAATCCATAATCGCCAAGACCTTTCAGGTCGATGTGCTTTGCCGAATCCATAATCGACTGGATCCTTCAGGTCGATGTAGAACGCAAGACACCTCGATCGGCCCCCTCTCCTTCGGGAGAGGGCTGGGGTGAGGGGAAGCTTCACAGCAGGTCCAAAGCCAGACACAAAAAAGGGGACGCTCATAGCGTCCCCTTTTTCGTTGCAGCGATCTAAATCAGAACGCCGGCAATACCGCGCCCTTGTACTTCTCGGTAATGAATTTCTTCACTTCCGGGCTGTGCAGCGCAGCGGCCAGTTTCTGCATGGCGTCGCTGTCCTTGTTGTCCGCGCGGGACACAAGGATGTTCACGTACGGCGAGTCGTTACCTTCAATCACCAGCGCATCCTTGGACGGATCGAGCTTGGCTTCCAGCGCGTAGTTGGTGTTGATCAGCGCCAGATCGACCTGGGTCAGCACGCGCGGGATGGTCGCGGCTTCCAGTTCACGGATCTTCAGGTCTTTCGGGTTGGTCGCGATGTCTTTGACGGTCGACAGGATGTTGGTCGGATCCTTCAGCGTGATCACGCCAGCCTTGGCCAGCAGCAACAGGGCACGGCCGCCGTTGGTGGCGTCGTTCGGGATCACCACGTTGGCACCGCTTGGCAGATCCTTCAGATCCTTGAGCTTGCTCGAGTAAGCACCCAGCGGTTCCAGGTGCACACCGGTCACGGCGACCAGGTTAGTACCCTTGGCCTTGTTGAACTCATCGAGGTACGGCTGGTGCTGGAAGAAGTTGGCGTCCAGGCGTTTTTCCGCGACCTGTACGTTCGGCTGAATGTAGTCGGTGAAGACCTTGACCTTCAGCTCCACGCCTTCTTTGGCCAGTGCTGGCTTCACAAACTCGAGGATTTCTGCGTGCGGCACCGGAGTGGCGGCAACGGTCAGGGTTTCGGCGTGGGCCGAGAATGCTGCAACGGCAGCGAAAGCAGCGATCAGTTTTTTCATTCAGCTAACTCCTTATGAGGCGCCCGTCTTGGCGCCTGCCAGCGAATGGCCGGCTCATCTGTTCAATACAAAACCGCTTATTTGCGCGAGAAATGCACGACCAAACGGTCGCCCACCATCTGCAGCACTTGCACCAGAATCAGCAGCAACACCACGGTGACGATCATCACGTCAGTCTGGAAACGCTGGTAGCCGAAACGGATCGCCAGGTCACCCAGACCACCGGCGCCGACCACACCGGCCATTGCCGTGTAGGAAACCAGTGTAATCGCCGTCACCGTAATCGCTGCATAGATGCCCGGACGGGCCTCTGGCAACAACGCGTTGAGAATGATCTGCCGCGTGGTCGCGCCCATGGCCTGGGTCGCTTCGATGATGCCGCGATCGACTTCACGCAGCGCGGTTTCCACCAGACGCGCGAAGAACGGCGTGGCACCCACCACCAGCGGCGGAATCGCACCGGCCACGCCCAGCGACGTGCCAGTGATCAGCACGGTGAGCGGGATCATCACGATCAACAGAATAATGAACGGCAGCGAACGCAGGATGTTCACTGCCAACGACATGATCGCGTAGAGAACGCGGTTTTCCAGCAACTGGCGCGGGCTGCAGAGAAACAGCAGCACGCCCAGCGGCAGGCCGAGCAACACGGTGAACAGCAGCGAGCCGCCGAGCATCATCATGGTGTCGTTGGTCGCCAGGCCGATTTCCAGCCAGTCGATGTTCTGGAAGAACAGCTTGATGGCTTCTATCGCAGCGTCGTAATTCTTGATTGCAGCGTCGAACATTTCCATTAACGCAGCACCTCCATGTGGACATCAGCGGCGGTGAAGCGGGCGAAGGCCGCTTCCATGTCGCCACCGGTGACGGCCAGGGTCAATTGCCCGTAGGGGATGTCTTTGATGCGGTCGATACGACCGGCGAGGATGCTGTAGTCGACCCCGGTTTCCCGGGCGACAGTACCGAGCAAAGGCGCGTAGGTCGCTTCGCCCTGGAAGGTCAGACGGACGATACGGCCCGGCACGTGCGCGAAATCATCACGCTGCTCGCCTTCATCGACCTGCTCGTCTTCCTGAACAAAACGCTTGGTGGTCGGGTGCTGCGGATGCAGGAACACATCGGCCACCGAACCTTGCTCGACGATCACGCCAGCGTCCATCACCGCCACTTGATCGCAGACGCGACGAATCACGTCCATCTCATGGGTAATCAGGACGATGGTCAGTTTCAGCTCGCGGTTGATCTCGGCCAGCAGTTGCAGCACCGAGGCCGTGGTCTGTGGGTCGAGGGCACTGGTGGCCTCGTCGCACAGCAGAATTTTCGGCTTGGTCGCCAAGGCGCGGGCGATGCCGACGCGCTGCTTCTGGCCGCCGGACAATTGCGCCGGGTACTTTTTGGCGTGGTCGGACAAACCGACGCGCGCCAGCAGTTCAGCCACACGCTGATTGATCTCGCTGGTCGATAATTCACCGGCCAGGGTCAGCGGCAACGCAACGTTGTCGGCGACGGTCTTGGAGGCCAACAGGTTGAAGTGCTGGAAGATCATCCCGACTTGCTGACGGAAACGGCGCAGGCCTTTGGCGTCGAGCGCGGTGACTTCTTCACCGTCGACGAAGATCTTGCCGCCGCTGGAATCTTCCAAGCGATTGATCAGACGCAGCAGGGTACTTTTTCCCGCACCGGAATGGCCGATCAGGCCGTAGACCTGACCGTTCTCAATCGAGAGACTGGTCGGGTGCAGCGCGGGAATGTCCTTACCGGCGACGCGGTAAGTCTTGTGGACGTTTTGAAACTCGATCACGTAGCGAACCTTGTGGGGCGCGTTAGAAAAGGATCAGCGGTTAGCCGGGCGCGCATTTTAGCCTGTCCGTATAGAGGTTCTTAGCATTTATTTCGCAATTAACCTTCGATTTGGCAATAACAAGATCAAAGGTCATAAAAAAGGAACGTCCAAAGCAGCCCATCAGTCACTAAGTAAGCGACTTGAAAACCCTGGGTGCCGTGCCCGGGAACCACTCAAGAGTCCCCGGCGAGCATCGGGGTCAACCGAGGAGTTTACGACTGATGAGCAAGAAGCCTACGACCGATAAAAGCCAGATGGCCGGAACCGATGCCCCGGATCGCGCCAACACCAACGCCAAACTCGACAGCCTGGAGAAGTTTCGCTCCGACGCCACCGGCCAGGCACTGCGCACCAATCAGGGCGTCAAGATTGCTGACAACCAGAACACCCTCAAGGCCGGCCCGCGTGGGCCGTCGCTGCTTGAAGACTTCATCATGCGTGAAAAAATCACGCACTTTGACCATGAACGCATCCCGGAGCGCATCGTCCACGCGCGCGGCACTGGCGCCCATGGTTTCTTTCAGGCTTACGAGAACCATTCGACGCTGACCAAGGCCGGTTTCCTACAGGATCCGGGGAAAAAGACCCCAGTGTTCGTACGCTTTTCCACCGTGCAGGGCCCGCGCGGTTCCGGCGATACCGTACGCGACGTGCGTGGCTTCGCGGTGAAGTTCTTCACCGATGAAGGCAACTTCGACCTGGTCGGCAACAACATGCCGGTCTTCTTCATTCAGGACGCGATCAAGTTTCCCGACTTCGTCCACGCGGTGAAACCTGAGCCGCACAATGAAATCCCTACCGGTGGCTCTGCCCACGATACCTTCTGGGATTTCGTCTCGCTGGTGCCGGAGTCAGCGCACATGGTCATCTGGGCGATGTCCGACCGGGCGATCCCGAAAAGCCTGCGCAGCATGCAGGGCTTCGGCGTGCACACCTTCCGCCTGATCAACGCAGAGGGCAAATCACGCTTCGTCAAATTCCACTGGCGCCCTACTGCCGGCACTTGCTCACTGGTGTGGGACGAGGCGCAAAAGCTCGCCGGTAAAGACACCGACTACCACCGTCGCGACCTCTGGGAAGCGATCGAGATGGGCGACTATCCGGAATGGGAACTCGGCGTGCAGATCATCGAGGAGGAAAACGAGCACGACTTCGATTTCGACATCCTCGACCCGACCAAGCTGATCCCCGAAGAAATCGTGCCGATCACGCCGCTGGGCAAAATGACCCTGAACCGCAACCCGGACAACTTCTTCGCCGAGACCGAGCAGGTCGCGTTCTGCCCTGGCCACATCGTGCCGGGCATCGACTTCTCCAATGACCCGTTGCTGCAAGGTCGGCTGTTTTCCTACACCGATACGCAAATCAGCCGACTCGGCGGGCCGAACTTTCACGAGCTGCCGATCAACCGCCCGGTCGCGCCGTTCCACAATGGCCAGCGCGATGCGCAACACCGCACGGTGATCGACAAGGGCCGCGCCTCTTATGAGCCAAACTCGATTGATGGTGGCTGGCCGAAAGAAACGCCGCCGGCCGCGCAGGACGGTGGGTTCGAAAGTTATCCAGAGCGCATCGACGCGAACAAGATCCGCCAGCGCAGCGAGTCGTTCAGCGATCACTTCTCTCAGGCAACGTTGTTCTTCAACAGCATGAGCGATCACGAGAAGGAGCACATCATTGCCGCGTACAGCTTCGAGCTGGGCAAGGTTGAGCGCGAGTTCATCCGTGCGCGAGAAGTGAACGAGATTCTGGCCAACATCGATCTGGAACTGGCCAAGCGTGTGGCGGCCAACCTGGGTCTGCCGGCACCGAGCAAAGGTACGGTGGATGTGCGCAAGGTGTCGTTCGATCACTCGCCGTCATTGAGCCAGGCTAATTTGCTGCCAGAGAACATCAAAACCCGAAAAGTCGCAATTCTTGCAGCGAACGGCGTTGATGGTGCAGCGATTGATGCGATGAAGAAGGCATTGGCGGCTGAAGGTGCGCACGCGAAATTGCTCGGCCCGACTTCGACGCCGGTGAAAACTGCGGACGGAAAAATGTTGCCTGTGGATGCTTCGATGGAAGGAATGCCATCAGTAATCTTTGATGCGGTGTTCGTGCCGGGTGGCGCGGCGTCGGTCAAGGCATTGAGCGGCGACGGTGTGGCATTGCACTACGTGCTGGAGGCCTACAAGCATTTGAAGGCGATTGCGTTGCATGGAGAGGCCAAGCAATTGCAGGATCTGCTGAAGCTGGAGGCGGATGCCGGGTTGTTGCAAGGCAAGGATGTACCGGCGTTGACCAAGCCGTTCTTCGCGGCGATCGGGCAGCATCGGGTTTGGGATCGTGAGCCTAAGGCGAAAGCGATTCCAGCTTAAAAAGCAAAAGATCGCAGCCTTCGGCAGCTCCTACAGGGTGTACCTCAATTCCATGTAGGAGCTGCCGCAGGCAGCGATCTTTTTACGGTTTACGCGGACTCAAAACCATCTGCGCCGGCACCGTGCGCACGGTCTGCTTCTCAATCTTCAGATCAAAATCCGGATCGAGCTTCTTGACCCGCTTGGTCAGCAACGTCGCCAACCAAGGATAATCATCGGTCCGTGGCGCCTGAATCGTCACCCCACACTCATAATTCACCACATCAGCGGCGATCGCATCGAGTTGGCGACGAAGTTTGTGGCTATCGGTGATATTCAACGCAACCGTGGTGCTCTCGGCAGTCGGATCGATCACTTTGGCTTTCGGCTTGGCTTCGGCTGCCAACAGCGCCGCTTCAGCCTTTTCCAGTTCAGCCTTGCGCGCCTCGGTAATGGCGCCATTGACGCCACCGGTCAGCGCCGGGGCTTTCGGCATCAGCGCGCGGGCACGGCTCAACGCTGTGGCGGCCGCATTCACATCACCCTTCTGCAGCACGATCTGGCTGCGACGCAGATACGCTTCGGCAAGCTGCCGCTGGTATTGCTCAAGGGATTGATCGTTGGGGGTTTCTTTCTGCAAAGCAGCCAATTGATCTTCGGCAGTGGCCAGTTCGCTGCTGGCCAGGCTTTGCTCCAGCTGTGCGATGGCCGTAGCCCGCGCATCGGGGACTTCGGCCACCGGCGGCGTGCTTTGGCAGGCGCCGAGCAGCACTGAAAATGCGACAAGGAGCAGATAACGGGAGGCGAACGGCTTCATTCCTGCGACTCTCTATTTGCGCAAAAAGCGGCCAAGTCTACACCCCACGACGGGGCAGAACAAAACTCAACAGAAACAGTGCGGCCGCCGTCACAACGATTGACGGCCCGGCCGGGGTGTCCTTGAACCACGACAGCGCCAGCCCGCCACACACCGCGAGCATGCCCAGCAGGCTCGCGCCCAGTGCCATCTGCTCCGGCGAACGGGCGTGACGTTGTGCCGCAGCCGCCGGAATGATCAGCAGTGAAGTAATCAGCAACACACCGACGATTTTCATCGCCACCGCAATCACCACCGCAATCAACAGCATCAGCGCCATGCGCAGACCCGCCACCGGCAGGCCTTCGACCTTGGCCAGTTCTTCATGCACGGTGATCGCCAGCAATGGCCGCCACAGCGTCACCAGCAACACCAGCACCGCCGCGCTGCCGCCGAGGATCCACGCCAGATCGGTCGGGCTGATCGCCAGCAGGTCGCCGAACAGATAGGCCATCAGGTCAATCCGCACTTCATGCATGAAGCTTAGTACCACCAGGCCGAGAGAGAGCGTGCTCGGTGCGAGAATTCCCAAAAGCGTGTCAGACGCCAGCGGTTGACGCTGTTGCAGCGTGACCAGCAGCACCGCCAGCAGCAGGCATCCGACCGTCACTGCGACCGTCGGGCTGACATCCAGCAGAAAGCCCAACGCCACGCCGAGCAGCGCCGCGTGGGACAAGGTGTCGCCGAAATACGCCATGCGGCGCCAGACCACAAACGAACCCAACGGACCTGCAACGATCGCCAACGCCAGACCTGCAAGCAGGGCATACAACAGAAAATCAGCCATGCTTGCAGTTGTCTCCGTGAACGTGAGGTTGGCCAATAACCGGCCCTTTGACCACCGAACCGTGCAGGTCGTGAGCATGGTCGTGATGGTGGTGGTAGACCGCCAGGCTCTGCGCATTCTTGCCGAACAGCTCGACGAACGCAGGATCGCCGCTGACCTGCTCGGGATGCCCGGAGCAGCAGACGTGACGGTTGAGGCAGACCACCTGGTCGGTGGTGCTCATCACCAGATGCAGATCGTGGGACACCATCAACACGCCGCAGCCATGGCGATCGCGCAGACGGGTGATCAGGCTGTACAGCTCGGCCTGGCCAGCGACATCGACGCCTTGCACCGGCTCATCAAGCACCAGCAGTTCCGGTTCGCGCAGCAGCGCCCGAGCGAGTAGTACGCGCTGCATTTCGCCGCCGGAAACGCTTTGCACCGGGCTGTCGATAACGTGTTCGGCGCCGACTTCTTTCAACGCGGCCAGCGCACGCGGACGGTCAACGCCCGGCACCAGGCGCAGAAAGCGCAGCACCGAAAGTGGCAGTGTCGGATCGACGTGGAGTTTTTGCGGCATATAACCGACGCGCAGCTTCGGCTTGCGCCAGACGCTGCCGCTGTCCGGCTTCAACAGGCCCAGCACAGCACGCACCAGCGTGGTCTTGCCGGCGCCATTGGGGCCGATCAGGGTGACGATCTGCCCCGGCTCGACGCTCAGCTCAATGTTGTCCAGCACAGCCTGCCCGGCAAACGTGACGGCGACCTGCTCCAGACGGATCAGCGCATTGCTCATCAAGCCCCCTGGCAACCGGAGCACAGACCGACGACTTCGACGGTTTGCGCCTCGACGATGAAACCGACGTCCTTGGCGCTGTTGATGATCGCGTCGCTGATCACTTTTTGCTCAAGTTCAATGGCAGCGTGGCAATCGCGGCAAATCAGGAACTGGCCCTGATGCGCATGCTCCGGGTGCACGCAGCCAACGAAGGCGTTCAGCGAAGAAATACGATGCACGAGGCCGTTTTCCAAAAGGAAATCCAGCGCGCGGTACACGGTCGGCGGCGCGGCGCGGCGGCCGTCCTGCTCGCTGAGCACGGCGAGAATGTCGTAGGCGCCCAGCGGCTTGTGGCTTTGCCACACCAATTCCAGCACCCGGCGGCGCAACGCGGTCAGGCGCAAGCCTTTCTGGGCGCACAAGGTATCGGCCTCGGACAAAGCGCTGTGCACGCAATGAGAGTGGTCGTGGGGACGGCTGGCAATCGGTGTAATAGGCATGGGCGGCGACGAGTTTTGATAGAGACGTTATTATGTTACCCGTTCTCGCCTCCTTGAGTGGTCATCGTGTCCCGACTTTTTTCTGTTTTTGTGGCTTTTGTCGCCAGTTTTCTGCTGATCGGTTCGGCTCAGGCCGAGGTCAAAGTCCTCACCAGCATCAAACCGTTGCAGCTGATTGCAGCGGCCGTGCAGGACGGCGTAGCGATTCCCGAAGTGCTTCTGCCGCCGGGTGCTTCGCCACACAATTACGCGCTGCGACCATCCGACGTACGGAAGGTGCAATCGGTGGATCTGCTCTACTGGATCGGCCCGGACATGGAAGGTTTCCTGCCGCGCGTGCTGAATGGCCGGACACTGCCGAGCGTCGCCGTGCAGGACTTGCCGGGGATGCATCTGCGCCGTTTCGCTGAAGACAGCCATTCCCACGCCGAAGAGGCTGACGAGCATGATCACGATCATCGTCCCGGCACGCTGGATGCGCATTTGTGGCTATCGCCGGTGAACGCGCGGGTGATTGCCGACAAGATGGCCGCCGACCTCAGCGCCGTCGACCCGGCTAACGCCGAGCGTTATCAGAGCAATGCCAAGGCGTTTGATGAGCGTCTGGATGCACTGGATCAGCGTTTGAAAAAGCGTCTGGCCAGTGTTGAAGGCAAGCCTTACTTCGTCTTCCACGAGGCGTTTGATTATTTTGAAGAGGCTTACGGCCTGAAGCATGCCGGTGTGTTCAGCGTGGCTGCCGAAGTGCAGCCGGGCGCGCAACATGTCGCGGCGATGCGCAAGCGTTTGCAGGAAGTGGGCAAGACTTGTGTGTTCAGTGAACCGCCGTTGCGTCCGCGTTTGGCCGAAACATTGGTGGCTGGCCTGCCGGTGAAACTGGCTGAGCTGGATGCGTTGGGCGGGTACACCCCGGCGACGGCTCAGGGCTATGAGCAGGTGTTGGAAAAGTTGGGCAATGATTTGGCGGGATGCCTGGAATCTCTGTAACCCCATAGAAAAAGATCGCAGCCTTCGGCAGCTCCTACAGGGTGTACATCAATCCCATGTAGGAGCTGCCGAAGGCTCGGGCCGCGTTCGGACGATCTTTTGATCTTAAAGGGCGAAAGGCAACGGTGTGTGCACCTGCTGCCGCTGCGCCAAGCGCTGCTCAAACTCCTTGGGATCGTGAATCAACACGTCCTGCCCGGCAAACTGCTCCGCCGCGATCAACCGCGACAGCCAGAACCGCACACAGGCCACGCGCAACATCGTCGGCCACAACTCAGCCTCCGCCGCCGTGAACGGGCGCAACGCTGCATAAGCGCCAAGGAATGCGCGAGCACGCGGGCCATCGACCAAACCGTCCTCGTCCGAACACCAGTCGTTCAAGGCAATCGCCACGTCATAGAGCATCGGCCCCGAGCAGGCGTTGTAAAAATCGATCAGCCCGGTCAGGTGCGTGCCTTCAAACATCGCGTTGTCGCGAAACAGGTCGGCATGAATGTTCGCCCGAGGCAGCGCGAGGATCTTGTCTTTACGCTCGGTGATTTCATCCAGGGCCTTCTGCAGCAAAGCACGCGGCTCATCGCTCAGGTGCGAGAGCAACTCGCTGCCCTCCTCCTGCATCCAGTCCAGGCCCCGATCGGTCTTGCGCTTGATCATGCGCTCGCCTTGGGTCGCCAGGTGCAGGTGCGCCTGCAACTCGCCAACCTGCGCGCAATGCTGAGCATTGGCGACCTTGATGTGCTTGCCGGACAGGCGCGGTTGCAGCAGCGCCGGTTTGCCTTTCAGCTCACGCAGCGCCACGCCATCAGTGGTGCGCAACGCGTACGGCACTGGCAAGTCGGCTTCGTGGAGCACGTCGAGCAGGTCGATGAAGAACGGCATCTCCTGCACCGGGCCGCGTTCGACCAGGGTCAGGACAAACTCGCCCTGCTCCAGGCTGATAAAGAAGTTGGTGTTTTCGCTGCCGGCGGCGATCCCCTGGAAATCAAGCAGACGGCCAAGCCCGTAAGGGGCGAGAAAGGTTTCCAGCTCGGGCCGAGCCAGGGGAGTGAACACAGACATGGTTAAAAACTGCTCAGTTCAGGCGTCGCGGTCAGGCGACGCCGATTAAAAGTCGGGAATCTTACTTCCAGGTAAAGATTTCCCACGACGGAATCAGCATATCCGGCTGGTCGGAGCGGATGTAATTCGCATCCGTGCCATCGGCGCGCACCAGGAAATAAGGTTTGCCACCCTTTGGCGTGACCTTGATCGCATAGACGAAGCCACTGCGACTGTATTCCTGGATGACCTTGTCACCTTCAGTGTGCGTGTTGATCGTAACTTCCGGCTCCGAAGCGGGCGCATCATCCGCCGCCATCGCGGCCAACGGTGAGGCAGCAATCAGACCGACCAGCAGCAAGCGATTTAACGTACGCATGATAACCTTGTCCCTTTGTCGTCAACGGTCCCGCTATTCTAGCGCCGGACCCGCCGAAAAGGTTGATCCTGCTCATGAGCCAAGCCCCCCTCGTCCTGGTGGACGGTTCGTCTTACCTGTATCGCGCGTTTCACGCGCTGCCACCACTGACCACCTCCAAAGGCCTGCCGACCGGTGCGGTCAAAGGCGTGTTGAACATGCTCAAGAGTCTGCGCAAGCAGTACCCGGACAGCCCGTTCGCCGTGGTGTTCGACGCCAAGGGTGGGACATTTCGCGATGAGATGTACGCCGAATACAAAGCCAACCGCCCAAGCATGCCCGATGACATGCGCGTGCAGATCGAGCCGCTGCACCAGAGCGTGATCGCCCTCGGTTTCCCGCTGCTGTGCGTGGAAGGCGTCGAGGCCGACGACGTGATCGGCACCCTCGCCCGCAGCAGCGCGGCGGCGGATCGTCCGGTGATCATCTCCACCGGCGACAAGGACATGGCGCAATTGGTCGACGGCCACATTACCTTGGTCAACACCATGTCCGGTAGTTCGATGGACGTGGAAGGCGTGAAGGAGAAATTCGGCGTCGCACCGGAGCAGATCATCGATTATCTGGCGCTGATGGGCGATTCGTCCGACAACATTCCGGGTGTGCCGGGCATTGGCCCGAAGACCGCTTCCGGCTTGCTGGTCGGGGTCAACGGCGGCCTTACCGAGCTGTACGCGAATCTCGACATCGTTCCGAGCCTGCCGATTCGCGGCGCGAAAACCCTGCCGGCCAAGCTCGAAGAGCACAAGGAGATGGCGTTCCTCTCCTATCAACTGGCGACCATCAAGGTCGACGTGCCGCTGGACGTCGAACTCGACGATCTGCAAATGGGCGCGGAAGACCCGGCCAAGCTCTACGAGCTGTACTCGCTGCTGGAATTCAAGAGCTGGATCAACGATCTGGATCGCGACGCCAAACGTCTGGAGCTGAGCGCGGCCAGCGAGCCTGCACCGGCCGGCGATCTGTTCAGCGCGCCAGCAGCAGAAGCGCCTGCTGCTCCGACCGAAGCCGCGTATGAAACCATCCTCGATCAGGCGCGTTTCGACGTCTGGCTGGAAAAACTGAAGAACGCCAAACTGTTCGCCTTCGACACCGAAACCACCGGCATCGACGCGCAACAAGCGCAACTGGTCGGCCTGTCGTTCGCCGTGCAGGCCAACGAAGCCGCGTACATTCCGCTGACCCACTCCTACATCGGCGTGCCGGAGCAACTGGATCGCGACACCGTACTGCGCGCACTCAAGCCGATTCTGGAAGATCCGAGCAAGCTCAAGGTCGGCCAGCACGCCAAGTTCGACATGAATATCCTGGCCAATTGCGCCATCGGTGGTGATCAGAGCCAAGGCATCACCGTGCGCGGCATCGCCTTCGACACGATGCTTGAGTCCTACGTGCTCAATTCCACCGCGACCCGCCACGACATGGACAGCCTCGCGCAGAAGTACCTCGATCACACCACCGTAAGCTTCCAGGACATCGCCGGCAAAGGCGCCAAGCAGCTGACCTTCGACCAGATCGCCCTGGAGCAGGCCGGCCCTTACGCCGCCGAAGACGCCGACATCACCTTGCGTCTGCACCAGACGTTGTTCGAAAAACTCAGCGCGATCCCGAGTCTGGCCAGCGTCCTGACCGACATCGAAATTCCGCTGGTGCCGGTGCTGGCGCGCATCGAACGCCAAGGCGCGTTCGTTGACGCTGAGCTGCTCGGCATCCAGAGCATCGAGTTGGGCAACAAAATGGTTGCGCTGGAGCGCGAAGCGTTCGAAATCGCCGGGGAAGAATTCAACCTTGGCTCGCCGAAACAACTGGGCGTGATTCTCTACGAGAAACTTGGTCTTCCGGTGCTGAAGAAGACCGCCAAGGGCCAGCCGTCCACTGCTGAAGAAGTGTTGGCGAAGCTCGCTGAAGAAGATCACCGCTTGCCGAAGGTGCTGATGGAGCACCGCTCGATGAGCAAGCTGAAAAGCACTTACACCGATCGCTTGCCGGAGCAGATCAACCCGCGCACCGGCCGTATTCACACCTCATATCATCAGGCTGTGGCGTCGACCGGGCGCTTGTCCTCCAGCGATCCGAACCTGCAGAACATTCCGGTGCGTACGGCTGAAGGTCGACGCATTCGTCAGGCGTTCGTCGCGCCGAAAGGCTACAAACTGCTGGCGGCAGACTATTCGCAGATCGAGCTGCGAATTATGGCGCACCTGTCCAAGGACGAAGGCCTGATGAATGCCTTCCGCAACAACCTGGACGTGCACACCGCCACCGCTGCCGAAGTGTTCAAGGTCGAACTCAACGAGGTGACCTCCGACCAGCGCCGTGGCGCCAAGGCGATCAACTTCGGTCTGATCTACGGCATGGGCGCACAGAAGCTCGGCAAGGACATCGGCGTCGACACCAAGACTGCCAAGGCTTACATCGACACCTACTTCGCCCGTTATCCGGGGGTTCGCGAGTACATGGAGCGCACCCGCGCGCAGGCGGCGGATCAGGGTTATGTCGAAACCTTCTTCGGTCGTCGCCTGTATCTGCCGGAAATCAACTCGAACAAGCCGCAGGAACGCGCCGCCGCCGAACGTACGGCGATCAACGCGCCGATGCAGGGCACGGCCGCCGACATCATCAAGAAAGCCATGGTGGCAGTGGATAACTGGCTGGCGACGTCCGGGCTGGACGCCAGAGTCATTCTGCAGGTGCACGATGAACTGGTACTGGAGGTTCGCGAGGATCTGGTCGAACAAGTCAGTGCCGAGATCCGCGTACACATGAGCGAAGCGGCGAAACTGGATGTACCGCTGCTGGTCGAAGTGGGTGTGGGCAACAATTGGGATGAGGCTCACTGAGCCTTTTGAACACGGTTTGCCGCGACCTGTTGTCGCGGCAATGCCGGTAAAACCTGCTTATTTCAAAAAGCGCTTGGGATTATTCCAAAGCTTTTTGAAAAAAATCTGAACTAATCTGGAAGGTCACTACTCAGAGTTACTGAATGGCTGGTGAAGCCCTTCGATGCTCCTATGTTGTGTTAAGTGTTGGCAGATATCTGAACCCCGCCCTAGCGGTTCGGAACTTAAACCCCGGAACTTCTCCCTCCCCAATGAAGTCCGGGGCTTTTTTTGCCCGAAAATTGGCTGTGGCACGCTCAGACTGCGTCGAAAGCACAGCTAAAAATGCTCATTTAGGTACCCTAAACTCCGCTTTTTAGCTGTGCTTTCGCCTTGCCTGAGCGCACCACAGCCAATTTTCTAATCCCTGTTTTACTCAGCCGCCTCGGCGCCTTTGTCTGCCAGTTCCATCCAGCCGGCCAGTACAGTGTAGGCCTCTTCCAGGCCCATGCGTTTTGGCGCGGAGAACAGCTGGATGGTGACCAGATCGCCCCAACCCTTGCGAATTTCCGACTGCACTTTGAGCAGGGTGTTCTTGGCTGCGCCGTAGGTCAGCTTGTCGGCCTTGGTCAGCAGGATGTGCATCGGCATGCCGGCGGCAACGGCCCAGTCGAGCATCAGCAGGTCGAAGTCGGTCATTGGATGACGGATATCCATCATCAGAATCAAACCCTTCAAACTCTCGCGGCCACCGAGGTAAGCCTCAAGGTGACGCTGCCAGTGCATCTTCAGCGGGATCGGTACTTTTGCGTAACCGTAGCCCGGCAGGTCGACCAGACGGCGATCTTCGTCTAGCTTGAAGAAGTTCAACAGCTGTGTGCGACCCGGAGTTTTCGAGGTGCGCGCCAGGCTGGCGTGAGTCAGGGTGTTCAGTGCGCTGGATTTGCCGGCGTTGGAACGACCGGCGAACGCCACTTCGAAGCCTTCGTCGTCAGGGCATTGATCGACTTTGGCGGCACTGAGCATGAACGTGGACTGTTGGCACAGGCCGAGGATGGGATTCTTGAGTTGCATGGGATTTCCGATGTGGGCGGCGCCGGGATTGGGCGCGGAACGCGGTGTCGCTTCCGTTTCAGTGACGCCAGTATATAATGCCGCAGATTTTGTGTGTGCTTTGTCCCAGCGTAGGATGAAGTTCACGAGAGCGACAGACCTTGATTGCGCATTAGAACGCAGAACGCTCTCAACCCTGAAAAGGTCGTTTTATGACGAAATGGCTGCTGGCTGCCGGAGTCTTGATGCCGCTTTACAGCGCACAGGCTACACAGGATCCGGAAGCTGTGTACAACCGTGTTTGTGGTGCCTGTCATTCCGGCCAACTACCCATGGCGCCCAAAAGAGGCGATCAGGAAGCTTGGACGCCGAGGTTGGCGAAAGGTATGGGGACGCTGGTGCAACACGTGACCCAGGGTTTCAAGGCGATGCCGCCGCGTGGTTTGTGCATGGACTGCAGTGCCGAGGATTACCAAGCCATCATCCTGTGGATGAGCGAGTAAACCCGGTCCATAACTTAACCCTTAGCCGTAGTTGGATTAGCTGATGAACAAATTGATCGTGAGTCTGCTGTTGACCGTGGGAATTTCAGGCTTCGCCCATGCTGCCGGTGATGCCGCAGCGGGCCAGGCAAAAGCCGCTGTATGTGGAGCCTGCCATGGCCCGGACGGTAACAGCATGGCGCCAAACTTTCCGAAACTGGCCGGTCAAGGTGAACGCTACCTGACCAAGCAGCTGCACGACATCAAGTCGGGCAAGCGCACCGTTCTGGAAATGACCGGCCTGCTGACCAATCTGAGTGATCAGGACCTGGCCGACATCGCCGCCTATTTCGCCAGCCAGAAAGGCAGCGTCGGCGCCGCCGATCCGAAGATCGTCGCGCGCGGTGAAGCGCTGTTCCGCGGCGGCAACCTGGCCAAGGGCCTGCCAGCCTGCACAGGCTGCCACTCACCAAACGGCGCCGGCAACGCCGCTGCCGGTTTCCCGCATCTGGGTGGCCAACACGCTCAATACATCACCAAGCAGCTCACCGACTTCCGCAAGGAAGAAGGCGGCCGCACCAACGACGGCGACACCATGACCATGCAGAACATCGCCAAACGCCTGAGCGACGAAGACATCGCTGCGGTCTCCAGCTACATTCAAGGTCTGCACTAAGGCCTACGGATCGAGCGCTGCAGGCGATGGACATCTCCTGCAACGTTAACGCTCGATTAATCCGTCGCAGCAAGTATAAAAAGGGTGGCTTTGGCCGCCCTTTTTTGTGGCCGCTGCCGTTACACTACAGAACTCATGCCCGCCAGGATCTGTCTGAAAACAGGTCGCGCGAGGCGACCCAAATTGTCCAGGAGTAAAGCATGCGTAATCTGATCATCAGCGCCGCTCTCGTCGCTGCCAGCCTGTTCGGCGTGACCGCTCAAGCCGCCGAAGCCCCAGCCGCCCCTTACGTGGAACTGGCCAACCCGGTACCGGTTGCAGAGCCTGGCAAGATCGAAGTGGTCGAGCTGTTCTGGTACGGCTGCCCGCATTGCTACGCCTTTGAGCCCGTGATCAACCCTTGGGTTGAGAAACTGCCGTCCGACGTCAACTTCGTGCGTATTCCTGCCATGTTCGGCGGCCCATGGGACGCTCACGGCCAGATGTTCCTGACCCTGGAAGCCATGGGTGTCGAGCACAAGGTTCACGCTGCGGTATTCAACGCAATTCAGAAAGAACACAAGAAGCTGACCGATCCACAGGATATGGCTGACTTCCTTGCGACCCAGGGTGTCGACAAGGACAAGTTCCTGGCCACCTTCAACTCGTTCGCTATCAAGGGTCAGATCGTCAAAGCTCGCGAACTGGCCAAGAAGTATGAGATCACTGGCGTACCTACCATGATCGTCAACGGCAAGTACCGTTTCGACATCGGCTCTGCCGGTGGTGCCGAGCAAGCGCTGAAACTGGCTGACCAACTGGTCGCCAAAGAGCGAGCGGCAACCAAGGCTGCTGCCAACTAAGCGCGGCAACCGCCATGCGCCGCTGGAAGCCCGAACGCATCGTTGGCCTGCATGATCCGCAGGTCAATGAGCATCACCTGGAGTCAACGGGCCTGCCCGCAGACCAGCGTCTGCGCCTGCTCAGTTTCAATATCCAGGTCGGCATCAGCACCGAGCGCTATCGGCATTACCTGACCCGCAGCTGGCAGCACCTGCTGCCGCACAACGGCCGCTCAGGCAATCTGCAAAAGATCGGCGACCTGCTCGGCGACTTCGATCTGGTCGCCCTGCAGGAAGCCGATGGCGGCAGCCTGCGTTCGGGCTACGTCAATCAGGTCGAACACCTGGCCCAACTCGGCGCCTTCCCCTACTGGTATCAACAGCTCAATCGCAACCTCGGCCGACTCGCTCAGCACAGCAATGGCGTGCTCAGTCGTCTGAAACCGTCGGCGATTGAAGATCACCCGCTGCCCGGCCCGAAAGGTCGCGGGGCGATTCTGCTGCGTTTCGGCGAAGGCCCGGAAGCGCTGGTGGTAGTGATGATGCACCTGGCTCTTGGCGCGCGAACGCGCAGCCTGCAACTGGCCTATATTCGTGAGCTGATCGGTGGCTATAAACACCAGGTGTTGATGGGTGACATGAACACCCATGCCAGCGATCTGCTACAACATTCTCCGTTACGCGATCTCGGCCTGCTGGCCCCGCAGGTGGAAGCGACATTCCCCAGCTGGCGTCCTCAGCGTTGCCTTGATCATATTTTGCTCAGCCCGACCCTGACCCTGGAAAAGGTCGAAGTGCTGGCACAACCGATTTCCGATCACCTGCCGGTCGCGGTAGAGATTCGTCTGCCGGGTTCGCTCACGGCCGATGCATTGCCCGCGTTGAGTCCTGCCCCTCGCGGAACCCCTGAATGAGCGACGACGCCCAGCGCTGGAAAGAAAAGTACCTCAAAAGCATCGAACAACAGGACAAACTCGAACGCCGCTGGGCCGCGAGGCTCGACTTGCTGCGTCGCGGCCTGGTGCGCAGCACGCTGGCGGCCGAAGGTACCGATAAAGTCGTTGATCAGTGCATGAAAGAGATGCGCGACGTGGTGCGCACTGACGACATGGACGCCGGCCTCGCCGCCCTCCTGCCGCGCCTGGAAAAAGCCGTGCTCGATTCCGAGCAGCGCCGCGAAACCCGTATCGATCAGGTCAGCACCGCGCTGACATCGCTGGTCACCCAGTTGCAGGCGTTGCCGCTGCCGCGGGAAGTCGCCCAGCCCTTGAAGAAGTTCGCCAAACAACTGGATAGCCGCGTCGGTTCGGCGCGGGAAATGCCATTGCTGCTGAGTGAACTCAGCGGCCTGCAGGGCAAGGCACTGAGTCAGTTGGACACCCCGCCAGAGCCGGGGCGACCAGGTCTGCTGCAGCGTTTGTTCGGAAGCCGCGACAGCGAAGAAGCCCCAGCGACAGAATCACCCGTGCCGCTGCAACCGCTTGCCGCACCGTCACCCGCACCAGAAACCGCACAGCCCGCCCCTGTCGCATCGATTGAACCTGTGATGGCAACTTCTGCCATCGAAGCAATTGCGCCTGTCGAAACAAAAATGCCGGACGCCCAGAATCAACCGGAATCGGCAGAAGTGGTTACCTTCGTGCCACCCTCGGTCGGCAGCGAAGGCAGCAGTGACCCGAGCGAACCTCAAGCAGAGCGCTTTGAACCCGAGCCTGTTTTCACCCAGGCTGCCGCTCAGACTCCAATCACGCCTGCCGCCATCAATCCTGATGAGCTGATTCACCCCGGTGATCCATCGCCACTGATCCTCGACAGCCTGCCGCTGCCCGAACCCATCGCGCAGGCGTTGGCCGCCATTGATCCGGAGCAATCCGAACACGACATCCTGTTCGCCCTGCCTGATACCCCGGAGCCGTCTTACAGCTCCGTGGCCAAGCACATCGAAGACACCCTGATCGGCCTCCTCGACGACCTGACCCTGCCGGAGCGCCACCGCCCGCAAGCCGAAGCCATGCGTGAAAGGCTGAAACATGGCTTGAACTGGTACGAACTGATACCGATCCTCGACGATCTCGCGACGTTGATGCTGGCGATCACCGACAGCGGCCAGCACGAATTCGAAGCCTACCTGCAGCAACTCAACGAACGCCTCGAAGCGTTCCAGAGCAATCTGCAAGCTGCCAGTGAAGGCCATGCCGACAACAGCTCAGCGGCGCGGGCCATGGATACGCAGATCCGCGAGCAAGTCGACGGCTTGCAGACCAGCGTTCAGGAAGCCGCCGATCTGGATGACCTCAAGCAAGTGTTGGAGAACCATCTCGAAGGCTTGATCGGCACCATGGATCAGCACCAGAAGCAGCGCGACGCCCGCGAGCAGGAAGTGGCTGCGCGGCTCAAAGGTCTGTCCGAGCGCGTGGCGCATATGGAGCAGGAAGCCCAGGGATTCCGTGAGCACCTCGAAGAACAGCGCCAGAAAGCCTTGATCGACCCACTCACCGGCTTGCCCAATCGCGCTGCGTGGAGCGAGCGCCTCGAGCATGAAATCAAGCAGTGGCAGCAGCACGGCAACACCCTGAGCCTGGCCATGCTCGACCTTGATCACTTCAAACGGATCAATGACAACTACGGCCATCTGGCCGGCGACAAGGTGCTGAAGATTATTGCCACGGTGCTGCGCAAACGCCTGCGCGGATCTGATTTCATTGCCCGATTCGGTGGTGAGGAGTTCGTCTTGCTGCTGCCGGCCACCCCGCCTGCGGTCGGCGCCAAGCTTCTGGAAACGCTGCGCGCAGCGATCGAAGCCTGCCCTTTCCACTTCAAGGGCGAGCGAGTGACGATCACCATTTCCATGGGGCTGGCAACATTTCGTGCTGGAGAACACAGCGATCTGGTGCTGAAAAGAGCCGATCAGGCGCTTTATCGCGCTAAAAATGCAGGCCGTAATCGGGTCGAGCTGGGCTGAGCAAATTGTTCCATTTTGTTTAAATCCGCCCACTGACCGTCGAGACGCAAGGCAGTACGTTACACTGTTGCATTACTGTCTTGCGTGTACTGCCTTCTGCCATGAAATTCTTTGCCCTCCTCGCTTCGTTGCTCGTTCTGGCCGGTTGTGCCAGTGGCCCGCGCTACAACACCAGCCACCCTTCGGCCAATTACGACAGCCGCATTCAGTTTGTGGTCGTGCATTACACGTCGGCCTCGCTGGAGCGCTCGCTGCAGTTGCTGACCCACGGCGAAGTCAGCAGCCATTACCTGATCGGCGACGACAATAGCGGTACGGTCTACAAACTCATGGATGAGAATCAACGCGCCTGGCACGCCGGCGAAAGCCAATGGCAGGGGCGTACCTGGCTCAACTCCAGCTCGATCGGCATTGAAATCGTCAACCCGGGTTTCAAGGACACGCCGAGCGGGCGTCTGTGGTATCCGTACAGCGAGGCGCAGATCCAATCGTTGATCGCCCTGCTCAAAGACATCAGCAAACGCAACGGCATCAGCCCGCGACACATTATCGGTCACAGCGACATCGCACCCTTGCGCAAACTTGATCCGGGGCCACTGTTCCCGTGGAAACGCCTCGCTGCTGAAGGCTTGGGCGTCTGGCCGAACGAACAGGCGGTAGCGCGCCAGCAAATGCTGTTCAACAGCAGTGAACTGCCGAGTATCAGTTGGTTCCAGGCACAACTGGCGCACCTGGGTTATGACACGCCGCAGACTGGTGAACTGGACGTCGCCACGCGCCACGTCCTTGCAGCGTTCCAGATGCACTTCCGCCCTTCGCGCTTCGACGGCACGCCGGATGCGCAAACGGCGGCACTATTGCTGGTGCTCAATCAGACAAAATAATGACGCCCGCCCGACGGTCAGGGCGAAATTGCAATCAGCAGCTATAACTCATTGGTAATTCTTCGGATATTCCTTGATGGCTGCTACCCGAGAGACGTTGCGTAGCTGGTTTTATCGCCCCTGGTTTTTGGCGATGATCGCGGCTGTCCTCAGTGCCAGCCTGCTGATCGCCGGCGGAATGTTCGTGGCGATGCGCCAGGTCGAGCAAAGCGAAAGCCAGCAAATGAACGCACAAGGCGAGCGGTTCCTCGCCCGCCTCGAACAATTGTTCGGCCAGTTGCGTGAAAGTCTCGATGATCTTGAAGCGCAGCCATTGCGCAGTTGTGACGATGAAATGATCGCCACCCTGCAGCAGGTCACCTTCAACTATCGCTTCGTGTATGAAGCAGCTTATATGGACGCTTCGCGGACCTGCTCGAACCGTCCGCGCCAGGAAGGCCTGTCAGTGGTTCGCGCGCCGGATATCAAAGGCCCGACTTACAGTTATTGGCTGAACACCACCACCGAACCCGATGAAAACCGTGCAGCGCTGATGCTCGGACGCGGCAATTTCCGCGTGGCCACCTCGCGCGGGCATCTGACCGACATGGTCGATCTGTCGCCCGGCAGCAGCCTGCTAGTGGTGCTCGATCACGGCACCCGGGCCATCCCGGTGCTCGGCATGGCGCAAGACTGGCCACCCACGGAACACTGGCCACCAAAGAGTCGCGATGCCCTGCAAGTCACGCAGACCCGGCTGATCTACCGCATGCCCACGGATAATCCGGAGTATCAGTTGGTGCTGATCACACCCAGAACCAGCATGCAGATCCCGGCTATCTGGTGGTGGATGATTCCGGCGTGCGTGCTGCTTGGCGCCTTTTCGGGTTTCTTCGTTTTCCTGCTGGTGCGCCAGCGCCAGTCACTGGACGCCGAACTGCACGGCGCGATCCGGCGCGGCGAGTTGCAGGTGCTCTATCAGCCGATCTTCGATCTCGACAGCCGCAACTGCGTCGGCGCCGAGGCGCTGCTACGCTGGCGTCGCCCGGACGGCACGCTGACCAGTCCCGACCTGTTTATCCCCATGGCGGAAAACACCGGACAAATCCGCCAGATGACCGACTTTGTTCTGCAGCGCTTGCTGGAGCAACTGGGCCAGTTGCTGCGCGCCAATCCGCAGCTGTATATCTCGGTCAACCTTGCAGCCTGTGACGTGATGGTGCCGCGCATTGGCCAGGTCATAGCGCGGCTGCTCACGCTCCATCGCGTCGCCGCGCGGCAGATTGCCTTCGAAGTTACCGAGCGCGGTTTGATTGATGTGGTGGTGGCGCGGGAAAACCTGCAAGCCTTGCGCGATGTCGGCCATCAAGTATTGATCGATGACTTCGGCACCGGCTACTGCAGCCTCGCCTATCTGCAGACCTTGCCGGTCGATTGCCTGAAAATCGACAAAGCATTTATCGATGCACTGGGCCATGACGCAGCGAGCAGCGGCGTCGCCCCGCACATCATTCACATGGCCCAGGCGCTGGATCTGAAGGTGATTGCCGAAGGCATCGAGCTGGAATCGCAGGCTGAGTTGCTCAGCAGCGAAGGCGTGAAATTCGGCCAGGGCTGGTTGTTCGCCCATGCGCTCAGCGCGGTGCAGTTCATCGAACTGATCACCCGTGGCCGACGCCTTGCCGGACGGCGAATGGACGATGAAGCCTAGACCGTCAGCGCCATATAAAACTGCGTACCTTGCCCCGGTCGCGAGTAAACGCCCATGCGTCCGCCATGCAGCTGGACGATTTCCTTGCACAGCGCCAAGCCCAGACCGGCACCACCCTTCTTGCGCCCTACCTGTACGAACGGTTCGAAGATCCGTCCTTGCTGACCGTAGGCAATGCCTTCGCCGTTGTCTTCAACACTGATGATCACTCGCTCGCCGTGCCGGCGTGCCTGCAAGCGGATCTGACCGTTCCGGGCGGTATGGCGCAGGGCGTTGTCGATCAGGTTATCCAGCACGCGATCGAGTTGCGCCTGATCGGCCTGCAAACGTGGCAACGGCCCCTGCACCTCGACATTCAGGGCGATGCCCTTGGCCGCCGCCGAATCGGCAAAGCGTAGTTGCGCCTGCTCCAGCAAGTCTTCGATGGAGCATGGTGCCAGGGTGAGTTTCTGCAGGCCATTCTGATAACGCGAGAAGTTGAGCAAGTCATTGATCAACTGCATCAGGCGCTGCATTTCCTCATTCACGGTGTCGAGCAGATCGGCCTCTCGCGACTCCGCGGGATACTTCGCCCGTTCGCGGAACAGGCCGAACGCCATGTGCATGCCGGTGACGGGGGTGCGCAGCTCATGGGAAGCGCGCAAGACGAACTCGCTGCGCACCCGTTCGAAGGCGCGTTGCTCGGTGACATCGTGCAGCACCATCACCGCGCCGAGGATATGTCCCTGGGTGTGGCTGACCGGGGTCAGGCTGTAGGTCAGCAGGCGGGATTCGCCGTCGACCTCGATGCTCAAGTCTTCCGGCGCGCGCTCCAGGGAGCCGCCGCGCAGCACCAGTTGCAGCTGCGCATCCAGCTCTGGTCGCTCCAGCGCCGTGCCCAACCCTTGGCCGAGACGATCATCTTCCCAGCCCAATTGTCGCTGGGCCACTGGGTTGAGGTGCTCCAGATGCCCTTGGCGGTCGATCATCAGCAAGCCGTCATCGATGCTGTCGAGCACCGCTTGCAAGCGTTGCTGACCGGCGAGCAGTTCATCAACGTTGGTCGCCTGGTGCTCGCGAAGCGCCTCGGCCATCAGGCCAAAGCGTTTGGTCAGCAGGTTCATTTCCATCGCCGAGGAAATCGGCAGGGTCACTTCAAAATTGCCCTGGCCGATATTGTCTGCGGCTTTCGCCAGCGCCTCGATCGGCGCGCCGAAACGCCGAGCAATGCCGTGGGCCGTGATAAAACCGATGATCAGCACCGCCAGCCCGACAAAGCCAAGCAGACCCGCAATCAACAAGGCACGGTCGCGCGCCTCACGCTGTACCGCGTTGATGTTGTCCAGTGCATGCTTGTGTTCGGTGATCAGTCCGTTGCGCAGTGTGTTGAAGCGCTCTCGAAAGTCGGCGCTGCTGCTTATCGAGCTGGCCGGGTCACGGGACAAATCGAACGCTTCCAGAAAGCTCAGATAATCCGCTTTTGCCCGACTGAAGCCATATAGCCGGCCATCACCCTCTTGCTCTTGGGCGATGCCTTGGTCCAGTAACTCGAAGTAATGCTGTTTCGACGCTTCGAACGCCACCGGATCAGGCTTTTCCGCCAGCATGATGATCAGTTGATCACCCAGCGTCTGGCGCAGCTTGAGACCCAGATCGAGGGTGACGAAGTTGCTGCGCACCAACGCCTCTTGCGTTCCCGCCATCTGCATCACGCTGACCAGCCCGAGCAGCAGCCCGAGCAAGGCCACGGTGATGAGCGCGGAAATACTCAAGAACAAACGGGTCCGCAACTTCATCGCCAGTTTCATCGCCGGGCGCTCACAGGTTGTACTGCTTGCGCTTGCGATACAGGGTCGAAGCGTCGATGCCGAGGGTTTTTGCCGCTTGATCCAGCGTGCCGGCGGTGGCGAGGACCGCGCCGATGTGGGCTTTCTCCAATTCGTCGAGGCTCAATGCCGCACCGACTCGAGGGGCGTTGTTGACCGGTTGTTCGGCCATGCCGAGGTGGCTGATTTCCACACGCTCCTGCGGGCAGATGATGCTTGCCCGCTCAACCACGTTACGCAGCTCGCGAATGTTGCCCGGCCAACGGTAGCCCAACAGTGCCTCGCGAGCCTCGTCGCTGAAGCCCCGTGCCGGGCGCGCATACTCTTTGACGAAACGCGCGAGAAAGCGATCGGCCAGGGTCAGAATGTCCTCGGCGCGCTCGCGCAAGGGCGGCAGATGCAGGGTGATGACATTCAGACGATAGAGCAGGTCTTCGCGGAAACGCCCGTCTCGGACCATGTCTTCGAGGTTGAGGTTGGTTGCCGCCAGAATACGCACATCAGCGCGACGGGTGACCGGATCGCCCACCCGCTCATATTCCTTGTCCTGAATGAAACGCAGCAACTTGGGTTGCAAAGTGAGCGGAAAATCGCCGATCTCATCGAGAAACAGCGTACCGCCGTCGGCCTGATTGACTCGACCCAAGGTGCTCTCGCTAGCACCGGTAAACGCGCCGCGACTGTGACCGAACAGCTCGCTTTCCATCAATTCCGCCGTCAGCGACGGGCAGTTGATGGTCACGCAGGATTTCTTCTCGCGCTTGCTCCAGCCATGAATCGCTCGGGCCAGTTCACCTTTACCGGTGCCGGACTCGCCGAGGATAAGAATGTTGGCGTCGGTGCCGGCGACCTGGCGTGCTGTTTCCAGTACCACTTTCATTGCCGGGCTGTGGGAGTCGAGACCGTCCTTCGGTTTGCGAATCTCGCCTTCGAGAGCTTCGAGGCGCGCTGACAGTTGGCGCACTTCCAGCTGTTTGGCGGTGGCCAGACGCAACTGATCCGGGCTGCACGGTTTCACCAGATAGTCGGCCGCGCCTGCCTGGATCGCATCGACGGCGGTATCGACAGCCGAATGCGCGGTGACGATGACCACACGCATCCACGGCGCCTGAATGCGCATCTGCGCCAGTACGTCGAGACCGTTGTCTTCGCCCAGACGTAAATCAAGGAAGCACAGGTCGAAGACCTGGCGTTGCAGCAGCGCGTCGGCCTGAGCCGCGCTGTTGGCTGTGGCAACCGTATAGCCTTCGTCTTCGAGGCAATAACGGAAGGTACGCAGGATGGCAGATTCGTCGTCCACCAGCAGAATGCGGCCTTGATGCTCAGTGGCAGATTCCATTTTTCCTACGCTCCATAGTGATTGGTCTTGGGTTAGTCCCGGAAAAATCGGGCAAGTTGCATGGTTGATTCTGAACGATGCCAGCCATAGGAGGGTAGCTCTCTCCTGCCATTACGGCCAAGTTGTTGGTTTTGCTGGTTTTTTAAACAATCACCGATTTGCAGGGCATTCCCTGCGTACTTTTCTGACATCTGCGCCCTGCTCTCAATTCCATAAGAATGAAATCTCCTACGAAAAAATCGTGCATTGCGCACGATCTCAGATGCCCCATCGTGCAGGATGCGTCGCAAACGTTTTTTATCACGTGCATAACTCATTGATTTTATTGAATATTTTTCAATTAAAAAACTGGCATGCAGGCTGCAATACCTCACTTAGCCCGGGCAGAACATGAACTGCCCTAACCGAATAAGAGTGAGGAACCCAGGATGACTCGCCAACGTGCCGCCCAAGTGCGTATCTCGCCACTGCACATCCAGCAAGGTCTGTTTGGCGTATTGGCGCTGTTGATCACCCTGATCGCTTGCCAGCAATACCTGAGCTGGGAAAACAGCCAGAAAGTTGAGCCGCTGATCTCGATCCAGCACAGCACGCAAACGCACTTCAGCGCCGTCAGCAGCAGTCAGGCCGAAAGCGCCTCGATGCGCATGATGGACGTCGATCAGGCGCAGCCGCTGGATCAACTGCCACGTGAAGAGCGTTGGGTTTTCTAAAGAGCAAACGAATTCGGGCGCACAGCGCCGGGACATGCAACACCCCTAAATAGAGAAGTAAGGAGAATCACCATGTTGAGCTGGGCAATTACATTCTTGATCATTGCCATCATCGCTGCAGTACTGGGCTTCGGTGGTATCGCGGGCACCGCCACGGGTATCGCCAAGATTCTCTTTGTCGTGTTCCTGGTGATGTTCATCGCTTCCTTCTTCTTTGGCCGTCGCGGCCGAGGTTAACGATGAGTGCGTTAAAGACACTGGCAGCCGCCCTGCTTCTGGGCGGTAGTGCCATGGCGATGGCGGCCAATGACGGCCAGGCGCGGGTCAACGAACTGCTCGCCTCTGACGAGCAGTACCGTGAGACCTGGGAAGGCGTGATAAAGAAAGAAGAGCGCGTACCGGAATGGGTGATCAACCTGTCCGGGGCCTCCGAACAACAGATGAACGCGGTTACTGAAGACGGCAACAAGTACTTGGTGGGCCCGCTCTGCGAGAATCAGGACAAGTGCCTGAACCACCGTTTGATCGTCGCATTCAGTTTCGACAAGGATGACGCCTACGCCATGCTGGTTGATGTGCCTGAAGGCCTGCCGCAAGACAAGTCGCCGACGCGACATGCGACCTATCGCTTCTTCGGCAAACCCGATCAAGGCATGCAGGATCTACTGATGGAAACCCTGAAGAAAGATCCGAAGTGGTACTGACTTGAACATGAAGGCAGCAGCCCTGCTGCCTTCCATTGCGCCCACCTGAGGAAGGCAGGCGCATGACCAAGGGGTCGGGATGTTCTGACTGTTGCAGGGTCGGAGTGACCTACGGGTACAGGGAGTGCCTGCGAGAGGGCCGGGTCAGGGTAAAAGCTGCGCCGCAGGTTCGCCGACCCACAGTGGCTCGACGGACTTGCGCTGAGCTTTCAAAAAGACAAAACATTGATCCAGAGCGTCCAGCTCGCTGTTTTTATCGCTGACACTGCGCGCGAAAACATTACGCGGTGTTTCCTGGCGACCGTATATCGACAAAAAAACCGCTTAAACAGTAGGACTTCTAGTCTTGCCACGTAGGCATTTTCCCAAAATTTTTGTCGATTTTTCTCGTTCAAAAAATAATCAACCTGCTCTGTGATGGCCGGTTCACGGCACTTATGCCGGCCGAAATGTCACAATCGAACCGGTTGGGACGCCAGTTTCAATTAAAAAAGCTCATGCCGATTCGGCATAGGGTAGGCGTTTACGGCATTAGACGGCGCAACCTTGCATCGGAATAGTTGCGCCTTTTTTCGCCTGCCGAAGAGCCGTAAATACGCGCTTCGGGGCACCTTATACGGAGGCAGATGCACAGACTTTTCCGCTAAAGAGCGTTCCAGTTCCTGCATGTGCCTGAGTCAAACGCAAGTAAGGGTAAAGATAATGAAGAAGGCAAAACTTAGCCTCGCCTGGCAGATCCTCATCGGTCTGGTATTGGGTATTGCAATTGGTGCGTTGCTCAACCACTTCAGTGCCGAGAAAGCCTGGTGGATCAGCAACGTCCTGCAACCGGCAGGCGATATCTTTATCCGTCTGATCAAGATGATCGTGATCCCGATCGTCATCTCTTCCCTGATTGTCGGTATCGCCGGCGTGGGTGACGCCAAGAAACTCGGGCGCATCGGCCTGAAGACGATCATCTATTTCGAAATCGTCACCACCATTGCCATCCTCGTTGGTCTGGTATTGGCAAACGTGTTCCATCCGGGTGCCGGCATCGACATGAGCACCCTGGGCACGGTGGATATCTCCAAGTACCAGGCGACCGCCGCCGAAGTGCAGCATGAACACGCGTTCATCGAGACCATCCTCAACCTGATCCCGTCGAACATCTTCGCGGCCATGGCTCGCGGCGAAATGCTGCCGATCATCTTCTTCTCCGTGCTGTTCGGTCTCGGTCTGTCGAGCCTGCAGTCGGACCTGCGCGAGCCGCTGGTGAAGATGTTCCAGGGCGTCTCGGAAAGCATGTTCAAAGTCACCCACATGATCATGAACTATGCGCCGATCGGCGTATTCGCACTGATCGCGGTGACGGTGGCCAACTTCGGCTTCGCCTCGCTGGTGCCGCTGGCCAAACTGGTCATCCTGGTTTACTTCGCCATCGCCTTCTTCGCTTTCGTGGTGTTGGGCCTGATCGCCAAGATGTTCGGTTTCTCGGTGTTCAAGCTGATGCGCATCTTCAAGGATGAGCTGGTGCTGGCCTACTCCACCGCTTCTTCGGAAACCGTGCTGCCACGCGTGATCGAGAAGATGGAAGCCTACGGCGCGCCGAAAGCCATCTGCAGCTTCGTCGTGCCGACCGGTTACTCGTTCAACCTCGACGGTTCGACCCTGTACCAGTCGATCGCGGCAATCTTCATTGCGCAGCTGTACGGCATCGACCTGTCGATCAGCCAGCAACTGCTGCTGGTCCTGACCCTGATGGTCACCTCCAAAGGCATCGCCGGTGTACCGGGCGTGTCCTTCGTGGTGCTGCTGGCAACTCTGGGCAGCGTCGGTATTCCGCTGGAAGGCCTGGCGTTTATCGCCGGTGTCGACCGCGTCATGGACATGGCCCGTACCGCACTGAACGTGATTGGTAACGCGCTGGCCGTGCTGGTTATCGCACGCTGGGAAGGCATGTACGACGACGCCAAGGGCGAGCGCTACTGGAACTCCCTGCCGCACTGGCGCAGCAAGGAAAAACTGCCAGCAGGCGAAATCTCCAAGAACTGACACACCCTGTAGGAGATTGAGGTCAACCCGGTAAATGGGGTGGCAGCAGGTACACACAAACCCCGGAGAAATCCGGGGTTTGTCGTTTCTGGCGACCCCGCTATCATTCGCCGCATTCTTCGGGGGATTTGACTGATGCTTAATGGCCTGTGGCTTGGCTTCTTCATCGTGGCAGCCGTATCGGCGCTGGCGCAGTGGCTGATCGGCGGTAACGCCGGGATCTTTGCGGCGATGGTGGAAAGCATTTTCGCCATGGCCAAGCTCTCGGTCGAAGTCATGGTGCTGCTGTTCGGCACCCTCACCCTGTGGCTGGGCTTCCTGCGCATTGCCGAGAAGGCCGGGATCGTCGAGTGGCTGGCGAAAGTGCTCGGCCCGCTGTTTCTGCGGCTGATGCCGGAAGTCCCGGCCGGTCACCCTGCCCTTGGCCTGATCACCCTGAACTTCGCCGCCAACGGTCTCGGCCTCGACAATGCGGCCACGCCGATCGGTCTGAAAGCCATGAAGGCGCTGCAGGAGCTCAATCCCAGTGCCACCATCGCCAGTAACGCGCAAATCCTCTTCCTGGTGCTCAACGCCTCTTCCCTGACCCTGCTGCCGGTAACGATCTTCATGTACCGCGCCCAGCAAGGCGCACCCGACCCGACGTTGGTGTTCCTGCCAATTCTGCTGGCCACGAGCTGCTCGACGATTGTCGGCTTCCTCTCGGTAGCGTTCATGCAGCGGTTGCGGATCTGGGATCCGGTGGTGTTGGCTTATCTAATTCCGGGCGCACTGATTCTCGGTGGATTCATGGCCCTGTTGGGTACTCTTTCAGCAACGGCCTTGGCGGGATTGTCGTCGATCCTCGGCAATCTCACGCTGTTTGGGTTGATCATGCTGTTTTTGCTGATCGGCGCGTTGAAGAATGTCAAGGTCTACGAGGCGTTTGTTGAGGGCGCCAAAGAAGGCTTCGACGTCGCGAAGAACCTGCTGCCGTATCTGGTCGCGATGCTCTGTGCGGTCGGCGTGCTGCGCGCCTCCGGGGCACTGGACTTTGGTCTGGACGGCATTCGGCATCTCGTCGAGTGGGCCGGTTGGGACACGCGGTTTGTCGATGCGCTGCCGACGGCGATGGTCAAACCGTTCTCCGGCAGTGCGGCGCGGGCGATGTTGATCGAGACGATGAAAACGTCCGGTGTCGACAGCTTCCCGGCGCTGGTCGCGGCGACGATTCAGGGCAGTACCGAAACCACGTTCTATGTGCTGGCGGTGTATTTCGGTGCGGTGGGGATTCAACGCGCGCGGCATGCGGTGGGGTGTGCGTTGTTGGCGGAGTTTGCTGGTGTGGTCGGGGCTATCTTCGTCTGCTACTGGTTCTTCGGCTGAACAAAAATCCAAACTGTAGGAGTGAGCCTGCTCGCGATAGCTGGGTGACAATCACCGATGATGGTGGCTTATAGACCGCTATCGCGAGCAGGCTCACTCCTACATGGATTGTGGTGAATCAGGGCTTTGGGGGAGCGAGTTTCTGGCCTTGCTCTACGGCCCAGGCGACTACTTTGGCGGTGAGACGATCACTGGCCTGACCAAACCCGGCGACCACCGCCGGCACCTGCACATCGTTCAATGGCTGGCGCTCCTCAAACCGCCGACTGGCCAGAATCCGCTGGTCATAACCGCGCACCAGCAACGCATCAACCCGCACCACGACGCTGGCCTGGGTGCCCTGATACTCGGTCTGAAACGCCTGCAAACTCCCGCCCAATTCCAGATCCGCCGCAAAGTTGCTGTCATCGGTACTCAGCAACGTCACCCGGCCATCACGCGCAAAGCCGTCGAGCAAGCGATTACGCACCAGCACCGGCGCCGGATCGCTCCAGCGCGAGCCTTTGTAGCTGCTGATCACGTCACCCTGCGGAATCACCGCAATCGTCGGCCGGTTCAACGCTTCACTGGCCTGCAGCTTGTTCAGCCGCAGCGACCAGGACTGAGTCGCCGGTGAAATGGTCGAGGCGGGCGCCTGTGCGGTTGGCAGGCGATAGACATCCGAGGGCTCGGACTTGGGCAGAATCGAGCAGGCGCTGATCAAGGAAAAACCGGCAGCGAAGAGGGCGAGGCGAGTCAGCTTCATGGCGTGAATTCCTTGTTCTTGTCACGGCCCAGCAGGTAACCGCTGGGGTTGGCCTCAAGGCGTTGGGAAATAGCTCGCAGCGAGGTCAGCGTCTCACGCAGTTCGCGGATCGCCGGGGCCAGGCCATTGAGGCCCTGCATCCCGTTGTCGAGGGAGTTTTCGTTTTTGCTGAGCAAGGTGCTGATGGTGGTGGTGCTTTGTTCCAGCGACTTCATCGCTTGCTCGGCGCTGCCCAATGCTTGCTTGCCTTGATCGTTGATCAGGCCGTTAGCGTTGCGCATCAGCAGCGAGGTCTGTTCGAGCATGCTGCCGGCCTGTTTGCCGACGGTCGCCAGTTGCTGCATGGCCTGTTTGATGTCACCGCGCTGATCGTTGATCGTCCCGGTGGTTTGCTCCAGATGGGCGAGGGTCTTGCTCACACGCTCGACGTTCTCGGCAGAGAACATCTGATTGGCGTTCTGCAGCAGCGCGGTGATGCCGGTCATCAAATCGTTGGAGTCATTGAGCAAGCGCGAAATAGGCGAGGGCGATGCAACGATGGTCGGCAGATTACCGTCATGCCCACGCAGTTTCGGGCTCTCGGGCGTGCCGCCGCTGAGCTGGATGATCGACGTCCCCGTAATCCCGGCCAGCGCCAGTTTGGCCTGGGTGTCTTCCTTGACCGGTGTGTCACCGGCCAGGCGAATCCGCGCCAGCACCCGCCGCGGATCCTTTGGATCAAGGCGCAGGTTGATCACGTCGCCGACCTTGATCCCGCTGTACTGCACCGGGCTGCCCTTGGACAAACCGCTGACCGCTTCGCTGAAGACAATCTCGTAGTCCTTGAACTCGGTATCGACACTGGACTTGGCCAGGAACAGACCGAAGAGCAGGGCGCCTGCCACCACAATCACGGTGAACAGGCCGATCAACACATGATGCGCTCGGGTTTCCATGTCAGACCTCGTTGAGCAATTTGGCGGCGTCCAGCGCCGAGCGGCCGCGCGGGCCGTGGAAGTATTCGTGAATCCACGCGTCGTCGGTTTCCGAGACGACGTCGATGGGACCGGCGACCAGTACTTTCTTCTGCGCCAGCACCGCCACGCGGTCGGTAATGGTGTAGAGCGTGTCGAGGTCGTGGGTCACCAGAAACACGCTGAGGCCGAGCGCATCGCGCAAGGTCAGGATCAATTGATCGAATTGCGCCGCGCCAATCGGATCGAGGCCGGCGGTGGGTTCATCGAGAAACAGGATGTCCGGATCCAGCGCCAAGGCCCGGGCCAGAGCGGCGCGCTTGATCATTCCGCCGGACAGCGACGCCGGGTATTTGTCCGCTGCCGACAGCGGCAAACCGGCCAGCGCCAGCTTCACGGCGGCCAAGTGCTCGGCGTCGTTGCGGCTCAAGCCGGCGTGTTCGATGAGGGGCAGGGCGACGTTCTCGGTGACGGTCAGCGAGGAGAACAGCGCGCCTTTCTGGAACAGCACACCGAAGCGTCGCTCGACCAGCGAGCGCTCATGCTCGGACAGACTCGGCAGGTTCTTGCCGAACACTTTGACCATGCCTTCGCTTGGCCGGCGCAGACCGACAATGCTGCGCAACAGCACCGATTTGCCGCTGCCGGAACCACCGACCACGGCGAGGATTTCGCCCTTGTACAAATCCAGATCGAGGTTCTCGTGCACGCTCTGGCTGCCAAAGCGATTGCACAGGCCGCGGACTTCGATCACCGCCTCCGAGGGCGCGCGGGGTAGACGACTCACCAGCCCATCTCCATGAAGAACAGCGCGGCCACCGCATCGAGCACGATCACCACGAAAATCGATTGCACCACAGCGGAGGTGGTGTGGGCGCCGACCGACTCGGCGCTGCCGCTGACCTTGAAGCCTTCCAGACAACCAATCGCGGCAATGATGAAGGCAAAGATCGGCGCCTTCACCAAGCCTACGAGAAAGTGCTGAACGCCGATGTCCGACTGCAACAGCGTCAGGAACATCGCTGGCGAAATATCCAGCGACACCGCGCAAACCACGCCGCCACCGATGATCCCGCAAAGCATCGCCAGAAACGTCAGCATCGGCAGCGCCACCAGCATCGCCAGTACCCGCGGCACGACCAGCAACTCCATCGGGTCGAGGCCGAGGGTGCGGATCGCGTCGATTTCTTCGTTGGCCTTCATCGAGCCGATCTGCGCGGTGAAGGCACTGGCGGTGCGCCCGGCCATCAGGATCGCTGTGAGCAGCACGCCGAATTCACGCAGGAACGAGAACCCGACCAGGTCCACGGTAAAAATCGTCGCGCCGAAACTGGCCAGTACCGTGGCGCCGAGAAACGCCACCACCGCGCCGACCAGAAAGGTCAGCAACGCCACGATCGGCGCGGCGTCGAGTCCGGTCTGTTCGATGTGCGCGATCATCGGCGTGATCCGCCAGCGCTTGGGCCGGAACAGGCTGCGCGCGATGGTTTCCATGATCAGGCCGACGAAGCCGAGCAATTGCAGGGTGTCTTGCCAGACGGTATCGACGGCGCGACCGATGCGCGTGAGCAATTGCACGCTGACGCTGATTTCCGGCTCTTTGATCGGCACGCAGAAATCGGTCATCGAGCAGTACACGGTTTGCAGCAGCGCGCGGTCGGCGGAGGTCAGGGTGCAATCGGGGTGTTCGGCGGATTGGCCGAGGCGTTCGGAGCCGAGCAGTTCGACCAGCAACGAAGCGCCAGCGGTGTCGAGGGCGCCGAGGCTGTTGAGGTCGATCGGGGTGTTGGCGTCGTATTGGCCGTGGAGCTTTTCGCTCAGTTGCTTGAGCTCGGCGTAATGGGCAAGCGTCCAGTCCCCCGTGACCCGCAGGCGGGCAGGGGTTATCGACGTGTCCAGTTGGGCATTACCGCTGATCGAGCTGCTGGTCATAAGCTCCGTGCTTGTTCGGCCTTTATGCGAACTAACGTAATAGCACGAACCGGATTACTTTTCTTTGATCGCTGTGCTGTCCGTGACTTCGAAGCGCAGCACGCCGATCACCTGGCCATCCTCGGTCAGCACGCGCACCTGCCATTTGCCCGCCGGGTTGCCGGGGAAGTTCTGCTTGTGCGTCCACGCCCGGTAGCCTTCCTTGCGCCCGCCGTGGATGTCGAGGGCGATACGGTCGACCTCTTTGCCGTTGAATTGCCAGACGTGATAAATCCGCTCATCCAGCCCGCGCGGTGCATTGATCGCGGTGTAGGCGTAGAGGCCATCGCCACGAATCTGCTCGGCGCTGACCGTGTCGAGGCTGGCACCTGGGGTGCGGTCCTGCATTTGCGTGCTGATCGCCACATCCGTCATCCATAGCGTCGCCGGCGGCACCCACGAACGCAGCGCCCAACCCACGCCACCAATGCCGACGGTGATGCACAGGATCGCCAGCGCGTTGCGCAACGTGCGGATCGGGAAGATCGACGCCAGACTCGGGAACGACAACAGCACGGCAATGCCCAGCGCCCACTTGAAACTCTGCGCCGTGGTCAGGTGCATGATCACCGGCAACGCAGTGAGCAGGGCGGCGAACAGGGTCAGCGTGTGCAGTGCGAGAAACGCCCAGCGCCGGGGCGCCAGCCATTTGTAATAGAGCGGGTCGACGATCGAGATCAACGCGGCGACGCTGAGCAGGCCGGTGAAAAACAGCTGGCCACTGTTCCAGGTCGTGGTGATAAAGAAGAACGGCAGGACGAAAAACAGGCTTTCCTGATGGATCATCTGCGTCGCGTAACGCAGCAGCGGCTGGGGAATCTCGCGTTTGAAGATCCGAGTGAAAAGGCCGGTAAGGGTGTTTTCCAGCATCAGCCAGATCCAACTGAGCAGCATGATCACGGTGATCCAGCTCGCCAGCCCTTGCTGACGATCGACCATGATGAAACTGCCGACCCCGGAGATGAACCCGCCAAGCGCAATGACCCCGGGATAGCGCTTCATCAGTTCGAGAATGCGCTGGATCAGGAGCTGTATTTTTGGCATTTGGGCGGTTCACGACTTGAGGGGAAAAAACCTCGACAGAGTAGCGCCCGCCGGGCGTTGTGGCGAGGCTGCCGGTCACTTATTCGGTGCATTTCAGGGCCTCAAAAGATCGCAGCCTTCGGCAACTCCTACATTTGGAACGCAATCCCCTGTAGGAGCTGCCGCAGGCTGCGATCTTTTGATCTTCAACCCCGCTTGCGGTGCAAACGCCAGCCGATCAGGATCAACAACACCAGGCCCAAGCCACCCGCACTCAACCACAACACCTGATCATCACTGAGCAACGGCTTCTCGATCCGCAGATACCCCGGTTGCAGCAACAACTCGCGCATCGCCTTGTTCGCCGCTTCCAGCGTCACCCCTTGCAGCTCGCGCGCCGGATTGGCAAAGCGTCCGTCCTGGTAATCAGCGAGCGCGCTCCAGTAGTAATCCGCCATCGCGCTGTTGCCCTGCACCGCCCACGCCTGATGGGCGATCGAGGCCTGTTTGATCCGCGCAAAGGTGTCCGGGTCGAGACCGTTTTTCAGCAGGTCGGCCTTGAGGTCTTCCAGCACTTGAATGGCCTCGTCGACATCATCGCGATCGAGATCGGCATTCAGGCTCATAAAGCCGACACCGCCAAACACTTCACGCTCAGCCCACGGCCCGTAGGACAAACCATGGTTGAGGCGGATCTGTCGGTACAGCGCCCAGTCGAGGTAATCCTTGAGAATGTCGAAGGTCTGGTCGTACTGATCGTCGATCACCGGCTCCGGCACCAGCCAGTGCAGCTTGGCGCTGTCGCCGATAAAGCCACGGGTGAGGGTACGTTCATGGGCGGCACTGGTACGGATGTCCGGAAGCGGGCGGTGTTCGCTCGGCTCGACCGCTTCGAGTGCGCCCCAGGTGCGTTCCAGATAGGCCGGCAGCAGCTTGTCGAGTTCGCCGACGACGATCAGGGTCATGTTGTTCGGTGCGTACCAGGCCTTGCGAACCTTCTCCAGTTGTTCCTGAGTCAGGTGACCGACCTCGGCGCGCTGCGGGCATTTCAAGCCCAGTTCGACGGCGAGCTGATTGCTCGCGGTGTGGCCGAGATCCTGCCGATCGAGAAAGCGTTGCAGACGCGTGTAATGGCCGCCGTCCTCGCGCTCGACCACACGTTTGGCGGCGTTGATGGCGTTATCGTCGATGCGCGTTTGCGTAAGCAGAGCGAGCAGCAGGTCGAGCACTTTGCGTTGGTTTTTCGCCGGGGCCTCGATGACAAACGTGGTGTCGGCATTGCTGGTGAACGCGTTCCAGTCACCGCCCAGCGCCTGCATGCGCTCCTCTAAACCACCTTCGCCGGTCGCATCGATGCCGCTGAAGAGCAGGTGTTCGAGCAGGTGCGGCAACTCCTTTTCGTCACAGTCGAAATCATCGAGGCCGACACCGACCACCAGCCGGATCGCCACGTGCCCGCGCTCGGTGCCGGGTTTGAGCATCAGTTGCAAACCGTTGGGCAGCGCATAGCCTTCGACCTGAAAACGATCCAGGGCAAAGGCGGGCAGGGAACCGAGCAACAGACAGGCGAACAACAGGCAACGCATAACAGGCTTCCGTACGGCTGATTTGGAGATCCGTGTCGTCAGTCAGGCCCCCATCGCGAGCAGGCTCACTCCTGCATTTGGAATGCATCCCCCCTGTAGGAGTGAGCCTGCTCGCGATAGCGGCCTGAAGGCTGAATCAATGTAACTGACTAAACCCAGCCCCAGTCGTTCAAGGCGAATGCGTAATGTCGGCAATATCATCCGCCGCCAGCGCCCCGGTATCCGCCGTTTCCAGCACCACATACGCACTGCCGCAAAACAGCGAATTCAAGCGTTTCATGTCGGCAATCAACTCCAGGTGCAGCGAACTGGTCTCGATACTCTGCACGATCTTGCGTTGCAAACGACTGACATGCGCATGGGCCAAACGCCGCTCCTGGGCGCGGAAACGGCGTTTCTCGCGCAGCAATTGCCGGGCACTTTCGCGGTCACCACTGAGGAACACCGAAAGGCCCAAACGCAGGTTGGAAATCAGTTGCTGCTGCAATCCGGCCAGATCCTCCAGACCTTCTTCGGAAAACGAACGCCGCTGCGAGGTCTTCTGCTGCTGGATCTTGCGCAGCATGCGTTCGATCAGGTCGGCGGCCAGTTTCAGGTTGATTGAAAGCTCGATGATCTCGGCCCAGCGTCGACTGTCCTGCTCGCCGAGGTCTTCGCGGGGCATCTGCGCCAGGTACAACTTGATCGCGCTGTAGAGCGCTTCGACGTCGTCGGTCAATCGGCGCATTTCCTGGGTGACGGCGGTCTGCTTGCCGCGCAGCACATCGAGGGTCGCGTCGAGCATGTTGTCGAGCAGATCGCCCATGCGCAGGGTTTCCCGCGCGGCGTTGGCCAGCGCCAGGCTCGGTGTAACCAGCGCCGTCGCGTCGAGATGGCGCGGTTTGGCGGTGCCGTTGACCTCCGGCCGCTCTGGCAGCAGCCAGGCGCAGAGGCGTGCCATCGGCCCGACGCTTGGCAGCAGAATCAGGCAGCGCGCGGTGTTGTAGAGCAGGTGGAAGCCGATGACCATTTCCTGCGGGCTGAAATCGAGGCTGTCGATCCAGTGCACCAGCGGATCGAGCACCGGGATGATCAGCAGCAGGCCAATGAGTTTGTACAACAGACTGCCCAACGCCACTTGCCGCCCGGCGGCGTTCTGCATGCTGGTGCTCATGAACGCGAGAATGCCGCTGCCGATGTTGGCGCCGATCACCAGACCGATCGCCACTGGCAGGCTGATCACACTGGCCCCGGCCAAGGTCGCCGTGAGCAGTACGGCGGCGAGACTGGAGTAGGAAATCATCGCGAACAACGCGCCGACCAGGGCGTCGAGGAGAATGTCACCGGTCAACGAGGCGAAAATCACCTTCACCCCTTGCGCGTGGGTGATTGGCGCAGCAGCCTCAACGATCAATTGCAGCGCGAGAATGATCAGCCCGAGGCCGATCGACACCCGGCCCATTTGGCCGAGCCGCGTCTGTTTGCGCGACAGAAAGAAAATTACCCCGAGAAAGATCAGCAGCGGCGACAGCCATGACAGGTCAAACGTCAGCACCCGCGCCATCAGCGCGGTACCGACGTCGGCGCCGAGCATGGTCGCCAGCGCCGGGGTCAGCGCCATCAGACCCTGACCCACGAAGGAGGTGACGAGCATGGCCGTGGCATTGCTGCTCTGCACCATGGCGGTAACGACAATGCCGGCAACGAACGCGAGCCAGCGCTTGGACATGTTCTGGCCAATCACATGGCGCAGGTTGGTGCCATACACCCGCAGGATGCCGGTTCTGACGATGTGCGTGCCCCAGATCAGCAGGGCGACGGCGGAAAGCAGATTGAGCAGGGTGAGCATGCAGACCCCCTGTAATAGCAGTGCCTCAGAGAGGCAAGTTGACGGTACCGCGCGGTTTCTACGTTTTTGATACTTAAGCTGTAGTTGGCTAACGGTCTGGGCGCCAGCATTGCACAGCTAAAGTGTCGATTGAAACAAAAGTGTCATGAAAAGCGCTTCATACACTCACCGGAATCCACCACAAACAAATGTAGGAGTGAGCCTGCTCGCGATAGGGCCATCAGCCTCAACATTGATGTTGACTGAAAGACCGCTATCGCGAGCAGGCTCACTCCTACAAGGGGTGTTGCCTGAAGACTACCGGGTTATTGGCCCGGGATGTCCTTGCGCAGTTTCACCGGATCTTGCTGCTGTCGCTTCTTGGCCATTGCGCCGCGCAGCTTGATGTTGATCGCCTCAACCGCCAGCGAGAACGCCATGGCGAAGTAGACGTAGCCTTTCGGCACATGCACGTCGAACGACTCGGCAATCAGCACGGTACCGACCACCAGCAGGAACGACAGCGCCAGCATCTTCAGCGACGGGTGCTTGTCGATGAACTCGCTGATCTTGCCCGAGGCCAGCATCATCACCAGTACCGCCACAACGATCGCCGCAACCATCACCGGCACGTGGGAAACCATACCCACTGCGGTGATCACCGAATCCAGCGAGAAGACGATGTCGATGATCGCGATCTGGATGATGGTGTAAAGGAAGTTGCCACCCTTGCCACCCGGGGTTTCGTCGCTTTCGTCTTCGCCTTCCAGCGCGTGATACATCTCTTGCGAGCTCTTCCACAGCAGGAACAGACCACCGAAGAACAGAATCAGGTCACGGCCGGAAATGCCCTGACCGAACACTTCGAACAGGTCGGCGGTGAGGCGCATGACCCAGGTGATCGACAGCAGCAACAGGATGCGGGTGATCATGGCCAGGCCAAGACCGAAGATCCGGGTGCGCTGCTGCATGTGTTTCGGCATGCGGCTGACCAGGATCGAAATCATGATGATGTTATCGATGCCGAGGACGATTTCCAGGGCGGTCAGGGTGAAGAAGGCAACCCAGATTTCGGGGTTGGTCAGCCAATCCATGTGTATTCCTTTGAGCGATTGTTAAACCGAAAAAGGTCCGGGCTTCAAACCGCGAAGCCAGGACCCGAAACGGTGAGTCTTGGGCTTATAGAGTGCTGAACACCGGGAAAGTCCCCAACAGCAGTGCAGCAATCAGGATGCAGATACAAACCAGGATCGCCCATTTCAGGGTGAAACGCTGGTGGTCACCGAAATCAATGCCGGCCAGGGCTACCAACAGATACGTCGATGGCACCAACGGGCTCAGCAAGTGGACGGGCTGACCGACGATCGAGGCACGGGCCATTTCCACTGCGGTGATCCCGTAGTGGCTGGCGGCTTCGGCCAACACCGGCAACACGCCATAGTAAAACGCATCGTTGGACATGAAGAAGGTGAACGGCATGCTCACCAGCGCCGTGATCACCGCCAGGTACGGGCCGAGGAAATCCGGGATCACCGCCAACAGGCTCTTCGACATCGCATCGACCATGCCGGTGCCGCTCAGGATACCGGTGAAGATACCCGCCGCAAAGATCAGACCGACCACTGCCAGCACGCTACCCGCGTGAGCGGCGACACGATCCTTCTGCATCTGCAGGCAAGGGTAGTTGACGATCATGGCAATACTGAACGCAACCATGAACAGCACCGGCAATGGCAGCAGGCCGGCGATCAGGGTGCACATCAGGCCGAAAGTCAGGGCGCCGTTGAACCAGATCAGTTTTGGACGGCGGGCATCCGGGAACTGCGACACGCTGATTTCGCTGTGATCGATATCATCGCCAACCAGATGCAGCTCACCCAGACGCGCACGCTCACGTTTACCGTAGAAATAAGCGATAACCAGAATCGCCACTACACCAGCGGCCATGGCCGGAATCATCGGCACGAAAATGTCCGACGGATCGACATGCAGCGCACTCGCCGCACGCGCGGTCGGGCCGCCCCACGGCGTCATGTTCATCACGCCACCGGCGAGGATGATCAGACCGGCCATGATCCGCGGGCTCATGCCGATGCGGCTGTACAGCGGCAGCATGGCGGCCACGCAGATCATATAAGTGGTCGCGCCGTCACCATCGAGGGAAACGACGAGCGCCAGTACGGCGGTGCCGACCGAAACCTTCAGCGGGTCACCCTTGACCAGTTTGAGAATCTTGCGCACGGCCGGGTCAAACAGGCCGGAGTCAATCATCAGGGCGAAATAGAGAATCGCGAACATCAGCATCACGCCAGTCGGCGCGAGCTTGGTGATGCCTTCGAGCATCATCGGGCCGATCTTCGGTGCAAAACCGCCGAACAGGGCGAAGACGATCGGGATGATGATCAGAGCGATCAGCGCGGACAGGCGCTTGGTCATGATCAGGAACATGAACGTGATGACCATGGCGAAGCCAAGGAAAGTCAGCATGGGAATACTCCAGGCGTAGCGCGGCTAGTTAAATGAGCAGATCGGACGGGATCAGCGCAGAACGGGAAGCACGAGACGTACGGGCGGAGTGACAGCGAAAAGGCGGGCTACAGAGGACATCAGAATCACCATTGTTGTTGTTAATTGGGCCGTTCGTGCGAGGTATCACACGCGTTGGCCAACCGGTCTGTTGCCGGAAGTGGAGGCGATCCTAATCGGGGAAGCTTTCAGCTACCTTTCGCTTGAGAAAGCTTTGAATGAACGGTCAACCGGCCGTCGGATGCGAACTAGAGTCAATAAACACGGGAAGGGGAGCTTTCGAGATGAGCGAATTGCACAGCGGCAGCTGCCATTGCGGACACATTCGTTATCAGTTCAGCGGGGCCTTGCAGGATATCGCCCATTGCCATTGTTCGATTTGCCGCCGAGTCAGCGGCGGAATCGTCACGACCTGGATCACCGTGCCGGCAGCGAATTTTCAATGGCTGGCCGGCGTGCCTTCGCGATATGACTCGTCGGCCAGTTGCGCGCGGTTCTTCTGCCCGCACTGCGGCGCGCAACTGGCGCTGGTGACATTACTCAGCCCCGAGAGCATCGACGTGACCATCGCCACCCTTGATCACCCAGAGCAGGCACCCGCCGAGCGACACATCTGGACGGACAGCCAATTGCCCTGGCTGCATCTGGACGAGCATCTGCCAGGCGAGGCAGCAGAAACGATTTGATCAAAAAATAGACAGATCCAGGGTTCGGATCGCACCCATCCAGATCGCGTGCTCCGTATGGTCGAGCAAGTCATCGCCAGTGTCCGGGTGCAGAAACACCACCAAGCCTTTACGGTTCAGCGCCAGCCATGGCAGCACATCGCCAATCAGCTCGGGGCCGAAGGCCAATTGGCAACTCCAGTCCGGATGCGGCCCGACCGGGCGCTCGTGGACGCGGCCCATCTTCAATGAAAACAATTGCGCGGCCTGCTCGCACAAGGCCCGCGCCTGTTCAATGGTGTCGGCGTCAAAATAGACGTGGGCGTGGTAGCCCTTGATCGCTTGCATCGCAAACCCTCGGAAATCGGTTCGAACCCTCGGCGTTGCCCGTATGTCACACGCCATACAAGGGATAAGAAAAGGGATCAGCCATGAAAAATGCCGAAACCCCGGCGGTAAAAGTGGTGCTCTATGGTGCCATGAGTAGCCTGGGCAGCGCGTTGATGGCTGAATTGCTGCGTCGTCAGCACGAAGTCATCGCCATCCTCGACGATTTGACCGCACTCGCGCCGCGTCCTGGATTGCGCACCAAAACGGGCGATTTGTTCGACTCGGAACGGGTCAATCAGAGTGTGGCCGGCAGTTCGGCGGTCATCTGTTTACTGGATGCGCCGGGGTTACCGTTCAGCAGCGATCAGGTTGAACGCTCCGTAGTGCTCGGACCGGTCGAGCAAGTCCTGGCCGTCGACGCACTGGTTGATGGCCTGCAAGCGGCCAATGTGTCGCGGCTGTTTCTGGTGGGCGACTTTGCCGTACTTGATGAGCCGGATGTTGATGATCGCCTGCAACGTCATGCTGCCGAAGAAATTCGCGAAGCCGTGCAAAGCAGCCCGCTGCACTGGACGCTGGTCAATGCACCGCACGGCGTGGCCGGGCTGACCATCGAACATTTCAGTCAAGTCGGCGGCAACCTGGAACCGGGTCTGGCCGAACCGCTGGAGCGGCTGAATCGCGTGGCGGTGGGCATAGCCGATGAGCTAAGGCTGAATTTGCATGTGGGTGAACATGTGAATTTTGTGGCGGCTTCAGATTCGTAAAAGATCGCAGCCTTCGGCAGCTCCTACAGGGGACCGCGTTCCAGATGCAGGAGCTGCCGAAGGCTGCGATCTTTTGATCTTCAAACCGCAATCGAAGGCAATGCCAACCCATTGAGCGATTCAGCGCTACTCGCCTGCTCCACCATCAACCAATCGACAAACTGCTGAATCAGAGTGCCCCGGCGTTTGCGTTGCGGCAGCACCACGTAATAACCCAACCGCGACAGCGTCGTTTCAGCAATCGGCCGGCACAACAAACCCTGACTCAGCAAGTTATCCACAAGGTGCCGCCAGCCAATCGCCACGCCTTGCCCGCCAATCGCCGCTTGAATCAACAGCGTGTAATTGTCGAAGCGCAATTGCCCCGGCGCTGGCGGTGTATTGATACCGAGTTCACGGAACAGACCACTCCAGTCAAACCAGTTGCTGCTGTTTTCCCCGCGCAGGTGCAACAACGGAAACTCCAGCAACGCCTGAGCAGGCAAGGGCGGGGCGCGGTCCTTGAGCAATTGGGGACTGCACACGGGGAACACTTCTTCGCTGAACAGCCAATGGCTTTCACCCTGTTTAAAGCGCCCATCGCCAAACAGGATCGCCACATCGATATCGGTGCGCAGCATGTTGTGGTTGCGTTCGCTGGTCACGAGGCTGACGTCGACCTGCGGATTGGCTTCGTGAAAGCGATGCAGGCGCGGCATCAGCCAATACGCAGCGAAGGCAAAATCAGTGGCAACCTGCAGGACTTCATGTTGCTGCTGTGCGCTGATCGCACTCAATCCTGCATCGATATTCTGCAAACCGAGGTTAACTTGCTCAAACAGTATCGCGCCGACTTCGGTCAGCTCGATGCCACGGTAGATGCGATCAAACAACCGCGTACCAAGTTTTTCTTCCAGCCGTTTGATTTGCTGGCTGATCGCCGGTTGTGTGGTGCCCAGCTCGACCGCCGCCGCGGTAAAACTGCGATGCCTGGCTGCGGCCTCGAAGGCACGCAGCAGGTCGAGGGACAGATCCCCCAGAGCTTCATACATAAGCTGTACTTATCCTAGTCATTGTCCGGCGCGGGCTTTACCGAATACAGCATGGACTCCATGCTCGATCGCAGCAATGTCGCATAAATATTCACTATGGAATGCCGCGATCACATGAAGCGCAAGAATATTCTTTTCATCATGGCCGATCAGATGGCCGCGCCAATGTTGCCGATCTACGGCCCGTCGCCGATCAAACTGCCGAATCTTTCCCGCCTCGCCGCCCAAGGCGTGGTGTTCGATGCCGCTTACTGCAACAGCCCGTTATGCGCGCCGTCGCGTTTCACCCTGGTCAGCGGCCAGTTGCCGAGCAAGATTGGCGCCTATGACAACGCGGCGGATTTCCCCGCCGACATTCCGACCTACGCCCACTACCTGCGCCGCCTCGGCTACCGCACCGCGCTGTCGGGCAAGATGCATTTTTGCGGTCCGGACCAGTTGCACGGTTATGAAGAACGCCTGACCAGCGATATCTACCCGGCAGATTACGGTTGGGCCGTGAACTGGGATGAGCCGGACGTGCGGCCGAGTTGGTATCACAATATGTCTTCGGTGCTGCAGGCCGGGCCGTGTGTGCGCACCAACCAGCTCGATTTCGATGAAGAGGTGGTGTTCAAGGCGCAGCAATACCTGTTCGATCACATTCGCGAGGATGGCGATCGCCCGTTCTGCCTGACCGTATCGATGACTCACCCACACGATCCCTACACCATTCCCAAGGCGTTCTGGGATTTGTACAACGATGCCGATATCCCGCTTCCGATCACGCCGGATCAACACGAACTCGATCCGCACTCGCAACGTCTGCTCAAGGTTTACGACCTGTGGGACAAGCCGCTGCCTGTGGATAAGATCCGCGATGCACGCCGGGCCTACTTCGGCGCCTGCAGCTATATCGACGCCAACGTCGGCAAACTTCTGCAAACCCTCGAAGAAACCGGACTAAATGACGACACCATCATTGTGTTCTCCGGTGACCACGGCGACATGCTCGGCGAGAAAGGCCTCTGGTACAAAATGCACTGGTACGAGATGGCGGCCCGTGTGCCCCTGTTGATAAGTGCCCCAGGCCAGTTCGATGCCGGGCGGGTTAGCGCAGCCGTGTCGACCGCTGACCTGTTGCCGACCTTCGTTGAACTGGCCGGCGGAACGCTGGAACCGGGCTTGCCGCTGGACGGCCGCTCACTGGTTTCACACCTGCAAGGGCAGGGCGGCCATGACCAAGTGTTTGGCGAATACATGGCCGAAGGCACCATCAGCCCGTTGATGATGATCCGTCGCGGCGCCTACAAATTTATCTACAGTGAAAGCGACCCTTGCCTACTTTTCAACGTAGACAACGATCCGCGTGAACTGGAAGAACTCAGCCAATCGCCGCAACATCGCCAGCTGTTCGACGATTTTCTCGCCGAGGCGCGGGCCAAGTGGGACATCCCGGCAATACACCGCGACGTCCTCGCCAGCCAGCGCCGTCGCCGATTTGTTGCCGACGCATTAACCATCGGCAAGCTGAAGAGCTGGGATCACCAGCCGCTGGTGGACGCCAGTCAGCAGTACATGCGCAACCACATCGACCTCGATGATCTGGAACGCAAAGCACGTTATCCACAACCCTGCCAAAACCAATAATGTTAAGGGGAAGTCCATGCGCAAGTTATCCACAGTAGTGACGGTTGGCCTGATCGCGTTGAGCAGCACTTCGGCCTTCGCCGAGCAGAGCTGCGACACGGTGAAAATGGCTGATCCGGGCTGGAGCGACATCGCCGCGACCAACGCCATCACCGGGTTTCTGCTGGAAGGCATGGGCTACAAGGCTAAGGTCGACACCCTCGCGGTGCCGATTACTTTTGGCGGGTTGAAGGATGGCCAAGTGGATGTGTTCCTCGGCAACTGGATGCCGGCGCAGCAGGGCTTCTACGACAAGTTCGTCGCCACCGGCGATGTCACGCAACTGGCGAAAAACCTCGACGGCACCGAGTTCACCCTGGCTGTACCGGATTACGTGTGGGACGCCGGTGTGCATAACTTTGCCGACCTGAACAAATACGCCGACAAGTTCGAGCGCAAGATCTACGGCATCGGCTCCGGCGCGCCGGCGAACATCTCGCTTCAGGAAATCATCAAGAAGAACGACTTCGACATGGGCCAGTGGAAGCTGATCGAGTCCAGCGAACAGGCGATGCTGGCGGAAGTGTCGCGGGCGGTGAAGAAACAGAAATTCGTCACCTTCCTCGGCTGGACGCCGCACCCGATGAACGTGCAGCTGAAAATGCATTACCTGAAGGGTGGCGAGAAATACTTTGGCGAGACTGGCAGCGTGTTTACGTTGACGCGCAAGGGCTACGCCGAGGCGTGTCCGAATGTGGGTAAATTGCTGACCAATCTTTCGTTCACTCAGGAGATGGAGAACAGCATCATGGCTGAGGTGGTGAACAAGAAGGTCACTAATGCCGAGGCGGCGAAGGCGTGGATCAAGGCGAATCCGGCGGTGCTGGACAAGTGGCTGGATGGGGTGAAGACCGTAGATGGCAAGGATGCGTTGGTGGCGGTGAAAGCGAAGCTCTGATCGTGGGGTTGCTGGAATTTTGCTTGGCTTGAGATTTTTTCCCCCTCACCCCAGCCCTCTCCCCCAGAGGGGGCGAGGGGGAAAGGGAGCCGATATTTGTTGCATTCAAAACTTGCGTTCAACTTTGAAATCGCAGGTTGATGAATCTCTGACAGACACCTCGGTCAGTCCCCTCTCCCTCTGGGAGAGGGCTAGGGTGAGGGGCCTTTCCCCTGACACCCTGATAACCTTGATCAAAACCCCAACCGCGAGGACCCATGGCCTTCCCCAGCCGCCACTCTCTCTTCCCCTTCCTCACCTGGCTACCGCGACAAACCCGCGCCAGCGTCGGACGGGACCTGATCGTCGGCCTCAGCGGTGCGATTCTCGCCTTACCCCAGTCGATTGCCTACGCGCTGATCGCCGGCCTCCCACCTGAATACGGCCTCTACGCCGCGATCATTCCGGTGTTGATCGCCTGCCTGTGGGGCTCATCCTGGCACTTGATCTGCGGTCCGACAGCGGCCATTTCCATCGTGCTGTACGCCAGCGTCAGTCCGTTGGCCGTGCCGGCCTCGCAGGATTACATCACGCTGATCCTGCTGCTGACCTTGCTCGCAGGGATTTTCCAGTGGCTGCTCGGACTGCTGCGCTTCGGTGCGCTGGTGAATTTCGTCTCGCATTCGGTGGTACTCGGTTTCACTCTCGGCGCGGCGGTGGTGATCGCCATTGGGCAATTGCCGAATCTGTTGGGACTGGAATTACCGGCGAAAGCCACGGCGCTGGCGAGTCTGATGGATCTGCTGCAGCACCTCAGGGCTGTGGATAAACCGTCGTTAGTTCTGGGCATAGCCACGGTGGTGGTCGGCGTGGTGCTGAAACAACTGCTGCCACGCTGGCCAACGCTGTTGATCACATTGGTGCTGGCCAGTCTGCTGGTGTGGCTGTGGCCGGCGATGTTCGGGCATGTGCATCTGGTCAGCGCGTTTGTCGGGCGCCTGCCGCCGTTCAGTGGCTTGCCGCTGGATCTGGATTTGATCCTGCGTTTGCTGCCGAGCGCCGTGGCGGTGGGCATGCTCGGGCTAGTCACCAGTCTGTCGATCGCGCGCTCGATTTCCGCTCGGTCGCAACAGTTGCTCGATGCCAATCAGGAAGTTCGCGCGCAGGGTTTATCGAACATCGTCGGGGCGTTTTTTTCCGGGTCGCTGTCAGCCGGATCGTTTACCCGTTCGGGGTTGAGCTACGAGGCGGGCGCCTGTTCGCCATTGGCCGGGATCTTTTCAGCGATCTGGGTGGCGTTGTTTGCGATTTTCGGCGCCGGTCTGATTTCGCACATTCCCATTCCGGCAATGGCGGGCAGCATTCTGCTGATCGCCTGGGGCCTGGTAGATCATCGCGGCATTCGCGCGTTGCTGCGAGTCAGCCGTGCCGAGTTCGTGGTCATGGCGCTGACTTGCCTGGCGACATTGCTGCTGGAATTGCAGACGGCGATTTATGCCGGGGTGCTGGCATCACTGTTCTTCTACCTCAAGCGCACTTCGCAACCGCGTGTGCAGCATTGGCGCGACGGTGAGGATGATGTTTTGCGCGTCGGCGGCTCGATCTTTTTCGGCGCCAGCCATTACCTGCAAGTGCGCCTGCAGCGCCTGCACGGCGCGCGGGTGGTGATCGAGGCGCAGCAAATCAACTTCATCGACTATTCGGGGGTGGAGATGCTGCATCAGGAGGCGCGGCGTTTATTGCGCCAGAATCGCAGCCTGACCTTGCGCCGGGCGCGGCCGCAGGTGGTGGAGGAATTGAGGAAGCTTGAGGGGCCGGAGAAATGTCCGATCCGGTTTGAGGATTGATTGGCGATCGAGGTAATCCTTGTGGGAGCGAGCCTGCTCGCGAAGACTGCGGCACATCCAACATTGATGTGTCAGACAGACCGCTTTCGTCGGATCGCCGCCCGGAGCCGGCTCGCTCCCACATGGGTACTTATTGGGCCAGTTGCCGGCGCAGTTCGGCGAGTACTGGCGCGGTGTCCGGGCGTACACCGCGCCACAGGAAGAACGCCTCAGCCGCCTGTTCAGCAAGCATCCCCAAGCCATCCATCACCACCGCCGCGCCATGCTCAGTGGCCCAACGGCAGAACGCTGTCGGCTCCTTGCCGTACATCATGTCGTAGCACAGGGTCTTGCCCGGCTCGATCAGGCTCGGCGCAATCGGCGGCACATCACCGGTCAGGCTGGCAGATGTAGCGTTGATGATCACGTCCACCGGCTCGCGCAACCAGTCGAAACCACTGGCTGACACCGGCCCGAGGTCGCAGAACAACTCGGCCAGCAATTCAGCCTTGTCCACCGTGCGATTGGCGATGATCACCGAGGCCGGTTGTTCCGCCAGCAACGGCTCCAGCGCACCGCGCACCGCGCCACCGGCACCGAGCAGCAGGATGCGTTTGCCGGTCAGGCTGAACCCGGCGTTCACCGTCAGATCACGCACCAGTCCGGCGCCGTCGGTGTTGTCACCCAGCAGCGAGCCGTCCGCCAGTTTGCTCAAGGTATTCACCGCACCGGCCCGCTGCGCACGAGCAGTCAGGCTATTGGCCAAACGGTAAGCGTCTTCCTTGAACGGCACGGTAACGTTGGCACCGCGACCGTCCTGGAAAAACGCCGTGGCGCAGCCGGCGAAATCATCAAGCGGCGCCAGCAGCGTGCAGTAGTCAAGGCTCTGACCGGTCTGCGCAGCGAACAGTTTGTGAATCATCGGCGATTTGCTGTGGCCGATCGGGTTACCGAAAACGACGTAACGATCCATCAGAAATCCTCAGGCTTCGCCTAACCAGTCGCGGTCTTGCAGGAAGTACTCGGTCAGGCGCGCTTCTTCGCTGCCAGGTGCAGCCTTCCAGTCATAGCCCCAGCGCACTTGCGGCGGCAGCGACATCAGGATCGATTCGGTTCGCCCGCCCGATTGCAGGCCGAACAGCGTGCCACGGTCGTACACCAGGTTGAACTCGACGTAACGGCCACGGCGGAATTCCTGGAATTCACGCTGCTGCGCGGTGAAAGCATCGTTTTTACGGCGCTGCACGATCGGCAGATAGGCGTCGATGTAAGCGTCGCCGATGGCGCGCATGAAGGCGAAGCTGGTGTCGAAGTCCCACTCGTTCAGGTCATCGAAGAACAGACCGCCGATGCCGCGCGGTTCGTGGCGATGCTTGATGTGGAAGTAGGTGTCGCACCAGGCTTTATAGCGCGGGTAGACATCCGCCCCGAACGGCGCGCAAGCCTGCTCGGCGACGCGGTGCCATTGGATGCAGTCTTCTTCGTTGCCGTAATACGGGGTCAGGTCGAAGCCGCCGCCGAACCACCAGACCGGCTCTTCACCTTCCTTCTCGGCAATGAAAAAACGCACGTTGGCGTGGGAAGTCGGCACATGCGGGTTGTGCGGGTGGATCACCAGCGACACGCCAAGCGCTTCGAAACCGCGACCGGCCAATTCCGGGCGATGGGCGCTGGCTGAAGGCGGCAGGCCGCTGCCAAAGACGTGGGAGAAGTTGACGCCGCCCTTTTCGATCACAGTACCGTTCTCGATCACGCGGGTGCGACCGCCACCGCCGGCGGGCCGGGTCCAGGCGTCTTCGACGAAGCGCGTGCCGCCGTCCTCGGTTTCGAGAGCCGCGCAGATGCGGTCTTGCAGGTCGAGCAGATAGGCCTTTACGGCGTCGGTGCGGGTCGTCATGGCTTCACCTTGAATCGGGCGGCGCCCCGCAGGCGGGCGACGCAAATGGGCGCGTAGCATACCACCGCACAACGACCCGCCGCAGTTGACGAAGATCAAGCATGGGAGTTGGATAGGGGGCTCACAAAAGACCCAAGGAGAGCAGGCAAATGGCAAAGCGTATCCAGTTCCGCGCCCACGGCGGCCCCGAAGTGCTCGAATATGTTGACTATCAACCCGCCACCCCCGGCCCGAATCAGGTACGCGTTGCCAACAAGGCCATCGGCCTGAACTTCATCGATACCTATTTCCGTAGCGGCCTGTATGCGCCGCCAGCCTTGCCGTCCGGCCTGGGCGCTGAAGGTGCGGGCATCGTCGAGGCCGTGGGCAGCGACGTCACCCGCTTCAAGGTCGGTGATCGCGTGGCCTACGGCAGCGGCCCGTTGGGGGCCTACAGCGAATTGCATGTGCTGCCCCAGGACAATCTGGTGCACCTGCCCGACGAAATCAGCTTCGAAACGGCTGCCGGGGTCATGCTCAAAGGCCTGACCGTGCAGTATCTGTTGCGTCAGACTTATGAGCTCAAGGGTGGTGAAACCATTCTGTTCCACGCTGCGGCAGGGGGTGTCGGTTCGCTCGCCTGCCAATGGGCCAAGGCCTTGGGCGTGAAGCTGATCGGCACCGTCAGCTCCAAAGAGAAGGCCGAGCTGGCCAAGGCCAATGGCGCCTGGGCGACCATCGATTACAGCCACGAAAACGTTGCGCAACGCGTGCTGGAGTTGACCGATGGCAAGAAAGTCCCGGTGGTCTATGACGGCGTCGGCAAGGACACCTGGCTGACCTCTCTCGACAGTGTGTCGCCGCGCGGTCTGGTCGTAAGCTTCGGTAATGCTTCCGGCGCGGTGGACGGGGTCAATCTGGGCATTCTTGCCGCCAAAGGCTCGCTCTACGTAACCCGGCCGACACTGGCAACTTATGCCAACAATGCCGAAAACCTGCAGCGGATGGCCGATGAATTGTTCGAGATGATCATCAGCGGCAAGTTGAAGGTGGACATCAGCCAGCGTTATCCACTGGCTGATGCGGCGAAGGCGCAAACCGAACTGTCGGCACGCCGCACCACCGGTTCCACCGTCCTGCTGCCTTGATACCTCCCGGCGTCCTGCCAGTCAGGGTTTCAGATCCATGACTGGCAGGACGCTTCGAGCGTGTTCAGTACTTCTGTGGATGAGCCGCCGACGGTCTTGGCGTCCGATGACCGACAGTCGCGGAATCAGGCTGTTGCAACGCTGCGAGGATTTGCCGCCACTCGGCTGACAGCACCCAGTAATCCCCGCGTGCGCGCTGTTCGATATGCAAGGGATTGGAGGCAACCGGCATCAGACCGAAACGCTGGTACAGGCGCAGCTGCGATGCCCTGCACAACGCAGTGACACCTTGATAGCCCTGTTTTATGGCCCACTCGGCAGCGGCCGCCATCAGACTGTCGACGGCAATAGGCTGTTCGCTGGGCGCGTACGAGATCAAGCGACTGAGTTCGACATGGCGTGACAACGCCACCGTGGGCGAAACATGCTGCTGCGCCAGTGAAGCCCACTCGAACGGCGCCGGAGTGGCCCTCAATACCGCCAGCAACTGATCGTGCCGATACAACAGAAAGTGGGTACTTCGCGGCCGTGTCGCCAGTCGGGTTTCGAGCATCCGCGCCCTGGACGTCAGCATGTAATGCTGCAGCCGAAGCCGAAATTGCCGTTCGATAAACCGATCGAACACTTGGGTATCCGAACCCGCTTCAAGCATCACGATCCGGCATCCCCCCTGATGACTGTTTAACGTCACCTGAAGCGTCTGCAAGTATTCCGTGAGTTGCAAATCCGTAGTGTCCATTCTTTCTCCGCAGACCTTAACTTATCGAAGTGTTTCGAGTGCAGGGAAAGGATGGTTGCTTTTGGCGATACCGCCACGAAACGCGGTCTGATAATCAGGTGGGAAAATTCAGTTAATTCAGATAGTTGATGATTTTTCCGACGCAACAACAAGCATCATTGCAGGATAAATCGCAGGCACGCGTAGTACTCCTCGCCGTCAAGGCGAGGAGTACTCACGTTACTAATGCTAGAGGCTGGATCAGTCGGGACGGATGACTTTGCCGGTCGCCAGATCACGAATCACGCTGGGGTTCTTGCGCCCACCCAGTTGCCCGCCCAGTATCAGATCGATCTGCCCACGGAAATATTGCTCAACCCGCAAGCGGGTGCGCGCTGCCGGGCGCCCCTGTGGGTTGGCAGAGGTCGAAATCAACGGCCCGACCATCGAGCACAGATCGCGCACCTGCGGGTGATCACTGACCCGTAGCGCCACGGTGTCGTGCATACCGGTCACCCATTCGGGCAACAAACCTTGATGCGGCACCAGCCAAGTGTTCGGCCCCGGCCAGGTGCTGGCCATGCGGTCGATCCACTCTGGCGGGAAGTCTTCGAACAGAAAATCGAACTGGCGAATATTGTCGGCAACCAGAATCAGCCCTTTGACCACCGATCGATTCTTGATCGCCAGCAACCGATCCACGGCCTCTTCGTTCCATGGGTCGCAACCCAGCCCCCAGACGGCTTCGGTTGGATAGGCAATCACCGCCCCGGCGCGAATCTCTCGTGCGGCTTGTTGCACACGCCAACTGTTGACCATGAAAAAACTCTCCGCAATCAGGTTTCGCGCAGTTTACCGATCTTCCTTGTAAAACCTAGCTTGTCCTGGCCAACCAGCGACCGTTTTCGCATACCGCGCGGCCGTCCATTTCCAGTTCGGTGAGTGCCGCCAGCACTTTCGGTAACGCCCAGCCGCTGCTGTCGGCCAAGCCTTCGCTGGTGTGCGGCGCGGCGTGCAGCAATATGAGCAATGGATGATCGACTTTCGCGGTGTCTGCGGACAATGGCAAATGCTGCCAGCCACGCAGGGCTTCGAGGATGTGCTCGATGGTTTCCACCAACACCGCACCGTCGCGAATCAATTGGTGACAACCGCGCGCGCCTGGGTGATGAATCGAGCCGGGAATCGCATACACCTCGCGCCCCTGTTCGGCTGCCAGCCGCGCAGTGATCAATGAACCGCTGGCAACGCTGGCCTCGACCACCAGCACTCCCAGAGACAATCCGCTGATGATCCGGTTACGACGCGGGAAGTTGCTCGCCGTCGGCCCGGCATCCAGCGGAAACTCCGAAAGCACTGCGCTGCCGGACGCGATCATCGCGTCAGCCAGGCGCCGATTGCGCTGTGGATAAAAATTTTCCAGCCCGGTACCCAACACACCGACGGTCAAGCCACCGACATCCAGTGCCGCCTGATGCGCAGCGGCATCAATGCCCAGTGCCAGACCGCTGGTGATGACAAAACCGGCCCCGGCGAGGCTGCGGGAAAACGCCGCTGCCGTGTCCATTCCCGGACGCGAAGCGCGTCGGCTACCCACCATTGCCAGTTGCGGTTTTTCCAGAATCAGTGGATCCCCGGCGACAAACAGCAACGGCGGTGGATCCGGAATCTGTGCCAGCAGCGCCGGATAATCCGCCTGATCCCACATCAGCAAATGATGATCCGACCGCTCTAGCCAGCGCATTGCATGGCTCGCGCCATCGCGCACCTCAGGACAGCGTCGCGCTTCGGCGCAGGCCGCCGGCATTCCCAGCGAGCGCCAGGCACTCGCTGGCGCGCTGATGGCTTTGGACGCCGAGCCGAAAGCTTCGAGCAATTTGGCAAACCGCTTCGGACCGATGTCCGGCAAGCGGTGCAGGCGCAGACGCGCTTCCAGTTCCGCTGGCGAAACCGGCGTGCAGACAGACAGCATCATGGATCATCCTTGATCGTTATAAGTCCCGAACCATTCGGAACAAGCTGTGGATAACTCTGTTGGTAACTTGTGAAGCAAGCTTACGGATTTCGCACCTTGTCGAGCACCGCCAGCGAGCGCGATGCGTTAAGCACGAGGCCGTAGCTGAGTTTGTCGTAGGTGCGGAACACCATCAGCAAACCGGCGCGCTCATCGGGAATTTTCAGCGGCTGACCGGTGATGCGATCACGCACGGTTTCGCCGGTTTTCATCACCACCAGCACGTTGCCTTCGGCCAGACCGTCGCGCTTGCCCTTGTTCAACGTGACCACGTCCATCACGCCAATCTGGGTAACACCGCGCGGCACATCGATGATCACTCCGTTGATGTTGGTCGTTGGTGCGCTGGGCATGAAGGTCGAGTTGATCGAGCGCTCTTCGCCGCTGAACAAACGATCGCCGAGGCGTACTTCCTGAGTGGTGCGTTGCAGGGCGAGAGTGGCGACGTCGCCTTCGGTCGCGACAATCTCACCGCCACCGATGTCGTCGGCATTGATCCCGAGGAACTCCTTGGTCTGCGGATCGGTGTAGACCTTGCCCTGACGGAAGATGCCGTAGACCGGTTGATCGGGGTCGAAATGGCCGCGAGCGAAGATGCGGTCACCGGTACCGCTGAGCACGCGTTCGGCATCGCCGGCGACGATGTACGGCGCCTTGTCGAAGTCCTCGGCCTTGTCGACGATGCGATTGCTCAGCAGAAAGCTGTTGATGGATTTCAGCGGAATGCTCGGAATCGCCTCGGCCACCGGGCTGGTACGGATCCGTGGCGAGAGCTTGATGGTGCCGCGCGACTCGCCGCGATTGACGGTCAGACGCGGCTGACCGTCGACATAACTGAGGGTCAGCGTGTCGCCGGGATAGATCAGGTTGGGGTTTTCAATTTGCGGATTGGCCCGCCACAGTTGTGGCCACTGCCAGGGCTCGCGCAGGTATTTGCCGGATATGTCCCAGAGTGTGTCCCCCGAAACCACCGTGTATTGCTGTGGAAAACCATCCCTGAGTTGCACTTGCCCTTGCACCACGCCGGCCGAAGCCAACAGCAGCAGGGCGAGTAGTGTTTTCCTCATGCAGTGAATCCCTTTATCATGTGCATTCGCGTGAACCGTCAGAGCCCCCGTGGCTCGCTTGTGCAAAATGCACAAGCTACGCTTCACAACGGTAGCCTGCATCTTCGGACCTGCCAGGCCATCGCCCGACTTTACTCAACGTGTGCAGCAATCAAAGCCTATGGCCATTTTAAACATCCTCGAATTCCCGGACCCGCGTCTGCGCACTATCGCCAAGCCTGTGGCTGTAGTGGACGACGAAGTGCGTCAGTTGGTCGATGACATGTTTGAAACAATGTATGAAGCGCCGGGCATCGGCCTTGCCGCGACCCAGGTCAACGTGCACAAACGTATCGTCGTGATGGACCTTTCCGAAGACCGCACCGAACCGCGGGTGTTCATCAACCCCGAGTTCGAATCGCTGACCGAAGAAATGGACCAATACCAGGAAGGCTGCCTGTCGGTACCGGGTTTTTACGAAAACGTCGACCGCCCGCAAAAGGTCAGGATCAAGGCGCTGGACCGCGACGGCAAGCCTTATGAGCTGATCGCCGAAGGCCTGCTCGCGGTGTGCATTCAGCACGAATGCGACCACCTCAACGGCAAATTGTTCGTCGATTACCTGTCCACGCTCAAACGCGACCGGATCAAGAAGAAACTGGAAAAGCAGCACCGCCAGAACGCTTGATGCCCCTCCTTCAAAGGCTTGCTGCGGCAAGCCTTTTTCTTTTTATGAGACGCCCTTCATGACTGAGCCACTGCGCATCGTTTTTGCCGGCACCCCGGAATTCGCCGCCGAACACCTCAAGGCCCTGCTGAACAGCCCCTACGAGATCGTTGCGGTCTACACCCAACCGGATCGCCCGGCCGGTCGCGGGCAAAAACTGATGCCGAGCCCGGTCAAACAGCTCGCCCTGGAAAATAATATCCAGGTGTTGCAGCCGCCGACTTTGCGCAACGCCGATGCACAGGCTGAACTGGCCGCGCTGAAACCGGACTTGCTGGTGGTGGTCGCCTACGGCCTGATCCTGCCGCAAGTGGTGCTGGATATTCCGCGTCTGGGCTGCATCAACAGCCATGCCTCGTTGCTGCCACGCTGGCGCGGTGCGGCGCCGATCCAGCGCGCCGTCGAACACGGTGATGCCGAGAGCGGCGTTACCGTAATGCGCATGGAGGCCGGCCTCGACACCGGGCCGATGTTGCTCAAGGTCGTCACGCCGATCACCGGTGAAGACACTGGCGGCTCCTTGCATGATCGTCTCGCCGAGATGGGTCCGCCGGCCGTGGTGCAAGCGATTGCCGGTCTGGCTGCTGGCACGCTGGAAGGCGAAGTGCAAAACGACGAGCTCGCCACCTACGCGCACAAGCTCAACAAGGACGAAGCACGCATCGACTGGAGCTGCCCGGCGGTTGAGCTGGAGCGACTGGTGCGCGCCTTCAACCCATGGCCGATCACCCACAGCACCCTTAACGGTGAAGCACTGAAAGTGCTGGCGGCGACGCTTGCCGAGGGCAATGGCGCGCCGGGTGAAATCCTCAGCGCCAGCAAGGACGGCCTGGTCGTCGCTTGCGGCGAACAAGCGCTGTGCCTGACCCGTCTGCAATTGCCTGGCGGCAAGGCACTGAACTTCAGCGACCTGTTCAACAGCCGCCGTGAGAAATTTGCTCTCGGCACCGTACTCGGCGCAGCGGTGGACGCGCAATGAACCCGCGTCTGGCCGCCGCCAAGGCACTCGCCGCCGTGCTCAGCGGCAAAGCCTCGCTGAACAGCTCCCTGCCCACGCAACTGGACAAAGTCGAGGATCGCGATCGCGGTTTCACTCAGGATCTGGCGTTCGGCACTGCGCGATGGCAGCCACGCCTGTCGGCGCTGGCGGAAAAACTGCTGCAGAAACCGTTCAAGGCCGCCGACGCCGATGTCGAAGCGCTGCTGCTGGTCGGTCTCTACCAATTGCTCTACACCCGCGTGCCGGCCCACGCCGCCATCGGCGAAACCGTCGGTTGCGCCGACAAGTTGAAAAAGCCGTGGGCCAAAGGCCTGCTCAACGCCGTGTTGCGCAACGCCCAGCGCGAAAGCGAAACAATTTTCGCCGAACTGGAACGTGATCCGGTGGTGCGCACTGCTCACCCGCGCTGGCTGCAAAAATCCCTCAAGGCCTTCTGGCCTGAGCAGTGGGAAGCCATTTGCGAAGCGAACAATGCGCATCCGCCGATGATTCTGCGGGTCAACCGCCGCCATCACAGCCGCGACGCCTACCTTGGTCTGCTGACCGAGGCGGGCATTGCTGCGACGCCATGCGTTTACAGCCGCGACGGCATCATCCTTGAAGCCGCTGCCGACGTGCGCAGCCTGCCGGGTTTCGCCGAAGGCTGGATCAGCGTGCAGGACGAGGCCGCGCAACTGGCTGCCGACCTGCTTGATCTGGCGCCGGGCCAACGCGTGCTCGACGCCTGTTGCGCCCCTGGTGGCAAGACCTGCCACATTCTCGAAGCCGAACCGGCGCTGGCCGGCGTGGTCGCGGTGGATCTGGAAGCCAAACGACTGGTGCGGGTTAAGGAAAACCTTGAACGCCTTGGTCTGAATGCCGAACTGATCGCCGCCGACGGTCGCGACACCGAGAAATGGTGGGACGGCAAACCGTTCCAGCGCATCCTGCTCGACGCACCATGCTCGGCCACTGGCGTGATTCGCCGCCATCCAGACATCAAGCTGACCCGTCAGCCCGACGACATCGTTGCCCTCGCGCAATTGCAAGGCGAGCTGCTCGACGCCATGTGGAAAACCCTCGAAGTCGGCGGCATCCTGCTCTACGCCACCTGCTCAACGCTGCCGACCGAAAACACTGAAGTCATCGCTGCGTTCCTCGAGCGCACCCCGGGTGCCCGCGAACTGGATCTGGCCACCACGGCCGGAATCAAACAGCCCCATGGTCGCCAATTGCTGGCCCAGCAGGGCGGCCATGACGGGTTCTACTACGCCAAGCTGATCAAGATCGCTGCCGCGCGCGGCTAAACGGATTCAACGGAGTGACTGGATGAAAATCATCATCCTCGGTGCGGGACAGGTCGGCGGTTCGCTGGCCGAGCATTTGGCCAGTGAAGCCAACGACATTACGGTGGTCGACACCGACGGCGAACGCCTGCGCGACCTCGGCGACCGCCTCGACATCCGCACCGTGCAGGGCCGTGGCTCGCTGCCGTCGGTGCTGCGTCAGGCCGGTGCCGACGACGCCGACATGCTGGTGGCGGTGACCAACAGCGACGAGACCAACATGGTCGCCTGCCAGGTGGCCCACACCCTGTTCCACACCCCGACCAAAATCGCCCGGGTGCGCGAAGCGTCTTACCTCAATCGCGAGGAACAGCTGTTCCAGAACGAAGCGATTCCGGTCGACGTGTTGATCAGCCCCGAGCAAGTGGTGACCAACTACATCAAGCGCCTGATCCAGCATCCCGGCGCTTTGCAGGTGATCGATTTCGCCGAAGGCGCTGCGCAATTGGTGGCGGTGCGCGCCTATTACGGCGGCCCGCTGGTAGGTCAGCAACTACGGCAGTTGCGCGAACACATGCCGAATGTCGAGACGCGCGTGGCAGCGATTTTCCGCCGTGACCGACCGATTCTGCCGCAGGGCGATACGGTGATCGAGGCCGATGACGAAGTCTTCTTCATCGCTGCCCGTGAGAATATTCGTGCGGTGATGAGCGAAATGCGCCGTCTCGATGAAACCTACAAACGCATTGTCATTGCCGGTGGCGGGCAGATCGGTGAGCGTCTGGCCGAGGCCATCGAAAGCCGTTATCAGGTGAAAATCATCGAGATGAGCCCGGCGCGTTGCCGTTATCTCTCCGACACCCTCGACAGCACCGTGGTGTTGCAGGGCAGCGCTTCTGACCGTGATTTGCTGCTGGAAGAGAACATCGCCGACGCCGACATTTTTCTCGCGCTGACCAACGATGACGAAGCCAACATCATGTCGTCGCTGCTGGCCAAACGGCTGGGGGCGAAAAAGGTCATGACGATCATCAACAACCCGGCCTACGTTGATCTGATCCAGGGCGGCGACATCGACATCGCCATCAGCCCGCAGCTGGCGACCATCGGCACGCTGCTGGCCCACGTGCGTCGTGGCGATATCGTCAGTGTGCACTCACTGCGCCGCGGTGCCGCAGAAGCGATCGAGGCGATTGCTCACGGTGATGCGAAGTCGAGCAAGGTCATCGGCAAACCGATCGAGAAGATCGGGCTGCCGCCGGGCACCACGATTGGTGCGGTGATCCGTAATGAACAAGTGATCATTGCCCACGATGACACGGTGATCGAGGCGGGCGACCATGTGATTCTGTTCCTTGTGGATAAAAAGCATATTCGCGATGTGGAGAAGCTGTTTCATGTGGGGTTGAGCTTCTTCTGATCCTGAATGAGCGGTGCCTTCATTGGCCCCATCGCTGGCAAGCCAGCTCCCACAGGGTTTTTCGGTTGTTCACAAATGTGATGTGCACCCGAGATCCTTGTGGGAGCTGGCTTGCCAGCGATGGCGGTATCGCAGATCTTTCTGACGCGCTAGAAAAGGAACCCACCGATGCTCGAATCCCTGGAAAAAATGCTCGCCAAGGGTGTGGATAACTCCCTGCTGCGCTTCGGCCTGGGCAAGGGCTATCTGGATCTGGGCGAAAACGCCAAGGCCGCCGAGCATTTCCAACGCTGTGTCGCCTTCGACCCCAAGTATTCGGCCGCATGGAAACTATTGGGCAAGGCGCATCTGGCGCTGGGCGATCACGCCGCCGCGCGGCAAGCGTGGGAACAAGGCCTGGAAGCGGCCCTCGCTCATGGCGACAAGCAGGCCGAAAAGGAAATGACGGTGTTTCTGAAGAAGCTGGATCGTCAGGCGCAGTAAATCAAAGGTAGCGAAGTCCGATACCGTCGGCATCCACCGTCACCACTTCCATGCGCACCCGCGGTGCGCCTGTGGGTAGTCCCTGCACCTGGCCGTAAACCACTGCACCTTTGGGCAAAGAAGCCAAAACCGGATGCTGCACAAACACCCCGGTAGGCGACAGGTTGCGCGTCTGCCCGAGGCATTCGCCAAAGCTGTCGTGGGTGATCTTGATGCGGAAGGATTTACGTTGTTCGGACATCTTGTTGCGCCCTTTGATGAACGGTTGTGGATAACCTCGCCAGAGAGGTTATCCACAGATCATGCCAATCAGCTCAATACCAGCGCTCTTCGCCCGGCGGGCGTTTCTTGAAGCGCTTCATACTCCACATATACTGGCTCGGATACGCCGCGACATAACGCTCAACCACCTTGCTCATCGCTGCGCAGGATTCGGCGGTATCGGTGCTGTACATGGCGTCCGGTGCGGCCTCGAGGATGACTTTGTAGCCAGAACCGTCGGGCAGGCGCAGCGCATGCAGGAACACGCCGACGGCTTTGCCGCCGGCGAGCATGTTCGGCACGAATTTGCTGGTCAGCGCTTGAGTGGCGAAGAACGGCACGAAGATCCCGGCGGATTCGGCCGGTTCCGGGTCAGCGGGAATGCCCACTGCACCACCTTTGCGCACTTCCTTGATGACGCTGAGGATGCCTTCCTTGGTCGACGCGGCGACTTTGTTGCCCAGTTGCACGCGCTGTTTGCGCAGCAATTCATCCACAGCCTTGAGCTTCGGCGGACGGTAGAAAATGATCGGCTTGCACTGGCTGCAATAGAAGTGATTGAGCACTTCCCAGTTACCAAGGTGGCTGGTGATGCCGACTACGCCTTTGCCCGAGGCGAGCGCGTCTTTCAGCACGTCGAGGCCTTCGACTTCGCGCACCAAGTCGATCGAGCGCTGCGCTGGCCAGATCCACGCGCAGGCGCTTTCGGTCAGCGACTTGCCGATGTCTTTCAGGCTCTGCCCGACCAGACGCTCACGTTCGGCCGCATCCATCTGTGGAAAACATTTCGCTAGGTTGATCCGCACCACGTCGCGGGAGCGGTTGGGGGTTTTCCACATGATCCAGCCGATCGCCGAACCCACGGCCTGCACGGCCCGCCATGGCAGCAGGGCAAACAGCCGCAGAGCGCCTACCAGCAAGGCGCCTTTAAACTTTTCCACAGGTCACTCCTGATCTTGTGCGGTGCGCGAGGCGGCCATTCTAACCGCCGTTGGCGAGCTGCGCGTAGCGGTCGCAGTCCTGGGTGTGGTCCATGACCATGCCCGAGGCCTGCATCAGTGCGTAGCAAATGGTCGGGCCGACGAACGTGAACCCGGCCTTTTTCAAGGCTTTGCTCATCGCCAGCGCTTCGGGGGTGATCGCCGGGACTTCGCTGCGATCCTTGAAATGATTGATGATCGGTTGGTCGTTAACGAACGACCAGAGGAACCCCACCGGATCCTCCAGCGCCAGCCAGGCCTGGGCATTACGGCGGGCGGCGTTGAGTTTGAGGCGGTTGCGGATGATCCCTGGATCGAGCATCAACTCGTCGATTTCGGCGTCGCTCATCTGCGCCACGCGCTGTACGTCAAAGCCGAACAACACCTCGCGATAACGCTCGCGTTTGCGCAGTACAGTGATCCAGGACAGCCCGGCCTGGAACCCTTCGAGCAAAAGCAACTCGAACAAACCCTGCGCATCGCGTAGCGGCGTGCCCCACTCCTGGTCGTGATAAGCCATGTACAGCGGATCTTCGGTACACCAAAAGCAGCGTGGCATAAGGCTCCAGGGGGCGTGCGCAGCAATGAATCGGGTATACTCCCGCTCTTTAAATCGCAGCCCAAGAAACAGGTGAATTTCGTGAGCCAGCCTACGCCAGCCGTGCGTACCTTCCAAGACTTGATCCTCGCGCTCCAGCAATACTGGGCCGAGCAAGGTTGCGTGGTACTTCAGCCCTACGATATGGAAGTAGGCGCCGGCACTTTCCACACCGCGACCTTCCTCCGCGCCATCGGCCCGGAAACCTGGAACGCCGCTTACGTGCAGCCAAGCCGCCGTCCAACTGACGGCCGTTACGGTGAAAACCCGAACCGTCTGCAGCACTACTATCAGTTCCAGGTCGTCCTGAAACCGAACCCGGACAACTTCCAGGAACTGTACCTGGGCTCGCTCAAGCATGTCGGCCTGGACCCGCTGGTCCACGACATTCGCTTCGTCGAAGACAACTGGGAATCGCCGACCCTCGGCGCCTGGGGTCTGGGCTGGGAAGTCTGGCTCAACGGCATGGAAGTGACGCAGTTCACTTACTTCCAGCAGGCGGGCGGCATCGAGTGCTACCCGGTGACCGGCGAGATCACCTACGGTCTCGAGCGTCTGGCCATGTACCTGCAAGGCGTGGATTCGGTCTACGACCTGGTCTGGGCTGACGGCCCGATGGGCAAAGTCACCTACGGCGACGTGTTCCACCAGAACGAAGTGGAGCAGTCCACTTACAACTTCGAGCACGCCAACGTCGACAAACTGTTCGAACTGTTCGACTTCTATGAAAGCGAAGCCAAGCGCCTGATCGAACTCGACCAGCCGCTGCCGTTGCCGAGCTACGAAATGGTGTTGAAGGCGTCGCACACCTTCAACCTGCTGGATGCGCGCCGGGCGATCTCGGTGACCGCGCGTCAGCAATACATTCTGCGCGTACGCACCCTGGCGCGTTCCGTTGCGCAAGCCTACCTGCTGGCACGCGCCAAGCTGGGCTTCCCGATGGCGACCCCGGACCTGCGTGACGAAGTACTGGCCAAGCTGGAGGCAGCACAATGAGTGCGCAAGATTTTCTGGTTGAACTGGGCACCGAAGAACTGCCACCGAAAGCCCTGAACACCTTGGCTGAAGCGTTCCTCGCCGGTATCGACAAGGGCCTGCAAGCCGCTGGCCTGAGCTACGAGACTAAAACCGTCTACGCCGCGCCGCGTCGTCTGGCTGTGCTGATCACCGCGCTGGCGACTCAGCAACCGGATCGCAGCATCAACCTCGATGGCCCGCCACGTCAGGCGGCGTTCGACGCTGAAGGCAATCCAACGCAAGCAGCCTTGGGTTTTGCCAAGAAGTGCGGCGTCGATCTGAGCGAAATCGATCAGAGCGGCCCGAAACTGCGCTACAGCCAGAGCATCGCCGGCAAGCCGACCGCAAGCCTGCTGCCGACCATCGTCGAAGATTCGCTGAACGACCTGCCAATCCCGAAACGCATGCGTTGGGGTGCGCGCAAGGAAGAGTTCGTGCGTCCGACCCAATGGCTGGTGATGCTGCTCGGTGACCAGGTCATCGACTGCACCATCCTCGCGCAAAAGGCTGGCCGTGATTCCCGTGGTCACCGTTTCCATCACCCGCAAAGCGTGCGCATCGGTTCGCCGTCGAGCTACCTCGCCGACCTGCGTGCCGCTTACGTGCTGGCCGATGCCAACGAACGTCGCGAGATCATCAGCAAGCGCACCGAAGAGCTGGCCACCCGTCAGGAAGGCACGGCAATCGTTCCGCCAGCGCTGCTCGACGAAGTGACCGCGCTGGTTGAATGGCCGGTGCCGCTGGTGTGCTCATTCGAGGAACGTTTCCTCGACGTGCCGCAAGAAGCGCTGATCACCACCATGCAGGACAACCAGAAGTACTTCTGCCTGCTGGATGCCGACGGCAAGTTGCTGCCACGTTTCATCACTGTGGCCAACATCGAAAGCAAAGACCCGCAGCAGATCATCGCCGGTAACGAGAAAGTGGTTCGCCCACGCCTGACCGACGCCGAGTTCTTCTTCAAGCAAGACAAGAAGCAGAAACTCGAAGCCTTCAATGATCGCCTGAAGAACGTGGTGTTCCAGGAAAAACTCGGCAGCGTCTACGACAAGGCCGAGCGCGTTTCCAAACTGGCTGCGTACATCGCCGCACGCATCGGTGGCAACGCCTCGTGGGCTGCTCGTGCGGGCCTGCTGTCGAAGTGCGACCTGGCCACCGAAATGGTCGGCGAGTTCCCGGAGATGCAAGGTGTCGCCGGTTACTACTACGCCCTCAATGACGGCGAGCCGGAAGACGTCGCGCTGGCGCTCAACGAGCAGTACATGCCACGCGGTGCCGGTGCAGAACTGCCAGCGACCCTGACCGGTGCAGCCGTTGCCATCGCCGACAAGCTCGACACCCTGGTCGGTATCTTCGGTATCGGCATGCTGCCAACCGGCAGCAAAGACCCGTATGCCCTGCGCCGTGCGGCACTGGGTGTGCTGCGTATCCTGATCGAGAAAAAACTCGATCTGGACCTGAACGACGCCGTCGCATTCGCGGTGAATGCGTTCGGTGCCAAGGTGAAGGCAGCCGGTCTCAACGAAGCCGTTCTGGAATTCATCTTCGACCGTCTGCGTGCGCGTTACGAAGATGAAGGCGTCGAAGTAGCCACTTACCTGTCGGTACGTGCCCTGAAGCCGGGTTCGGCGCTGGACTTCGACCAACGTGTGCAAGCGGTGCAAGCCTTCCGCAAACTGCCGGAAGCGGCAGCGCTGGCGGCGGTGAACAAGCGTGTATCGAACCTGTTGAGCAAACTCGAAGGCGCGGTACCGACCGAGGTGCAAGCCAAGTACTTCGACAACGCCAACGAGTTCTCGCTGTACTCGGCGATCCAGCAAGCAGATCAGGCTGTACAGCCAATGGCCGCTGCCCGTCAGTACAACGAATCGCTGGCACGCCTGGCGGCATTGCGTGAGCCGGTCGATGCGTTCTTCGACGCGGTGATGGTCAATGCCGACGACGCCAATGTGCGGGCCAACCGTTACGCGCTGTTGGCGCGTTTGCGTGGTCTGTTCCTCGGTGTTGCCGACATTTCGCTGCTGGGTTGAGGGATTGCTGTTGAAACTGCTGATTCTCGATCGGGACGGAGTGATCAATTACGACTCCGACGCTTACATCAAGTCAGTGGCGGAGTGGATTCCGTTGCCCGGCTCGATCGAAGCGATTGCGCAGTTGAGCAAGGCCGGCTGGACGGTGGCAGTGGCCACCAACCAGTCGGGCATTGCGCGCGGCTATTACGACCTCGCCACCCTGGATGCCATGCACGCGCGCTTGCGCGAACTGGTCGCGGAGCAGGGCGGTGAAGTCGGGCTGATCGTGTATTGCCCGCATGGGCCGGACGAAGGCTGCGATTGCCGCAAGCCGAAACCGGGGATGTTGAAAACCATCGCGGCGCATTACAACGTCGAACTGAACAATGTCTGGTTCGTCGGCGACAGCCTTGGTGACCTGGAGGCCGCCAAAGCCGTCGATTCACAGCCAGTTTTGGTAAAGACCGGAAAAGGCGCAAAGACTCAGGGCAAAACCCTGCCGGTTGGCACTCTGATTTTTGACGATCTGGCGGCGATTGCCGCAGAACTTATCCACAACTAGAGTACTTCTGAATTTCCTGACCAGGGATTGATCGGGAGTGCGCTTGAACACTCGGGCATTGCCCCGTAACGGTAAACGTCACTATGTCGATACTGCGGGCCATCAGGATTTTTCTCTTTTACCTGCTGCTGGGCACCACCTCCCTGCTGTGGTGCAGCTTGAGTTTTTTTATCGCGCCGTTTCTGCCGTTCAAGGCGCGCTATCGTTTTATCAACGTGTACTGGTGCCGTTGCGCCTTGTGGTTGACCAAGGTGTTCCTCGGTATTCGTTACGAAATCAAAGGTGCGGAAAACGTGCCTGACCGGCCCTGCGTGATTCAGTCGAACCATCAGAGCACCTGGGAGACGTTCTTTCTCTCCGCCTATTTTTCGCCATTGAGCCAAGTGCTCAAACGCGAATTGCTTTACGTGCCGTTCTTCGGCTGGGCCATGGCCATGTTGCGGCCGATCGCGATTGATCGCGACAACCCGAAAGCTGCTTTGAAACAGGTCGCCGCCAAAGGTGATGAACTGCTCAAGGACAACGTTTGGGTGCTGATCTTCCCGGAAGGTACGCGTGTTCCTTACGGCACTGTCGGCAAATTCTCCCGCAGTGGTAGCGCTTTGGCGGTGAATGCGGCGCTTCCGGTCCTGCCGATTGCACACAATGCCGGCAAGTTCTGGCCGAAAATCGGTTGGGGCAAGAAGTCTGGCGTGATCACTGTCGTCATCGGCGAGCCGATGTACGCCGAAGGTACTGGCCCTCGCGCCATCGCCGAGCTGAACGACCGGGTGCAAGCCTGGAACGAGAAGACTCAGCGGGAAATGGGTTCGCTGCCACCCACCCCGCAGGCACCGGCGGCAAGCGATCAGATCGCTGTCTGAGATTTTGTGGATAACCTGTGTACGGTTTTGTTGAAAACGCTTGAATATTGAAATTAAGTGATTGATTTACTTATATATTTCTCAAGCTCATAAAACACCGTAAAAGGTGCATAAGTTTTTTTCGGAAGTAAAAAAACCGGCTGATATAGCCGGTTTTTTTGTGCCTGATCATTCGCGGATCAACGGTAACTCAAGCAGGAACGTGGTGCCTTGATCGACCATGCTGCGGCATTCGATTCTGCCGCCATGGTGATCGACCACCGCTTTGACCATCGACAGGCCGAGGCCCACGCCGTCGATGCCCTGGGCCGAGGAAAAGCGTCGGTACTGACTGAACAGATCAGGCAACTCTTGTTCGGCGATGCCTTTGCCTTGATCGGTCAGTTCGCAACATAGCCACTCTCCGTGGCAACTGACTCGTAGTTCAATCGTGGTGTCTGCCGGGCTGTACTTGATCGCGTTTTCCAGCAGGTTGAACAGCGCACGCGTCAGTAGTCCCTGGTCAGCCATGATCAGGCGCTCCTGGGATTGCTCATCCATGTCGTGCAGCAGTTCGATACGTTTCTGCTGGGCGATGGGCAAAGCCTGATCCAGCACGTCCAGCACCAACATCGCGAACAGGCTCGGCTGGAACTGATAGGCCTCGGACTCGGCCCGCGCCAGCAAGACGAAACCATCGGTCAGATCCAGCGCGCGACGCACCTGCCGCTCGATCTGGTCGAACAACGGCGAATCCACCTGGGCCTGATGGCGATGAACATCGAGCAGGGCGAGGATGGCCGAGTGCGGGGCACGCAGATCATGGGAAAGAAAGCGCAGTAATACTCCACGTTGCTCCTCGGCAGCACGTTCGGCGCTGAGATCGGTGAGGCTGAGCAGCCAACCGATTGGCGTGTCTCCGTCCACCGGCAGCAGTGCGGCACGCTCCAGGCGCAGACTGCGTTCCTTGTGATCGCGAAACTCCAACAACGGCATGGCCGACAGCGACGGGCGCGGCTCTGTGGACAACTCCGGATAACCGAGGCTGGCCAGTTGATCGAGGACGTCGTCCCCCACCAGATTGTGATCGAATAGCTGACGAGCCTTGCGATTGCCCAACAGGATCTGGCCTCTGGGATCGCTGATCAGTGTGGCGACGGGCAAGTACTCCAGACCGTCGGCAATAAAGCGACGGGTATCTCGGGTGCGACTCATGGCCTGTTCAAGCGCCATGATCTGGCCCTGCAAGCGATCAGTCCCGGTAAATTGCGTACGACGACGTTCGGGGAACACTTTCGGCTCGCTGTCCAGCCGCGCCAGCTCCCAGCCGAAATACGTCAGCACCACACTCAGACGCCGCCAGTTCCAGATCAAATAGCCGAACAACATACCCAGCACCGCCGGTGTCGGCGACCACCAGTGGCGCATTTCCGCTAGCCCGGCACTGATCAACAACACACACGCCATGCCGATCAGCGTTAGCCAAAGTGCCCATCGCGGTCGCCACAACAGCAACCCCAGCACACAAGCCACCAGCCCTACCGATAACAACGCTCCCGTAACAGGCGTTGCATCGTGCAGATTGACCTGCCCGCGATACGACAACAGCGCAGTCAGCGGCAACAGCACTAGACTTATCCACAACCACTCGCGCACCAGCTGTCGAAACAGTCGCTGCACTTGGCTCGGCTCTCGGCTTTCACGCCGACGATTGTTGTTCATAGGGAAACAGGGCAGGGCGATGTGAATGGTTTCATGGGCCACAGGTCTGAGACGTAGACCCGAAGAATCATAGCGGACGTCGACCAATGGCGGGCCGCTTACTTTCCCAGCAATGGCGGAGCGACTATGGTTGTCGGCCAACTGCCCAAGCATCAAGGAATCATCGCGTATGCGCGTTGCGATATTGGACGACGAACCCGCCGAACTGCGTCGGGTCGAGCAAACCCTGCAGCAAATGGCCGACGCTGGCGAGCAGCCGTGGTCGCTGCACAGCTTCGAGCGTGGTGAAGACCTGCTGCGACAGCTACGCCGGGAAACCTTCGACCTGCTGATCCTCGATTGGCAGTTACCCGATCTCACGGGTCTGGCCCTGCTGCGCTGGACCCGCGAGCACATGGAGGCGCCACCGGCAGCGATCATGCTGACCAGTCGCGATGGCGAAAGCGATATCGTCCAGGCCTTGAACGCAGGCGCCGACGATTACGTGAGTAAACCGTTCCGTCCCAATGAACTGAAAGCACGCGTGGCGGCGGTATTGCGCCGGCACAGTCAACAGCGTCCAGCCGCTGCCGAAGTGCTGAGTTTCAATGACTTGGCGTTTGACGATGCGGAACTGACGGTCACCCGCGAGGGCAAGCCGATCGTCATGACCGAACGGGAATACCGTCTCGCGCGTTGCCTGTTCAGCAACCTCGGACGGCCATTGTCGCGGGACTACCTGTATGAACGGTTCTGGCCCCATGAGGAAATGGCTTCGTCGCGACCGTTGGACACGCATATCTATCGCCTGCGCAACAAGCTCGGACTGACGGCGGATCGTGGCTGGCAACTGCTGACAATTTATGGCTACGGCTATCGGTTGGAAAGTGTGGCGGCCGTCACCTGAACGGCTGAGCCGAAACTGTCAGGGGGCGCGTTATCCCCACCTGACAGTCCTGTTTCAGTTCAACACAACGTTCTTATACTTTGCTGCTCATCGTCAGACAGGAATGACTGTCGTGCTCAGTGGGCATCGGGAAACGTGGCTGATGAATGGAAGCGATATGGCGAGGAATGTTTGCCAGGGAATCCAGCGGCACCAACCATCGTTTTGATGATTGCGCGAGATGTTCGGTCAGCTTGCCCAACAACTCGCCACTATTGCGCCAATGGTGCCAGTACAACGGCACATCGGTTGGCTTGTCGGGTATCAACTCGACCAGCAAGCCACGCTGCAGATGATCGAGAATCTGCAACTCCGGAACCAGACCCCAACCCAATCCGGCCTCTGTCAGTCGTATAAATCCTTCTGATGACGGACAGAAATGGTGCTCGAAACTTCCGAGCACGCCCAAGGCTGCGAGATAACGGTGCTGCAGAAAATCGTCGGGGCCAAACACCAGCGCCGGCGTGCGGGCAATCAACTGGGCATTGATACCGTTCGGAAAATGTCGGGCGATAAACTCCGGACTCGCCACTGCGCGGTAGCGCATGGCACCGAGCAACAGACTGCGCGCCCCCGCCATTGGCCGTTCAGTGGCACACACACAGGCCGCCACCTCACCAGCACGCATACGCCTGAGACTGACCGCTTGATCCTCGACGACCAGATCCAGCAACAAATTCTGCTCGGCGCAAAAATCGCCCACTGATCGCGCCCACCATGTCGCCAGGCTGTCAGCGTTCAGGGCGACACGCAGGCGTTCCGGGGACCCGTCTTCATCCAGAGAAGGCACGTGACTCTGAAGATCGCGCTCAAGTAACCGCACCTGCTGAACATGATAAAGCAGCCGCCGCCCTATCTCGGTTGGCACCGGTGGCGTCACGCGCACTAACACCGGACGGCCGACCCTGGCCTCCAATAGCTTGATTCGCTGTGACACTGCGGGTTGGGACAGACCAAGAACCTGGGCTGCTCGTTCGAAGCCTCCCTGTTCAATGACCGCAGAGAGAGCAGAAAGCAATTTGTAATCAAACATCCGTTTTCCTTATGGGTGATCAACAATATCTTTTTTACTTCGAAGCGGAATCTATTGAGAATCGATACTGCAGGCACAACCGTTAGATCCCTCACAGTTGTACTGCGCGCGATTGCTTGGCGTTATTGCCATTCATCAAACTTGATGTATTTCAGAAGCACCCGAGCTGAACAATTAAACATTCAAACCGGAGGTATTAGTTAACACCAGAGCCTGTAAAAGGTACACATAATGGAATGATTAAAAATCAACTCGATAGCTTGCCTAACGATTAGAAAATATCAGCGAAATTCTTGTTCAGTTCGACGGAGTGAGTTGTGCAGAGAACTACATTTACTAATGCCAATCGATTGGCATTGGCCGATATTCAGAGCAGGTCCAGCGATGTAACGTTTGCACTGAAATTTGCAATCTACTTAGCGCTGATTGTAACCGGTGGTTGTCTGGCACTGAGTGGTCATCCATGGGAAATCGCCATAGGCGTCATTCTTCTTGGATCAATGTTCGCCCATGGCGTGGAACTTCAACATCAAGTCCTGCACTCACAGGGATTCCGGAATAAAAAGCTTAACGAGCTGTTCGGCATACTGCTCGGTCTGCCAATGTTGGTTTCATTTGCTGATTACAAAGCCAGCCATATGCACCACCATCGTTACCTGGGCACTCCGGAAAATCGGGAGTTCTTTGATTACGGTGATCAATATGGTGAGTTATCCCTTCGTTCCATCAGCGCGCTATTAACCAGACTTTTGATGGTTTCGCACTACCCACGTTTTTTCAAAAATGTGTTCATTGCGTTTAGCTCGCAGTACCAAAACGTTTCCAGCAACGTTTCCAAACGGATCAAGCGAGATCATCTTTCGATGGTATTGATGATTGCGTTATTGGGTTTGGTCTCCTTTCAGTTCGGTTATGAAATCATCGTCTATCTGTGGATTATTCCGCTCATGTTTGTCGCGGCTCCGGTACACGCCCTGATTGAGATGCCAGAGCATTTCCGTTGCGCAACGGATTCGACAGACCCCTACGAAAACACCAGAACCATCAAAAGCAACGCATTCATGAACTGGTTCACCAACGGCAATAACTACCACGTTGAGCATCATCTGATGCCCGGATTGCCTATTGACCGTCTGCACGACCTGCACGAAAAAATTCATGAAAACTGCCGTTACCTGGAAGTCTCCTATAAAAGTTTTTACTTGGGACTGCTCCGCTCAATGCGCAAAAGCTGACCCGCGCAGCGCCTGTTGCAAGACTGAACGCTAACTCCGACGGGGCGTGGCACGTGCTCGCGTCTGGCGACTGCTCGCCCCTGGTAAAGCAAAGGAACTGAAATGACTCTACAAGATCGTTCCACGGATCAGACGACCACGCCGCCGTCGACCATAAACTCGCTATCGGAACAGACCGCGCTCAACTCGTTTTATCTTCGTGAACTGGCCGAACCAAGCGCTTACAAAATGGCGCCGATTCACCACGAATATACGCGCACCCATAGACTGGAAGATGAATGGAACGCCTACGAAGAAAGTCGTCTCGATAAAACCCGGTTGCCAAAGAACGCTGCCGAGTTTTTGAAGTGGTACACCCGCCTGCATTCGACTCATCGCGATGAGGTTTCAGCGTTTTTCACTTGGCTGGCTGAAGAGTCGACGCTTGAAGAACTGAGCTTTTACATCGCCATGGAAGAGCAGGTCGACGGTCGCTTCGATGACGTCATCGCCCTGGCACAATTGGGCATGACAGGCGATATGAAGTTGGCGCTTGCGGAAAACTACTGGGACGAAATGGGCCTGGGTACGCTATCCGAAATGCATACCGTGCTGTTCCGTAAATCCGCAGCAACACTGCACGAACTCATCGGCCCCCAGGCCCGCGTTCAACAAGCGCCGGCGGAGGCCCTGAAGAACGGCAATCTGCTGCTGATGTACGCACTACGGCGCCAGTATCACCCTCGTCTACTGGGCGCACTGGCGATTCTTGAACACACTGCGCCCTACCGGTTCTCCCGAACAGTCAAGGCCATGCGTCGTCTGCACATGCCCGAAGACGTCATCTATTACCACGACATGCATATAAAGATTGATGCCAATCACGGCAAGCAACTTCTCTATCGCGTGCTGATGCCATTGGCGAAGTCATGCCCTGAAGCCATTGAAGAAATGTGTATCGGCTGCCTGATCCGATACAACGTAGCCGTCGACTATTACAAAAGCATCGAACTGGCTATGAAAAACAACAAAACGCTGTTGACGTGATACTTAGAGAACTCTTATGAAAAGCAATCTTGCCAATACTGAGCCACAGACTGTCTGGGCACTCAACAACAGCCGATTTGTTGCAGGGCACTCCGCTGAACTGCTGGGTGTGGATTTTTCCGAGATGCCCGAGTGGGCACAATTTCAGGGTTATTGGGAAAACCTCGAACTTGATCGTTACATGAACGATGGTGGCATGTACCGCTATCGCCGTTTCGGTAAATTCAAGTGGTATGCGAACGGCAATCGCCTGGAGCAGCAGCCCCATGTACCGTATTCCCAACCGGAGTATTTCAATCCGCTGAACGGTGGCATCGACCGGCACTTCGCCCCCGTCACTGCGGAGATGGCCGACAATGAAGTGCTGAAGAAGCTTCTACTGAAACTCGCCAACACCTTCAGTGAAATCGAAGATGTCCAAGGCTGGAAGATCAACACCTATTTCAATCGTATCCTCGCCACTCCAGACATGACGGGATTGCCGGTACCCGAAGGCAAACATCGGGATGGGGTGAAATTCAGTTGCCTGTTCATGGCCGACAGAAGTGGTGTAGTCGGAGGCGAAACAACCCTGGTCGATATCATGCACCAGCAGCCTATTTATGTGGGCACGCTGGAGAAGCCTTGTCAGGCACTGTTGTTCAGGGATGACACGGTTTTTCACGATACGACAGCCATTCAGATCTGTAATGGAGCTGACAGCGGTTATCGCGATCTGCTGGTTATCGAGTTCCACTGACCGTTCTCGTCCAGTCTTATAAACGTGTCTGGGTGAGGGGGTTGCATGCACAAGGCTGAACGTATGGAGACGGCAGTGACGATCAGGGTTATGCAGAATTATGAATTGCCCATGACGCTGGCGTTGCTGTCGACTTTTTATCCGGATTTGAATAAAGACCTGCTGTTAGAACGATTGGAAACTGTCGCCAAGTTGAATTGGCAGTGTGTCGGGGTATTCGCAGGAACCGAGTTGGTGGGCCTGACCGGCTATTGGCTGAATACCCGGATTTACTGCGGCAAATATTTATATATCGATCATTTCATCATCAAGCCGGGAAACCGATCTCGTGGAGTGGGGGCACAACTGCTCAGCTACGTAAGAGCCTTGGCCGATCATTACCAGTGTGAACAGGTCTGCCTTGATACATTCGTTAGCAATTCGATGGCGCAGTCTTTCTGGACCCGACACGGTTTCTCAATCGTTGGTTTTCACTACGTCGCCAAATAAATACAAGGAGCGTTATATGCAAAATGAATATTCCCGCGAAGTCATTTACAGTCGAATGATCGGCTTGATCAGCCAGGAAGAACTGGCACTGTTAGCCAGCAAGACAATTGCAGTTCCAGGATGCGGCGGTGTCGGATATACCCACGCGGAGACACTGGTACGCATGGGCGTTGGCGGAATCAAAATTGCTGATTTCGATACCTTCGGACCAGAGAACTTCAACCGCCAATTTGGCGCAACGACTCATACAGTCGGACTGAAGAAGGCCGATGTCCTGCGTGAGCGTCTGTTGTCGATCAATCCGGCCTTGCGCATTGAACAGTACAACGGGGTGAGCGCTGAAACAGTCGATGACTTTTTGACCGGTGTGGACATGTTATGCGACGCCATGGACTACTTCGTGATTGAGCCGCGAATTCAGATGTACCAAAAGGCGCGGGAACTGGGTATCCCGGCGGTCGTTTCCTGCCCTATAGGCTTTGGCGGAACGTTGCATCACTTCCATCCGGATTCGATGTCATTCGAAGAATATTTTGCGTTGACGCCCGATATGACTGAGACGGAGAAACTGATCAATTTCGGTATGGGCCTCGACCCGCTGCATTTGCACCGTGCCTATCTGGAAGATCCGAAGCTTGATTTCGAGGAACGTAAAGTTGCCTCTCTAAGCTCTGCCTGTTTATTAGCTACAACCCTGACCTCGACGTTTACCCTGGCCAAGTTGTTGAATCGGGAAATGTTCTTTAAACCAGTACCTTATGTATATCAAATTGACTTCATGGCGGGAAAGTTCGAAGAGACATTGGTCAGTGACGGGGTAGCAGGACTAAAAAACAATATTTCAAATAAACCTGAAAAACTGTTTGCATAAAAACGTCACCCTGCGCAGCACAGTAAAGGTGTGATAAAGTTTCAAAACACTCATTATCGTGAATTTTCGTGAACATGAAGCCACTTATTTTTATCGACGGGGAAGCCGGTACGACTGGACTTCAGATACATTCGCGTCTGAACGGTCGCACGGATATTGAGCTTTTGCAGTTGCCCTATGCCGATCGCAAGGACCCGGTAAAAAGGGCTGAAGCACTTAACACCTGTGATGTCGCGATTCTCTGCCTGCCGGACGATGCCGCTGTTGAGGCGGTGTCGTTCATCGAGAATCCAAAGGTACGTGTACTTGATCCCAGCTCTGCCCATCGCACCACACCAGGTTGGGTGTATGGTCTGCCGGAACTGACTGCAGGTCAGGCTGACATCATCACGACAGCCAAGCGTGTATCCAATCCTGGCTGCTACCCGACAGGCGCCATCGCGCTGTTGCGTCCGCTGACGGAAGCCGGTGTGGTACCCAAGGACTACCCGGTGAATGTGCATGCCATTTCCGGGTATTCCGGTTCGGGCAAATCACTGATCGACGCCTATGAAATCCCGGATCATCCGCAACACACGGACGCTCCATACCGCGGTTATGGCCTGAACCTTAACCACAAGCACGTCCCGGAGATGATGTCCGAGGCATTGCTGGATCATCGGCCGATCTTCACGCCTGGCTATGGCAAGTACCGCCAAGGCATCGTCTTGTACGTGCCGCTGCATTTGCGCTTGTTGCCCGCTGGCGCCTCGGTGCAACAGATCCACGCCTGCCTCAGCAACCATTACGCCAAATCCGAGTTCATCAAGGTTGTTCCGCTGGATCAGGTCAAGACCGTTACGCAACTGGACCCTGAATACCTGAATGACACCAATCGCCTGGACATCTATGTCTTCTCGGATGAGAAGTCAGGCCAGGTATTGCTTGCCGCGGTGTACGACAACCTCGGCAAGGGCGCATCAGGCGCCGCAGTACAGAACCTCAATTTGATGTTGAACGGTCAGGCCTGATTGCAAGCGAATCTCCCTGTCACCTGGCAAGCTCAATGGTGGCAGGGCAGATTCAAGCATTCACAGCTTACAGATGAGATGACATATTCATGCCTCCTCGCCGTTTAAAAAATCATAGTTCACGGCATGTAACTTTAATAAAGCGCGTACTGACTTCTCGATAATTAATAGCCGTCTGATTACTGCAAAGTAACCTGGATGTTGGCGCTCGCCTGCAAACCCGTTCATAACTTCACTAGTAACTACACAACTTTTTAACAGCCTCTAGCCTTATTAAAGGATTAACAGTCAATGGCTATTCTCGCGCAGTTTGATCTGGTCAAACCAAAACATTTAAAATCTGATCCGCGCATGGACGGTTTTTATTCTTCTACTGCCTACGTAAATGGTCTAGCCGACGCGCATCCTGGTTTTATATGGCGGGAAGTTCAGGACAATCAACAGCTTCTCGATGAACTATGGGGAGAAGGGTATCTTTATACACTTTCGCTGTGGAAGAGCCCGGCGGCCTTGAAAGATTTCTTGTATAAAACACCGCACAACGACTTTCGTTTGAGAGGTGCGGAGTGGTTCCTGCCTATCAGCAAACCACGGGTTGTGATGTGGTGGGTGGATGAAGGTCATATTCCGACATTGTACGAAGCCCACCAGCGCTTGCAGTTGCTTTGGGAAATTGGACCTTCGCGCGAAGCGTTTGATTTGAAATCGAGTGAGTCCGCGATTGTTCTGAGTTGAACATTGCCTCGGCCCGCTCTAATGAATTCAGGGACCAGCGGTTTATTACTAAGAACACCCATAAAAAAGGCCCGCTGATGCGGGCCTTTTTTGTTTCGGCAACACACACCGAATTGCTTGCGCGGATCAGAAGTCCAGGTTGGACACCGCCAGCGCGTTACTCTCGATGAAGTCACGGCGAGGTTCGACCGCATCACCCATCAGGGTGTTGAAGATCTGGTCTGCGCCAATGGCGTCTTCGATGGTGACTTTCAGCATGCGGCGCACGCTTGGGTCCATGGTGGTTTCCCACAGCTGATCCGGGTTCATTTCCCCCAGACCTTTGTATCGCTGAATGGTGTGGCGCTTGGTGCTTTCAGCCATCAGCCAGTCCAAGGCTTCCTTGAACTCGGTGACCGCTTTCTTGCGTTCGCCACGCTGGATATACGCGCCTTCGTCGAGCAAGGTGCTCAGTTGAGCACCGAGGGTGACGACGGTTTTGTAGTCGTTGCTGCCGAAGAAGTCGCGGTTGAAGGTGACGTAGTTCGACAGGCCGTGGGAGATCAGTTCGACCTCTGGCAGCCACACGCCACGTTCACGATCTTCACGCAGGCTGGCCTTGTAGACCAGACCGGATTTTTCCACGGTGCGCAGACGCGCTTCGTATTGGGCCAGCCACTCTTGCATCGCTGCGTGGTCGCCGAGCTTTTCCAGGCTTACGGCCGGCAGGTAGATGAAGTGCTCGGTCAGCTCCTGCGGGTACAGGCGCGACAGACGCTTGAGAGTCTTCATCACCATGCGGAAGTCGTTAACCAGACGTTCCAGCGCTTCACCGGAAATGCCCGGAGCTTCTTCGTTCAGGTGCAGGCTCGCATCTTCCAGGGCCGACTGCGTCATGTACTCTTCCATGGCGTCGTCGTCTTTGATGTATTGCTCTTGCTTGCCTTTCTTGACCTTGTACAGCGGCGGCTGGGCGATGTAGATGTAGCCGCGCTCGATCAGCTCCGGCAACTGACGGAAGAAGAAGGTCAGCAGCAGGGTACGGATGTGCGAACCGTCGACGTCAGCATCGGTCATGATGATGATGTTGTGATAACGCAGCTTGTCGATGTTGTATTCGTCGCGACCGATACCGCAGCCCAGTGCGGTGATCAAGGTGCCCACTTCCTGGGAAGAGATCATCTTGTCGAAACGCGCTTTCTCGACGTTGAGGATCTTACCCTTCAACGGCAGGATCGCCTGAGTCTTGCGGTTACGTCCCTGCTTGGCAGAGCCGCCCGCGGAGTCACCTTCCACCAGGTACAGTTCGGACAGCGCCGGGTCTTTTTCCTGGCAGTCAGCGAGCTTGCCTGGCAGACCGGCGATGTCCAGCGCGCCTTTGCGGCGGGTCATCTCACGGGCCTTGCGCGCGGCTTCACGGGCACGAGCGGCGTCGATCATCTTGCCGACGACCAGTTTCGCTTCGTTCGGGTTTTCCAGGAGGAAGTCGGAGAAGTACTTGCCCATTTCCTGTTCGACCGCGGTCTTCACTTCGGAAGAGACCAGCTTGTCTTTGGTCTGCGAGCTGAACTTCGGATCCGGCACTTTCACCGAGATGATCGCAGTCAGGCCTTCACGGGCATCGTCACCGGTGGTGGCGACTTTGTGCTTCTTCGCCAGACCTTCCTGCTCAATGTAGTTGTTCAGGTTACGCGTCAGTGCCGAACGGAAGCCCACCAGGTGGGTACCGCCGTCGCGCTGCGGAATGTTGTTGGTGAAGCACAACAGGTTCTCGTTGAAGCTGTCGTTCCACTGCAGGGCGATTTCCACGCCGATGCCGTCTTCACGCTGGATGTTGAAGTGGAACACCTGGTTGACCGCGGTCTTGTTGGTGTTCAGGTATTCAACGAACGCACGCAGGCCGCCTTCGTACTTGAACAGCTCTTCCTTGCCGCTGCGCTCATCCTTGAGGACGATGCCGACACCGGAGTTGAGGAAGGACAGTTCACGAATGCGCTTGGCCAGGATGTCCCAGCTGAAGTGAATGTTCTTGAAGGTTTCGCTGGAAGCCTTGAAGTGGATCTGGGTGCCGGTGGTTTCGCTGTCGCCAACGATGGCCATCGGTGCCTGAGGTACGCCGTGGACGTAGGTCTGTTCCCAGATCTTGCCGCTGCGGCGAACAGTCAGAACCAGCTCTTCGGACAGTGCGTTCACTACCGACACACCTACACCGTGCAGACCGCCGGATACCTTGTAGGAGTTGTCGTCGAACTTACCGCCAGCGTGGAGGACGGTCATGATGACCTCGGCCGCGGAAACGCCTTCCTCTTTGTGCACGTCTACCGGGATGCCACGGCCGTTGTCTTTAACGGTGATGGACTCATCCGGGTGGATGATGATGCTGATGTCGTCGCAGTGGCCGGCGAGGGCTTCGTCGATCGAGTTGTCGACCACCTCGAACACCATGTGGTGCAGACCGCTGCCATCGTCGGTGTCACCAATGTACATACCGGGACGTTTGCGTACGGCATCCAGGCCTTTCAGCACTTTAATGCTCGTTGAGTCGTACGTATTTTCTTCGCTCAATGCCTTCACTCCCGATGGTCGTGGGTCTGGGTGATACGGCCCTGTTCCACGTGGAACAGAGCGACTGGCGTTTCCGTCTGCCAGCCTTCCCTCAATAATTCGTGATCTACACAGGTGATGAACACCTGGCAGCGTAAGTCTTCCAGCAAGCGGCACAGCGCGCGACGGTGGCTCTCGTCCAGCTCGGACGGCAAGTCATCCACCAGATAAATACACTGACCGCGGCGGGCCTGGCTGACCAGATGCCCTTGGGCAATCCGCAGTGCACAGACCACCAACTTCTGCTGACCCCGGGACAAAATGTCCGCGGCGTTGTGTGCACCCAATCTAAGACGCAAATCAGCCCGTTGCGGTCCGGCCTGGGTATGACCCATTTGCTGATCCCGTTGCAGGGATCCGGCCAGTACGGCACTCAATTCCCGGTCTTTGTCCCAGCCTCGGTAATAGCTGAGCGTCAAACCTTCGAGCTCAACCAGTTCGCTCAAGGTTTGTTCAAAGACTGGTTTCAAGGCTTTGATGTAAGCGCGGCGGTATTCATCGATTTCAGCGCTGGCCTGGCACAGTTCCCTGTCCCAAACCGCTTGCGAAACGGCGTCAAGTGTACCATGCCGCAGCCAGGAGTTTCTCTGGCGCAAGGCCTTCTGCAAACGCTGCCAGGTGGCCATGAACCGCGGCTCGACGTGGAACACACCCCAATCGAGAAACTGCCGGCGAATCTTCGGCGCGCCTTCAAGCAGACGGAAGCTGTCGGGGTTGATCAACTGCAGCGGCAGGATCTCTGCCAGTTGCGCTGCGCTGCGGGCGTTCTGGCCGTCGATGCGTATCTGGAATTCGCCCTGACGGTCGCGCGAGATACCCAAAGCGCTATGCCCACCCTCGGCCAGTTCGACCTGACCGAACACGGTACAGGCGAGCTGCTCGTACTGGATGACCGGCAAAAGCCGCGTGCTACGAAACGAACGGGCAAGCCCCAGCAGATGAATGGCTTCCAGAACACTGGTTTTGCCGCTGCCGTTGGCGCCGTAAAGAATGTTGATGCGGGGGGAGGGGGAGAAGGTCACCGGGTGCAGATTGCGCACCGCGGTGACCGAAACACGACTTAAGGACATCCAGAGTCAGCTGATTACAGACGCATCGGCATGACAACGTAAGCCGAATCGTCGTTGTCCGACTCTTGCACCAGCGCACTGCTGTTGGAGTCGGACAGGATCAGGCGAACCTGCTCGGTGGTCATCACGCCCAGCACGTCGAGCAAGTAGCTCACGTTGAAGCCGATTTCCAAGGAGCCGCCGTTGTATTCAACGCCCACTTCTTCTTCCGCTTCTTCCTGCTCCGGGTTGTTGGCCTGGATCTTTAACTGACCGCTGGCCAGCTGCAGACGGATACCACGGTACTTCTCGTTGGACAGAATCGCGGTACGGCTGAACGCTTCGCGCAGCGCCTGACGATCGCCCAATACCAGCTTGTCGCCGCCCTTAGGCAACACGCGCTCGTAGTCCGGGAATTTGCCGTCGACCAGTTTCGAGGTGAAGGTGAATTCGCCGGTGGTCGCGCGGATGTGGTGCTGACCCAGCACGATGCTGACATTGCCGTCCGGCTCGGTGAGCAGACGCGCCAGTTCGAGGATACCTTTGCGCGGCACGATCACCTGGTGACGATCCGGCTGGCCGATATCGGCTTTCATCGAGCACATGGCCAAACGGTGACCGTCGGTGGCCACAGCGCGGATGATGCCCTCGGACACTTCCAGCAACATGCCGTTGAGGTAGTAACGCACGTCCTGCTGAGCCATGGCGAAGCTGGTGCGTTCGATCAGGCGACGCAGTTTGCTTTGCTCGAGGCTGCAGGTCAGCGAACCCGGGCCTTCTTCAACGGTCGGGAAATCGTTGGCCGGCAAGGTCGACAGGGTGAAACGGCTACGGCCGGCTTTTACCACCAGCTTCTGCTCGTCGACCTTGATGTCGATCAGCGCGTCGTTGGGCAGGCTTTTGCAGATATCCATCAGCTTGCGCGCAGGCACGGTGATGGAACCTGTTTCTGCCGGCTCCTCGAGTTGCACACGACCGACCAGTTCGACCTCAAGATCGGTACCGGTCAGCGACAGTTGCTGGCCTTCGACTACCAACAGCACGTTGGACAGTACCGGCAAGGTCTGTCGACGCTCGACGACGCCTGCGACCAGTTGCAGGGGTTTCAACAGGGCTTCGCGTTGAATGGTGAAATGCATGGTCTAGTCCCTTGCCTTAATAAGCTGCGCTGGTGTTCATCAAGTGGTCAGTGTACGCAGCAGGTTCTTGTAGTCCTCGCGGATGTCCGCGTCGGATTCCTTAAGTTCGTTGATCTTGCGGCAGGCGTGCAACACGGTGGTGTGGTCACGGCCGCCAAACACATCGCCGATTTCCGGCAGGCTGTGGTTGGTCAGCTCCTTGGACAACGCCATGGCTACCTGACGCGGACGCGCTACCGAGCGCGAACGGCGCTTGGACAGCAGGTCCGAGATCTTGATCTTGTAGTACTCGGCGACGGTGCGCTGAATGTTATCCACAGAGACCAGTTTGTCCTGCAACGCCAACAGGTCTTTCAGGGATTCGCGAATCAGCTCGATAGTGATGTCGCGGCCCATGAAGTGCGAGTGGGCGATCACGCGTTTCAACGCGCCTTCCAGCTCACGGACGTTGGAGCGAATACGCTGGGCAATGAAGAACGCGGCGTCGTGCGGCAAGTCGACTTTGGCCTGGTCGGCCTTCTTCATCAAGATCGCCACGCGCGTTTCCAGTTCCGGCGGCTCGACAGCAACCGTCAGGCCCCAGCCGAAGCGGGATTTGAGGCGCTCTTCAAGGCCTTCGATTTCTTTCGGGTAGCGGTCACTGGTGAGAATGACCTGCTGGCCACCTTCAAGCAGGGCGTTGAAAGTGTGGAAAAACTCTTCCTGCGAACGCTCCTTGCGAGCAAAGAACTGAATGTCGTCGATCAGCAAGGCATCCACCGAACGGTAGAAACGCTTGAACTCGTTGATCGCGTTCAGTTGCAGCGCCTTGACCATGTCGGCGACGAAACGCTCGGAATGCAGGTACACGACCTTGGCATTCGGGTTCTTCTTTAACAGGTGGTTACCCACCGCGTGCATCAAGTGGGTTTTACCCAGGCCGACGCCACCATAAAGGAACAGTGGGTTGTAGCCGTGCTTGGGGTTGTCCGCCACTTGCCAGGCCGCCGCGCGGGCGAGCTGGTTGGATTTACCTTCGACGAAGTTTTCGAAGGTGAAGGTGCGGTTCAGGTAACTGGTGTGCTTGAGCGCGCCTTCGACCTGCACGGTACGCTGTTCGGCGCGGACCGGGGCTTGCTGGGAAGCGGCACCGGACATCGGGTCGAAACTGTCGCGAGACGGTTCATCGCTGACTTCGGGGCTTTTCTGCGTCGAACGCTTGGCTGCCGGCGCTGACGTCTGGGTGGGTGCCGGCGTACTCACAGGCGTGGCATTTGCCTGGGCCTGCTGGGAAACCTGCGCGGCTGCAAGCGGCGCGTTCGGTGCGGCACGCGGAGCGGAACTGCGTTTGCTGCCTATTAATAAGGAGAGCGCTGGCGCCATGCCGTTGCCATGCTCATCCAGCAGCTCAAGGACACGACCCAGGTACTTTTCGTTGACCCAGTCCAGCACAAAACGGTTCGGTGCGTAGACGCGCAACTCGTCGCCTTCGGCTTCGACCTGTAGTGGACGGATCCAGGTGTTGAATTGTTGGGCAGGCAGCTCCTCGCGCAAAAGCTCCACGCACTGCTGCCAAAGTTCCACTGACACGGATATCCCCTAAGTTGAAAGCCGGTGAGGCAAAAACAAGCGGCCATTGTAGCGGCGAGCCGTCCACTTATCCACATGCAGGTTGCCCGGTGACCATGATTTATCAACGCGTTAACCGCTAAAAAAACGACCAACGGTGTGTGAATAAGCTCTGTGGATAACCGCCACTAAGGGCACTGGACAACTGGGGGTTGAACTCGGTGGATAACCTGCCTGTGGATAAAATGCCATTCCACACACAGGTTATCCGACAGTGCAGCACAGGCTGAACACGGTTTTCCACTGTAGTTGTCATTCTCTGTACATCACGTCAAACAAGGGCTAATGCCACTTATCCACAGAAGACGGTGTGCCTAGCTTTTATAAGCTTTACAGAAAAGCTTTAAATAATTCCCTTCTTTATTTTTATGTATGGCGAGCAGGTGATCGGGCAAAGAACACCTCGAGATCTATTTATAAGGAAACGTTGGTTGGAAATTGACCTGAAGGCTTGCTTTCTCTAGAATCCCCGGTCTCTTAAAACGGGGGCCATTCCGGCCCGTTGTGGACGAACCAGGTAACACGACAATGAAACGTACTTTCCAACCAAGCACTATCAAACGCGCTCGTACCCACGGTTTCCGTGCTCGCATGGCTACCAAGAACGGCCGCGCAGTCCTGTCGCGTCGTCGCGCCAAAGGTCGTGCGCGTCTGGCAGTTTGATAATCCGGTACTGGAGGTGAGTCAGGACTTCAGTCGGGAAAAGCGTCTGCTTACCCCCCGGCATTTCAAGGCAGTCTTTGACTCCCCTACCGGCAAGGTTCCGGGGAAAAATCTCCTGCTCCTTGCACGCAACAACGATCTTGATCACCCCCGTCTCGGGCTGGTTATCGGGAAAAAGAGCGTAAAGCTCTCCGTTGAGCGCAATCGCCTCAAACGTTTGATGCGCGAATCATTCCGTCTGCACCAGGATTCACTGGTCGGCTGGGATATCGTTATCGTCGCGCGCAAAGGTCTGGGCGATGTAGAAAACCCCGAATTGATTCAGCATTTCGGCAAACTCTGGAAGCGTCTTGCACGCAGCAAGCCCGTTCCAGAAGTCAAAACCGAAACTGTAGGGGTAGACAGTCCAGATGCGTAAACTGGCCCTCGTTCCGATCCAGTTTTATCGCTATGCCATTAGTCCTTTAATGGCCAACCACTGTCGTTTCTACCCCAGTTGTTCCTGCTACGCGTTAGAAGCCATCGAAAATCATGGCCTTCTGCGCGGTGGCTGGCTGGCCTTTCGTCGTTTAGGTCGCTGTCATCCGTGGAATCCCGGTGGTTATGACCCGGTTCCACCTATCCCTACCTCCCGTTCTTCTTCGATGGCCGAGTAATCATGGATATCAAACGCACGATCCTGATCGTCGCCCTGGCAATCGTGGCCTACGTTATGGTCCTTAAATGGAACCAGGACTATGGTCAGGCTGCCCTGCCGACTCAGAATGTTGCTTCCAGTACGACTACATCCGGTTTGCCGGACACCGCCACTGGCAATAATGCTGCCGCCAGTGACGATATTCCGCGCGCCGCTAGCGATACCAGCGCACCTGCCGAAACGCCGGTAGCCGCCAGCAAGGATCTGATCCAGATCAAAACCGACGTGCTCGATCTCGCGATCGATCCACAAGGTGGCGATGTCGCTCAACTGACCTTGCCTCTGTATCCACGTCGTCAGGATCGTCCTGATGTGCCGTTCCAACTGTTCGATAACGGTGGCGAACGTGTTTATCTGGCCCAAAGCGGTCTGATCGGCACCAATGGCCCGGATGCAAATCCGGCCGGTCGTCCGGTCTACTCTTCGGAGAAGAAGACTTATCAACTGGCTGACGGTCAGGACCAACTGGTCGTCGACCTGAAGTTCAGCAAGGACGGCGTCAACTACATCAAGCGTTTCACCCTGAAACGCGGCCTGTATGACGTAGCCGTTTCCTACATTGTGGATAACCAGAGCTCTCAGCCCTGGAACGGCGCAATGTTTGCTCAGTTGAAACGCGACAACAGCGCTGATCCTTCGTCCACTACTGCTACTGGCACCGCGACTTACCTGGGCGCCGCCCTGTGGACAAGTTCGGAGCCGTACAAGAAAGTGTCCATGAAGGACATGGACAAGGCGCAGCTGAAAGAAACCGTCACCGGTGGCTGGGTAGCCTGGCTGCAACATTACTTCGTGACCGCGTGGATTCCGGCCAAGGGCGAAAACAACATCGTCCAGACCCGTAAAGACAGCAAAGGCAACTACATCATCGGTTACACCGGTCCGACACTGACCGCTGCTCCGGGTGCCAAAGTTGAAACCAGCGCTGTGCTGTACGCCGGTCCTAAAAGCCAGGCTGTGCTGAAAGAGTTGTCCCCAGGTCTGGAACTGACCGTCGACTACGGCATTCTGTGGTTCATTGCCCAGCCAATCTTCTGGCTGCTGCAACACATCCACGCCATCGTCGGTAACTGGGGCTGGTCGATCATCTTCCTGACCATGCTGATCAAGGGTATTTTCTTCCCGCTGTCGGCTGCCAGCTACAAATCGATGGCGCGTATGCGTGCTGTCGCGCCGAAACTGGCTGCTCTGAAAGAGCAACATGGCGATGACCGGCAGAAAATGTCGCAAGCCATGATGGAGCTGTACAAGAAAGAGAAGATCAACCCGCTGGGCGGCTGCTTGCCGATCCTCGTGCAGATGCCGGTTTTCCTTTCGCTGTACTGGGTTCTGCTGGAAAGCGTGGAAATGCGCCAGGCGCCGTTCATGCTGTGGATCACTGACCTGTCGATCAAGGATCCGTTCTTCATTCTGCCGATCATCATGGGTGCAACCATGTTCATCCAGCAGCAGCTGAACCCGACTCCTCCGGATCCGATGCAGGCGAAGGTCATGAAAATGATGCCAATCATCTTCACCTTCTTCTTCCTGTGGTTCCCGGCAGGTCTGGTGCTGTACTGGGTTGTGAACAACTGCCTGTCGATTGCACAACAGTGGTACATCACGCGTAAGATCGAAGCGGCGACGAAAAAAGCCGAGGCGTAACTTGCACTGTGGATAACACCACTCAAAACGCCCCCTAGTGGGGCGTTTTGCTATCTGCCACTTTTGTCTGGATTCCGGTTTATGAGCACACCTCGTGAAACCATCGCCGCCGTCGCCACCGCTCAGGGTCGCGGCGGTGTGGGCATCGTCCGTATTTCCGGGCCGCTGGCCAGTGTTGCAGCCAAAGCCATCAGCGGCCGTGAGCTGAAACCGCGTTACGCCCATTACGGGCCGTTTTTCAGTGACGACCAGCAAGTCCTGGACGAGGGCCTGGCCCTGTATTTCCCGGGACCGAACTCTTTCACCGGCGAAGACGTGCTGGAACTGCAAGGCCACGGCGGCCCGATCGTTCTGGATATGTTGCTCAAGCGTTGCCTGGAGTTGGGTTGCCGTTTGGCCCGTCCGGGTGAATTCAGTGAACGTGCTTTCCTCAATGACAAACTCGACCTGGCCCAGGCCGAGGCGATTGCCGATTTGATCGAGGCCAGTTCGGCACAGGCTGCGCGTAATGCCCTGCGCTCATTGCAGGGTGCATTTTCCCAACGTGTGCATAACTTGACCGAGCAGTTGATCGGTTTGCGTATCTACGTCGAAGCCGCCATCGACTTTCCGGAAGAGGAAATCGACTTCCTCGCCGATGGCCATGTGTTGAACATGCTCGACAAAGTGCGCAACGAGTTATCCACAGTACTGCGTGAAGCCGGGCAGGGCGCTTTGTTGCGCGATGGCATGACCGTGGTGATCGCCGGTCGTCCGAATGCCGGCAAGTCCAGCCTGTTGAATGCTTTGGCCGGTCGCGAAGCTGCCATCGTGACGGAGATTGCCGGCACCACGCGGGATATCCTGCGCGAACATATCCACATCGACGGCATGCCGTTGCATGTTGTCGATACTGCAGGGCTGCGTGATACCGATGATCATGTGGAAAAGATCGGTGTTGAACGGGCATTGAAGGCTATTGGTGAAGCCGATCGGGTGTTGCTGGTGGTCGATGCGACCGCTCCGGAAGCACTGGACCCGTTTGCATTGTGGCCGGAATTCCTCGAGACCCGTCCGGATCCGGCGAAAGTTACCCTGATCCGCAACAAAGCGGATCTGACGGGCGAAGCAATTGCCCTCGAAACCAGTGAAGACGGGCATGTGACGATCAGTCTGAGTGCCAAGTCGGCCGGTGAAGGACTGGACTTGCTGCGTGACCATCTCAAAGCCTGCATGGGTTACGAGCAAACTTCGGAAAGCAGCTTCAGTGCACGTCGCCGCCATTTGGAGGCATTACGTCACGCCAGCGCCGCGTTGGAACACGGCCGCGCGCAACTGACATTGGCCGGCGCCGGCGAATTGCTCGCCGAAGATTTGCGTCAGGCCCAGCATTCTCTAGGTGAAATCACCGGGGCGTTCAGCTCCGATGATCTGCTGGGAAGGATCTTTTCCAGCTTCTGCATCGGCAAATAACAAAAGGGGCTGTGGAATATTTATCCACAGCCCCTTTTTTGCTTTACCAGTTGTAAGACACCGTACCCAGCAAGGTGCGATCTTCGCCCCAATAACAACGACCAGCATCGTTGCATCCCGACACATATTCCTTGTCGAACAGGTTTTTCGCGTTCAGGTCGACGCTCCAGTGCGTATCGATCTGATAGCCGATCGCCGCATCCACCAACGTGACATCGCCGGCATCGAGCTTGCCGTACAGAGAAGGCGAGGTGTAGGCGAAGGCACTGTCGAAATAACGCACACCACCGCCGACGTACAGGCCTTTCAAGTCGCCATCGAGGAATCGGTATTTCGTCCAGACCGAAGCCTGATTACGTGGCACTCCGGTCATTTGCTGGCCTTTGACCAATGACGTCGCGGCATCTTTGGTAATCCGCGCATCGGTGTAGGTGTAGGCCGCTGTCACATTGAGGTTCTGGGTCAGATTGCTGTTCAGTTCCAGTTCCACACCTTTGGAACGGCTTTCGCCGACCTGGCGGTAGGTCGCTGTCGTCGAGTCGAAGTAGGTGTCGTCCTTTTTGCGCAGGTCGTACACCGAAGCGGTAAACGCAGTATCCCAGCCGATCGGTTCGTATTTCAGACCCACTTCGTATTGGCTGCTGGTGATCGGGTCGAGCGGTGCGCCGGCATTGGAAATCTGCTGCACCGGTACGAACGAGGTGGAATAGCTGACATACGGCGTCATGCCGTTGTCGAACTGGTACATCACGCCGCCCTGATAGGTGAACTTCTTGTCCTCGGAACTGATGTCGCTCGACTGGGCGACCTTGTCGCGGAAATCACTGTCGACCCAGTCCTGACGGCCACCGAGCAGAAACAACCAATGGTCGTACTTGCTTTGGATCTGTGCATAAACACCTTTCATCTGTTGCTCGAGCAAGGTGTTTTGCACAGCAATCGGTGTCGTCGGGTCACGTAGGTACACCGGGTTATACACATCGATCGGCCCGACGATGCCAGCGTTCCAGTCCTGATTGAACGAGGTACGGTCGTAGCTGGCGCCGAACAACACGGTGTTCTCCAGACCGCCGACCTGGAACTTGCCTTCCAGCTGGTTATCCAGCGAGTACACCATCGACTTGTTGAAGCGATCGTACGCAGTCATGTTCAGGCGTGTGCCAAACCCGGCGTTGTTGAGGTTGCCCGGCCAGGTTTCGTGACGGGTAATGCGCGACTGCATGTAGCGCGAGTTCTGACGGAACTGCCAATCGTCGTTGAACGAGTGGCTGAACTCGTAACCGGTGCTCCAGGTTTCCCGTTCGAAAGTGTTCCAGTCCGGGTCGCCGAGCAGGGTGCCTTTGGATAACTTGCCGTTGGGATTTGTCAGCAAAGTACCGGCCGCCGGTAGGCCAAGTTCCATGTTGGTGTGATCCTTCTGGTAGTTGGCCAGCAGAGTCAGCGTGTTGAAATCATCGAAATTCAGGGTCAGGGATGGCGCGATGTAGATCCGGTCGTCCGGGACATGATCGGTCTGGGTGTCCGACTTGCGCCCAAGCATCACCACCCGCCCGAGAACGTTGCCGCTGTCATTGAGTGGACCGGAGACATCGACGCCGATCTGCCGGCGATTGTTCGAGCCATAACCCAATTGCACTTCGCCCTGCGGTGCAGCGGTCGGACGTTTGCTAACAAGATTGACCAGACCGCCCGGTGCGTTTTCCCCATACAACAGAGAAGACGGGCCGCGGAAAATCTCGACCCGCTCAAGTCCGTAAGGCTCGGTGCTGGTGTCATAACGATTGCCCTGTACGCGTAGTCCATCGCGCAAAAGACCGTAGCCATAATCGGTAGCGTTGAAACCGCGAATGTAGAACAGGTCTCCAGCCAGACTGTCGCCGGCGGCAAAGGGTGGCGCGAAGATTCCCGGAACGTAGCCGAGTACTTCAGTGAGTGTCTGAGATTTCTGATCTTTCATGCGCTGGGCAGTGACGACGGACACGGAACGCGGTGTTTCCGACAATGGCGTACTGGTTTTCGTACCGATCCGGCTGTTCTGCGCCTTGTATCCGACGTCGGCGGCGTAATCCAGATTCATCGGATTGGCCAACTGACCGTTAATGTTGGTCGGGGCCAATTCCAGTGCGTCGCCGTTGGGCAGTGCCTGCAAAATGTAACTGCCCGGCGCCTGTGGTACGGCTTGCAACCCCGAGCCTTGCAGCAGTTGGGCGAAACCCTGGTCGACGGTGAAATCGCCGTTCAAACCGGCACTGCGCAAACGGCTGGTCTGTTGCGGCGAGAACGACAGGATTACATTCGCAGCGGAGGCGAACTGGCTCAAGGCATTGTCCAGCGGGCCGGCGGCAATGGCATAACGCTGGGCGACCGTTGCAGCGATCGCGTTATGGCTAATCACCAGGCAGGACGCAGCGCTGGTCATCAGTAGGCTGTAAGCAATGCAGTGGTAGGAAAAACGCTGACGAAACGTGGAAAGACGCATGTGTGGATTAGCCCTGAAGGTGGCAAAGAGCCGCGTTTATCGCGATTACCTGTAGGGCCGGGTCAGGGCAAAAAAAGATAACCCTGTTGTCGATTTATTTTCCCCAAGTGACATTTCGATCAAGCGCTGTGGCTGATCGAGACCCAGTAACGGGTGAAATAGCGCACGTCGATTGGCAGCGAAGCCTGAAGATTGGCCAGCACTGCATCGGTGGAGTCGAGCCGGAATGTGCCGGATACCCGCAGATCCCGCGCGCGGTTATCGCAGTGCAAAACACCGCGGCGATAGCGGCCCAATTCTTCAATCACGTCGCCCAAGCGTGCATTGAGCACAATCAACTGGCCATTGGTCCACGCCACTTCCGTGGATTTGAAGGGATGAGTGAGCCCGATGTGTCGACGATCAAAGTCGGCCCCTTCGCCTGCGTTCAGAATAATTGCGGCTGTTGATAGATCAGCAGGCTGAACGCTGATCCGGTCTTCCAGCACACCGACACGGGTAGACTCCGATAACTGATGTACGGAAAACCGGGTGCCCAGCGCTTGAATCCGGCCATCACGGGTGTCGACGAAAAAGGGCCGTTGATCGCCAAGTTTGCCGGTTTGAATCAGGATCTCGCCGGAGCGCAGGCGAATCAGCCGCTGCGTCGGATCAAAAGACACGTCAATGGCAGTGTCGGTGTTGAGCTGAATCTGACTGCCATCAGCCAATGTCAGGTTGCGACGCTGGCCAACGCCAGTTTTATAGTCGGCCCAGACATTCCCCTGCGATGTGTGTTGCTGGACATTCCAGCCAACGAACCCCGTCCCCGCAGCGAGTAGCAACAACTTGAGCACCTGGCGTCGTTGCTGTCCGGTATTCAGGGCGCGACGTTTCAAATCAGGCGGCAACGTACCGAGGTGGCGCTGCAGTTGTTCCATCTGGTTCCATGCCGCCAGGTGCGCTGGATCACTGTCTATCCACAGCTGCCAGGCCTTCTGTTCGGCGAGCGTCGGCGGGTCCGCCTGAAACTGCACATACCAAGTGGCGGCGGCTTCGAAAACCTGGCGATCGGGAGCGATGGCCATCAATGTTGCGCCATGATCAGGGCACATTCCGTCAGGGCACGGATCATGTGTTTCTTCACCGTGGTCAGCGAAACCTTTAGCTGCAGGGCGATCTGTTGATAAGTCCGGCCATCGATCTGCGACAGCATGAAAATCTGTTGGCTTCTGGGGCCGAGCCCCGCCAAGGCTTTATCCACAGCGACCAGAGTTTCGATGATCAGCGCCTTGTCTTCCTCGCTGATGGCGGTGGCTTGCGGTCGAGCTGCCACGGTCTGCAAATACGCAGCTTCGATAGCCTTCCTGCGATAACGATCGATCACCAGCCCGCGTGCAACAGTCGCCAGATAGTCCCGTGGTTCACGAATATGCGCGGCGTTGCGCGCCGCGAGAATCCGCACAAACGTGTCATGCGCTACATCGGCCGCATCGCAGGCGTCATGCAATTTGCCCTTGAGCCAGCCATATAGCCACGAATGGTGTTGCTCGTAGATTTGCTCGATCGCAGCAGTGTGGGCGGGTAGGGACATGGGGAAAAACTGATGAGTTAATGATAATGCCTATTATTAGCCCCTGTTACGTTCTCTCACAATAGCCCTCGCACTTCCCTCCATCGGCTTCTTTGTCGCCAGCGAACCCTCGCTGGCGTTTTTTTTTGCGCTGTGAAAAAGCCGTTGTATCGTTTTTCTGTGGATTAAGCCCTGTGAATAACTGCCACTAAGGGCAGTTGATAACAGGGCCTGAAAACTGGACATAACCGCCCCTGTGGATAAATACCCCTTTCATCCACAGGCTTAAACCGGTTATCCAAGGTCCTCATTGGCACATGGTCACAGGGTTTTGAATCTCTGTACATATTGAATATAAAGGCCTGTAGCGATCTATCCACAGAAACGTGCCTCAGTAAAAATAAACATAAAAACAAAGGTTTTATAAATTTCTCTCTTTTTTATTCTTTTAACCTCGAGTTCTCCACAGCTGGTTAAATTTTGTGCAAAGGGTTCTTTAGGAAGGGCGAAGTCCCTATACTTGTCGACCAGGTCCAGAAACCTGATCTCAAACTATTCCTGAATTACCTACTTAAGCAGGCACGAGGTGCGTGGTGGATTTCCCTTCCCGTTTTGAAGTGATCGTCATCGGCGGCGGTCATGCCGGTACCGAGGCAGCACTGGCCTCAGCACGTATGGGGGCAAAAACCCTGTTGCTGACGCATAACGTGGAAACCCTCGGAGCCATGAGTTGCAACCCGGCCATTGGTGGCATTGGCAAAAGCCATCTGGTCAAGGAAATCGATGCCCTCGGCGGCGCGATGGCCATGGCCACCGATTTGGGCGGCATCCAGTTTCGCGTGTTGAACAGCCGCAAAGGCCCAGCCGTACGGGCGACCCGTGCGCAAGCTGACCGGATTCTGTACAAAGCCGCTGTCCGTGAAATCCTGGAAAACCAGCCGAACCTGTGGATATTTCAACAAGCTGCTGACGATCTGATCGTCGAACAGGAACAAGTCCGCGGTGTTGTCACGCAAATGGGTCTGCGCTTCTTCGCCGATTCCGTGGTGTTGACCACCGGTACCTTCCTCGGCGGACTTATCCACATCGGTTTGCAGAATTTTTCCGGCGGTCGAGCCGGTGATCCACCGTCGATCGCGCTGGCTCACCGTCTGCGTGAAATGCCACTGCGGGTCGGTCGCCTGAAAACCGGTACACCGCCGCGTATCGACGGCAAGTCTGTGGATTTCTCGGTAATGACCGAGCAGCCCGGCGATACGCCGATCCCGGTGATGTCGTTCATGGGCAACAAAGAACAGCATCCACGCCAAGTGAGCTGCTGGATTACGCACACCAACGCCCGCACCCACGAAATCATTGCCGCGAACCTCGATCGTTCGCCGATGTATTCGGCTGCCGGTGAAATCGAAGGCATCGGTCCGCGTTATTGCCCGTCGATCGAAGACAAGATCCACCGCTTTGCCGACAAGGAAAGCCATCAGGTGTTTATCGAACCGGAAGGTTTGACCACCCATGAGCTGTACCCGAACGGGATATCCACAAGCTTGCCGTTCGACGTGCAATTGCAGATCGTGCAATCGATCCGCGGCATGGAAAACGCACACATCGTGCGTCCGGGCTATGCCATCGAGTACGACTACTTCGATCCGCGCGACCTGAAGTACAGCCTGGAAACCAAAGTCATTGGCGGTCTGTTCTTCGCCGGGCAAATCAACGGCACCACCGGTTACGAAGAAGCCGGCGCCCAAGGTTTGCTCGCTGGCGCCAACGCCGCACTGCGCGCCAAGGGCAAAGAAGCCTGGTGCCCGCGTCGCGATGAGGCGTACATCGGCGTTTTGGTCGACGACCTGATCACCCTTGGCACTCAAGAGCCGTACCGCATGTTCACTTCCCGTGCCGAGTACCGCCTGATTCTGCGCGAAGACAACGCCGACCTGCGTCTGACCGAAAAAGGTCGCGAACTCGGTCTGGTCGATGACGCCCGTTGGGCGGCCTTCTGCAAGAAACGCGAAAGCATCGAGCTGGAAGAACAGCGCCTGAAAAGCACTTGGGTTCGCCCGAACACGCAGCAGGGCGATGCGATTGCCGAGAAATTCGGCACGCCGCTGACTCACGAATACAACTTGCTCAACCTCTTGAGTCGTCCGGAAATCGACTACGCTGGTCTGGTCGAAGTGACCGGCAACGGCGCGGAAGATCCACAGGTCGCCGAGCAGGTTGAAATCAAGACCAAATACGCCGGTTACATTGATCGTCAACAGGACGAAATCGCCCGTCTGCGCGCCAGTGAAGACACGAAATTGCCTGTGGATATCGATTACACCAACATTTCCGGTCTCTCCAAGGAGATCCAGAGCAAGCTCGGCGCGACTCGACCAGAGACGCTGGGCCAGGCTTCGCGGATCCCGGGTGTGACCCCGGCAGCGATTTCGCTGTTGATGATTCATTTGAAAAAACGCGGCGCGGGCCGTCAGTTGGAGCAAAGCGCTTGAGTTCTAAGGTCACTTCGCAACACGCCGAAGAGTTATCCACAGGAGCCCGCGAGCTCGGTGTCAATCTCACTGAAACCCAGCACGAATTGCTGCTGGGTTATCTGGCCCTGTTGATCAAATGGAACCAGGCCTACAACCTGACCGCCGTGCGCGATCCGGACGAAATGGTTTCGCGGCACTTGCTCGATAGTCTCAGCGTGATGTCGTTCATTGAAAACGGTCGCTGGCTCGACGTTGGCAGCGGCGGCGGCATGCCGGGAATCCCGTTGGCGATTTTGTATCCAGACTCGCAAGTGACCTGTCTGGACAGCAACGGCAAGAAAACCCGCTTCCTGACTCAGGTCAAACTCGAACTCAAACTGGATAACCTGCAAGTTATCCACAGTCGTGTCGAAGCGTTCCAGCCTGCGCAGCCGTTCAACGGGATCATTTCCCGGGCGTTCAGCAGCATGGAAAACTTCACCAACTGGACTCGCCACCTCGGCGATGCCGATACACGCTGGCTGGCAATGAAGGGCGTTCATCCGGCCGATGAGCTGGTAGCATTGCCGGCAGACTTCAAACTCGATAGCGAACACGCCCTGGCCGTACCCGGTTGCCAAGGCCAACGCCATCTGCTGATACTGCGCCGCACGGCATGATTGGGAACACAAGCAAGAATGGCTAAGGTATTCGCGATAGCGAACCAGAAGGGTGGTGTGGGCAAGACCACCACCTGCATCAACCTCGCAGCATCCCTGGTCGCGACCAAGCGCCGGGTGCTGTTGATCGATCTCGATCCACAGGGCAACGCCACCATGGGTAGCGGTGTGGATAAACACGGCCTGGAAAACTCGGTCTACGACCTGCTGATCGGCGAATGCGATCTGGCCCAGGCCATGCACTATTCCGAGCACGGCGGTTATCAACTGCTGCCGGCCAACCGCGATTTGACGGCGGCCGAAGTGGTGCTGCTGGAAATGCAGATGAAGGAAAGCCGTCTGCGCAGCGCGCTGGCGCCGATCCGCGAAAACTACGATTACATTTTGATCGACTGCCCGCCGTCGCTGTCGATGCTTACGCTGAACGCATTGGTCGCCGCCGATGGGGTCATTATCCCCATGCAGTGCGAGTACTTTGCGCTCGAAGGGCTGAGCGACCTTGTGGATAACATCAAGCGCATCGCCGAACTGCTCAATCCGAACCTGAAAGTCGAAGGCCTGCTGCGGACCATGTATGACCCGCGCCTGAGCCTGATGAATGACGTTTCGGCGCAGCTCAAGGAACACTTCGGCGAGCAGCTCTACGACACGGTGATCCCGCGCAACATCCGTCTGGCCGAAGCGCCGAGCTACGGCATGCCGGCGCTGGCCTACGACAAACAATCGCGTGGCGCCCTGGCTTATCTGGCCCTGGCCGGCGAGATGGTTCGCCGTCAGCGCAAAAATTCACGCATCGCCGCCGCTCAGGCAACTTAAGGAATCCCCATGGCCGTCAAGAAACGAGGTCTCGGACGTGGACTGGATGCACTGCTGAGTGGTCCGACCGTCAGCGCGCTGGAAGAACAAGCCGCGCAGGCTGACACCCGTGAGTTGCAACATCTGCCGCTGGATCTGCTGCAGCGCGGTAAATACCAGCCGCGCCGTGACATGGATCCGCAGGCGCTGGAAGAACTGGCAGCGTCGATCAAGGCGCAAGGCGTAATGCAGCCGATCGTGGTGCGCCCGATTGGCGGTGGCCGCTTCGAGATCATCGCCGGTGAACGTCGCTGGCGCGCGAGTCAGCAAGCCGGCCAGGAAACCATCCCGGCGATGGTCCGCGATGTGCCGGATGAAACCGCAATCGCCATCGCGCTGATCGAGAACATCCAGCGCGAAGACCTCAATCCGATCGAAGAAGCGGTGGCTCTGCAGCGTTTGCAGCAGGAATTCCAGCTCACTCAGCAACAAGTTGCTGAGGCTGTGGGTAAGTCCCGCGTCACTGTGGCTAACCTGTTGCGGCTTATTGCGCTGCCGGAAGTCATCAAGACCATGCTGTCCCACGGCGACCTGGAAATGGGTCACGCCCGTGCATTGCTCGGTCTGCCGGAAAATCAGCAGGTGGAAGGGGCGCGACATGTTGTCGCACGCGGTCTCACTGTGCGCCAAACTGAGGCACTGGTTCGTCAGTGGTTGAGTGGCAAACCGGAGCCTGTGGAGGCGACCAAACCCGACCCGGATATCGCTCGTCTCGAACAGCGTCTGGCCGAGCGCCTAGGCTCTGCGGTGCAGATTCGCCACGGCAAGAAGGGAAAGGGTCAGTTGGTGATCGGTTACAACTCCCTCGATGAGCTTCAAGGTGTGCTCGCACACATCCGCTGAAACATTTCCTCATGTAGCGCGCAGTCGGAAATCACTACCTGACAGTTGAATAGGGGCAGAACCGCCCCTATACTCTGCGCGCATTTTGTCGGCACAAATTATGCCAAGTTATTGAATTCTGGCAGCCGACCATTGGAGAGCAAACGTGATGGAAACCCGCAAGCCAAACCGCCTGCCGTTCCATCGCCTGGCGGTTTTTCCGGTGTTAATGGCTCAATTTGTCATTTTGCTCATTGCCGCTTTGGCGCTCTGGCAATGGCATGGAGTCGTTGCCGGATACTCGGGACTTTGCGGAGGCCTGATAGCCTTGCTGCCCAATGTTTATTTCGCTCACAAGGCATTTCGGTTTTCCGGCGCCCGAGCAGCCCAGTCCATCGTCCGGTCATTTTATGCCGGCGAGGCAGGCAAACTGATTTTGACGGCAGTGCTCTTTGCACTGGTGTTTGCAGGTGTGAAGCCACTGGCGCCGATAGCTGTATTCGGCGCGTTCGTGCTGACTCAGTCCGTCAGCTGGTTCGCTCCCCTGCTGATGAGAACAAGACTTTCGAGACCTTAGGGCGTTTGAGGCAACCATGGCAGAAACAACCGCTTCGGGCTATATCCAGCACCACTTGCAGAACCTGACCTTCGGTCAGCTACCTAACGGCGGCTGGGGCTTTGCCCATACCGCAGCAGAAGCCAAAGAAATGGGCTTCTGGGCTTTCCACGTCGATACTCTCGGCTGGTCGGTCGCGTTGGGTCTGATCTTCGTACTTCTTTTCCGCATGGCGGCAAAGAAAGCGACTTCGGGTCAGCCGGGTGCTTTGCAGAACTTCGTTGAAGTATTGGTCGAATTCGTCGATGGCAGCGTGAAAGACAGCTTCCATGGCCGTAGCCCGGTGATTGCACCGCTGGCACTGACCATCTTCGTCTGGGTGTTCCTGATGAACGCCGTCGACCTGGTACCGGTCGACTGGATTCCTCAGCTGGCCATCCTGATCTCCGGCGACCACCACATCCCGTTCCGCGCCGTGTCGACTACCGACCCGAACGCGACCCTGGGCATGGCGTTCTCGGTTTTCGCACTGATCATTTTCTATAGCATCAAGGTCAAGGGCTTCGGCGGCTTCATCGGCGAACTGACCCTGCACCCGTTCGGCAGCAAGAACATCTTCGTTCAAGCCCTGCTGATCCCGGTGAACTTCCTGCTGGAATTCGTGACCCTGATCGCCAAACCGATCTCTCTGGCTCTGCGTCTGTTCGGCAACATGTATGCCGGCGAGCTGGTGTTCATTCTGATCGCTGTGATGTTCGGCAGCGGTCTGCTCTGGCTGAGCGGCCTGGGCGTTGTTCTGCAGTGGGCGTGGGCTGTGTTCCACATCCTGATCATCACGCTGCAGGCGTTCATCTTCATGATGCTGACCATCGTCTACCTGTCGATGGCGCACGAAGAAAACCATTAAGACCAGTCTCGACTAGTCTGATGTCCTTCCCGGTCAAACGGGAAGGGGCTCTTCACAGGGCACCTGAAACGATTTGTTTTACCGCTTTAATCTAAAAAACCTAAACCATACGACGTAAAAGTCGGGAGGAAAGATGGAAACTGTAGTTGGTCTAACCGCTATCGCTGTTGCACTGTTGATCGGCCTGGGCGCACTGGGTACCGCAATTGGTTTCGGCCTGCTGGGCGGCAAGTTCCTGGAAGGCGCAGCGCGTCAGCCAGAAATGGTTCCAATGCTGCAAGTTAAAATGTTCATCGTTGCCGGTCTGCTCGACGCCGTAACCATGATCGGTGTTGGTATCGCTCTGTTCTTCACCTTTGCGAACCCGTTCGTTGGTCAGATCGCTGGCTAATTACCCGGATTCTTCCGAGTAATTTGATGTGATGGACAACGTAACTGCGAGGTGTTGGCGTGAACATTAATGCGACCCTGATTGGCCAGTCCGTTGCGTTCCTGATTTTTGTACTGTTCTGCATGAAGTATGTATGGCCTCCGGTCATCGCTGCTCTGCACGAACGTCAAAAGAAGATCGCTGATGGTCTGGACGCTGCCAGCCGTGCAGCTCGCGACCTGGAGTTGGCCCAAGAAAAAGCGGGTCAGCAACTGCGCGAAGCGAAAGCTCAGGCAGCTGAAATCATCGAGCAAGCCAAGAAACGCGGTAACCAGATTGTCGAAGAGGCCGTTGAAAAGGCCCGTATCGATGCTGACCGTGTGAAGGTTCAGGCTCAAGCCGAGATCGAACAGGAACTGAACAGTGTCAAAGACAAGCTGCGTGCCCAAGTGGGCTTGCTGGCTGTCGGCGGCGCCGAGAAGATCCTGGGTGCCACAATCGATCAAAACGCGCACGCAGAGCTGGTTAACCAACTGGCTGCTGAAATCTAAGCGAGGGCGATCATGGCAGAACTGACCACGTTGGCCCGACCTTACGCTAAGGCGGCCTTCGAGCACGCTCAGGCCCACCAGCAACTGGCCAATTGGTCAGCCATGCTCGGCCTGGCTGCAGCGGTGTCACAAGATGACACCATGCAGCGCGTGCTCAAGGCCCCGCGACTGACGAGCGCAGAAAAGGCCGCCACGTTTATTGACGTGTGCGGCGACAAGTTTGATGCCAAGGCACAGAACTTCATCAATGTCGTTGCCGAAAACGACCGTCTCCCGCTTCTGCCGGAGATTGCCGCTCTTTTCGACCTGTACAAGGCCGAACAAGAGAAGTCGGTAGACGTTGAAGTGACCAGTGCTTTTGCATTGAACCAAGAACAGCAAGACAAACTCGCCAAGGTTCTCAGTGCACGACTCAACCGGGAAGTGCGCCTGCAAGTTGCGGAGGATGCTGCCCTTATAGGTGGTGTCGTTATCCGCGCCGGCGACCTGGTTATCGATGGCTCGATTCGCGGCAAAATCGCGAAACTTGCCGAAGCATTGAAATCTTGAGTTTGAAGGGGCAGCAGAGCAATGCAGCAACTCAATCCTTCCGAAATAAGTGAAATTATCAAGGGCCGCATCGACAAGCTCGATGTGACCTCCCAAGCCCGTAACGAAGGCACTGTCGTCAGCGTATCTGACGGCATCGTGCGGATTCACGGTCTGGCCGATGTTATGTACGGCGAGATGATCGAGTTTCCGGGCGGCGTCTACGGTATGGCTCTCAACCTGGAGCAAGACTCCGTAGGTGCCGTTGTATTGGGCGCTTACCAGTCTCTGGCTGAAGGCATGAGCGCCAAGTGCACCGGCCGCATCCTCGAAGTTCCGGTTGGTAAGGAACTGCTGGGTCGCGTAGTCGACGCACTGGGTAACCCTGTTGACGGCAAAGGTCCACTGGGCAACACCTTGACCGACGCGGTCGAGAAAGTTGCTCCGGGCGTGATCTGGCGTAAGTCGGTAGACCAGCCTGTACAGACTGGCTACAAGGCTGTCGATGCCATGATCCCTGTCGGCCGTGGCCAGCGTGAGCTGATCATCGGTGACCGTCAGATCGGTAAAACCGCTCTGGCGATCGACGCGATCATCAACCAGAAAGACAGCGGCATTTTCTGCGTCTACGTAGCCATCGGTCAGAAACAATCGACCATCGCCAACGTGGTTCGCAAGCTGGAAGAAAACGGCGCCCTGGCCAACACGATCATCGTGGCTGCCAGTGCTTCGGAATCTCCTGCGCTGCAATTCCTGGCACCGTACTCCGGTTGCACCATGGGTGAATTCTTCCGCGACCGCGGTGAAGACGCGCTGATCGTTTATGACGATCTGTCCAAGCAAGCAGTGGCTTACCGCCAGATTTCCCTGCTGCTGCGCCGTCCACCAGGCCGTGAAGCTTACCCAGGCGACGTGTTCTATCTCCACTCCCGTCTGCTGGAGCGCGCATCCCGCGTTTCGGAAGAGTACGTAGAGAAGTTCACCAACGGCGCAGTGACCGGCAAAACCGGTTCCCTGACCGCACTGCCGATCATCGAAACCCAGGCTGGCGACGTTTCCGCGTTCGTTCCGACCAACGTGATTTCCATCACCGACGGTCAGATCTTCCTGGAATCGGCCATGTTCAACTCGGGCATCCGCCCTGCAGTGAACGCCGGTGTTTCGGTATCCCGTGTGGGTGGTGCCGCTCAGACCAAGATCATCAAGAAGCTCTCCGGTGGTATCCGTACCGCTCTGGCTCAGTACCGTGAACTGGCGGCATTCGCCCAGTTCGCTTCTGACCTGGACGAAGCGACCCGTAAGCAACTTGAGCATGGTCAGCGCGTTACCGAGCTGATGAAGCAGAAGCAATACGCACCAATGTCGATCGCTGACATGGCGCTGTCGCTGTATGCCGCTGAGCGTGGGTTCCTGACTGACATTGAAATCGCCAAGATCGGCAGCTTCGAACAAGCGCTGATTGCTTTCTTCAACCGCGATCACGCCGATTTGATGGCCAAGATCAACGTTAAAGGTGACTTCAATGACGAAATCGACGCTGGCATGAAAGCCGGTATCGAGAAGTTCAAGGCCACCCAAACCTGGTAAGCCGCAGCGGGAGCCGCGAGGCTCCCGCTTGCTAACCTGATAGGTGTTACATGGCAGGCGCAAAAGAGATTCGCAGTAAGATTGCGAGCATCAAAAGCACGCAAAAGATTACCAGCGCCATGGAAAAAGTGGCGGTCAGCAAAATGCGCAAGGCACAAATGCGCATGGCTGCTAGCCGTCCTTATGCGGAGCGTATCCGCCAGGTAATTGGGCATCTGGCCAACGCCAACCCGGAATACCGCCACCCGTTCATGATCGACCGCGAAATCAAGCGTGTGGGTTATGTCGTTGTGAGCAGTGACCGTGGTTTGTGCGGCGGCTTGAACACCAACCTGTTCAAGGCCCTGGTCAAGGACATGGCGGTAAACCGCGAAAACGGCGTCGAGATTGATCTGTGTGTCGTTGGTAGCAAAGGTGCGGCCTTTTTCCGCAACTTCGGCGGTAACGTCGTTGCAGCTATCAGCCACCTGGGTGAAGAGCCGTCGATCAATGATCTGATCGGCAGCGTCAAGGTGATGCTGGATGCCTACCTGGACGGCCGTATTGACCGCCTGTCCGTGGTGTCCAACAAGTTCATCAACACCATGACGCAACAGCCTACCGTGGAGCAGTTGATTCCACTGGTGGCCACCCCGGATCAGGATCTCAAGCACCACTGGGACTATCTCTACGAACCGGATGCCAAAGAGCTGCTTGACGGCTTGATGGTCCGCTACGTTGAGTCGCAGGTCTACCAGGCGGTGGTCGAGAACAACGCGGCTGAACAAGCTGCGCGGATGATCGCGATGAAGAACGCTACCGACAACGCCGGTGATTTGATCAGCGATTTGCAGCTGATCTACAACAAGGCGCGTCAGGCTGCGATCACCCAAGAGATCTCGGAAATCGTCGGCGGCGCTGCCGCGGTTTAACGGTTCAAATATTCAGAGGATCCAGCTATGAGTAGCGGACGTATCGTTCAAATCATCGGCGCCGTTATCGACGTGGAATTTCCACGCGACAGCGTACCGAGCATCTACAACGCGCTGAAAGTAGTGAGCGCGGCTGAAACCACTCTGGAAGTTCAGCAACAGCTGGGCGACGGCGTGGTTCGCACCATTGCGATGGGTTCCACCGAGGGCTTGAAGCGCGGTCTGGAAGTTACCGATTCTGGCGCAGCCATCTCCGTACCGGTCGGTAAAGCGACCCTGGGCCGGATCATGGACGTCCTCGGTAACCCGATCGACGAAGCTGGCCCGATCGACACCGAAGAGCGTTGGGGCATTCACCGTCCAGCGCCTTCGTTCGCTGAACAGGCAGGCGGCAACGACCTGCTGGAAACCGGCATCAAGGTTATCGACCTGGTTTGCCCGTTTGCCAAAGGCGGTAAAGTCGGTCTGTTCGGTGGTGCCGGTGTAGGCAAAACCGTAAACATGATGGAACTGATCCGTAACATCGCCATCGAGCACAGCGGTTATTCCGTGTTCGCCGGTGTGGGTGAGCGTACTCGTGAGGGTAACGACTTCTACCACGAGATGAAGGACTCCAACGTTCTGGACAAAGTGGCACTGGTTTACGGTCAGATGAACGAGCCGCCGGGTAACCGTCTGCGCGTAGCACTGACCGGCCTGACCATGGCCGAGAAGTTCCGTGACGAAGGTAACGACGTTCTGCTGTTCGTCGACAACATCTATCGTTACACCCTGGCCGGTACTGAAGTATCCGCACTGCTGGGCCGTATGCCTTCGGCAGTAGGTTACCAGCCGACCCTGGCTGAAGAGATGGGCGTTCTGCAAGAACGTATCACTTCGACCAAGGAAGGTTCGATCACTTCGATCCAAGCGGTATACGTACCTGCGGATGACTTGACCGACCCGTCGCCAGCGACCACCTTCGCCCACTTGGACGCCACCGTCGTTCTGTCCCGTGACATCGCTTCCCTGGGTATCTACCCAGCGGTAGATCCACTGGATTCGACTTCGCGCCAGCTGGACCCGAACGTAATCGGCCAGGACCACTACGACACCGCTCGCGGCGTTCAGTACGTTCTGCAACGTTACAAAGAGCTGAAGGACATCATCGCGATCCTGGGTATGGACGAGCTGTCGGAAGCCGACAAGCAGTTGGTAAACCGTGCTCGTAAGATCCAGCGCTTCTTGTCGCAGCCGTTCTTCGTGGCTGAAGTCTTCACCGGTGCTTCGGGTAAATACGTTTCCCTGAAAGACACCATTGCTGGCTTCAAAGGCATCCTCAACGGTGACTACGACCACCTGCCAGAACAAGCGTTCTACATGGTTGGCGGCATCGAAGAAGCGATCGAGAAAGCCAAGAAACTGTAATCCCGGCGCCCGGCAACGGGCGCTAATTTAGGTTGAGGCAATCAGATGGCTATGACAGTCCATTGCGATATCGTCAGCGCGGAAGGAGAAATCTTTTCCGGCCTGGTCGAGATGGTGATTGCGCACGGTGCACTGGGTGATCTTGGTATCGCTCTGGGTCACGCGCCGCTGATCACTAATCTGAAGCCAGGTCCGATCCGCCTGATCAAGCAAGGCGGGGAACCCGAGGTGTTCTACATCTCTGGTGGTTTCCTCGAGGTTCAGCCGAACATGGTCAAAGTGCTTGCCGACACTGTGCAACGTGCCGCCGACCTGGATGAAGCTCAGGCTCAAGCCGCTCTCAAGGCTGCTGAGCATGCTCTGCATGAAAAAGGCGCTGATTTCGACTACAGCGCTGCGTCAGCACGTCTGGCCGAGGCTGCAGCTCAGCTGCGCACCGTCCAGCAGATCCGCAAGAAGTTTGGCGGTTAATCCGTCAGCCACTTGTTGTGCGATTGATAAAAAAGGGTAGCCTCGGCTACCCTTTTTTCTTTTCCGAATTCCTAAAAACCGGTCGCAGTTGCTGACCACCCAGGATTGGTAGCCAGTCATGTCTCTTGAAATCGTTATCCTCGCGGCCGGTCAAGGCACCCGTATGCGTTCAGCCCTGCCGAAGGTGCTGCATCCGATTGCCGGCAATTCCATGCTGGGTCATGTTATCCACAGCGCCCGGCAACTTGAGCCACAACGCATTCATGTCGTGATCGGCCATGGCGCCGATGTGGTGCGTGAACGCCTGGCCGCTGATGATCTGAATTTCGTCCTGCAAGACAAACAACTCGGTACCGGTCACGCCACTGCGCAAGCGGTGCCGTTCATTACTGCCGACACTGTGCTCATTCTTTACGGTGACGTACCGCTGATCGAAGTCGAAACCCTACAACGTCTGCTCAAACACGTCGTGCCCGGGCAGATGGGTTTGCTCACTGTCGAACTGGAAGACCCAACCGGTTATGGCCGCATCGTGCGCGATGCTGACGGCAAGGTGGCCGCGATCGTTGAGCATAAAGATGCCAGCGAAGCGCAACGCGCGATCACTGAAGGCAACACCGGTATCCTCGCTGTTCCGGCCAATCGTCTGGCCGACTGGATGAGCCGTCTGTCGAACAACAACGCGCAGGGCGAGTACTACCTGACCGACGTGATCGAGATGGCAGTCAGTGACGGTCTGGTTGTCGCCACCGAGCAACCGCACGACCCGATGGAAGTGCAGGGCGCCAACGATCGCAAGCAGTTGTCCGAGCTGGAGCGTCATTACCAGTTGCGTGCTGGCCGTCGCTTGATGGCGCAAGGCGTGACCCTGCGTGACCCGGCGCGTTTCGACGTGCGAGGCGAAGTCAGCGTGGGCCGCGATGTGCTGATCGATATCAACGTGATCCTCGAAGGCAACGTTGTAATCGAAGACGACGTGGTCATCGGCCCGAATTGCGTGATCAAGGACAGCACCCTGCGCAAAGGCGTGGTGATCAAGGCCAACAGTCATATCGAAGGCGCTGTTATGGGCGAGGGCAGCGATGCCGGCCCGTTCGCGCGTCTGCGTCCAGGCACCGTGCTTGAAGCACGCGCGCATGTGGGTAACTTCGTTGAGCTGAAAAATGCCCACATGGGCGAAGGCGCCAAGGCGGGACATCTGACTTATCTGGGCGATGCCGAGATCGGAGCGCGTACCAACATCGGCGCGGGCACCATTACTTGCAACTACGACGGTGCCAACAAGTGGAAAACCGTGTTGGGTGCTGATGTGTTCATTGGCTCCAATAATTCATTGGTCGCGCCTGTGGATATCTCTGCCGGGGCGACCACGGCGGCCGGGTCGACCATTACGCAGAATGTGGATAACGCGCAGTTGGCCGTTGGCCGAGCGCGGCAGAGGAATATCGACGGCTGGAAGCGGCCGGAGAAGATCAAGAAGGACTGAGTTATCCACAGCGGCTTCAAGATCAAAAGATCGCAGCCTTCGGCAGCTCCTACGGGAATTGTCGGTGGTTGCGATTTTTTATGGGCGATGGGTTGACGATTTGAGGGCGATAGGTTTTGATTACTTCCGTTATCTTTCGAAACGAAACTTAAGTCCCCATGTCGAAACGCAACACGCCGCAACGCCGTCACAACATCCTCGCCTTGCTCAACGAGCAGGGCGAAGTCAGTGTGGATGAACTGGCCAAGCGCTTCGAAACCTCGGAAGTTACGATTCGCAAGGATCTGGCCGCGCTGGAAAGCCACGGCTTGTTACTGCGCCGCTACGGCGGGGCGATCACCATGCCGCAGGAACTGGTCGCGGAGACTGCGCAGAGCGTTTCCAAATACAAACAGGCGATTGCCCGCGCGGCGGTGAAACGTATCCGTGAACACGCGCGAATCATCATCGACAGCGGCAGCACCACCGCTGCAATGATTCCGGAGCTTGGCCAACAGCCCGGTCTGGTGGTGATGACCAATTCCTTGCACGTCGCCAACGCCTTGAGCGAACTCGAACACGAACCGGTGCTGTTGATGACCGGCGGTACCTGGGATCCGCATTCGGAATCCTTCCAGGGCCAGGTTGCCGAGCAGGTACTACGCTCTTACGACTTCGACCAGTTGTTCATTGGTGCCGACGGCATCGATCTGGTGCGCGGCACGACCACCTTCAACGAGCTGCTCGGTTTGAGCCGGGTCATGGCCGAGGTCGCGCGGGAAGTCATCGTCATGGTCGAGGCCGACAAGATCGGTCGCAAGATTCCCAATCTGGAACTGCCGTGGAGCAGCGTCCATACCCTAATTACCGATGATCGCCTGCCTATCGAAGCGCGCGATCAGATACAGGCCCGCGGTATCACCGTGATTTGCGCGGCTGTCAGTCAGGAGAAATAAGCATGTGTGGAATTGTCGGCGCAGTTGCTGAACGTAATATCACCGCCATCCTGCTCGAAGGCCTCAAGCGCCTTGAATACCGTGGCTATGACAGCGCCGGTGTCGCTGTCTTCACCAACGACGAAACCCTCGAGCGCATGCGGCGCCCGGGCAAAGTCAGCGAACTCGAAGCCGCGTTGGCCGAGCATCCACTGGTGGGTCGCCTCGGTATTGCCCACACCCGTTGGGCGACTCACGGCGCACCGTGCGAACGCAACGCGCACCCGCATTTCTCCGGCGACATCGCGGTGGTGCACAACGGCATCATCGAAAACCACGAAGCCTTGCGTGAACAGTTGAAAGCGCTGGGTTATGTGTTCACCTCCGACACTGACACAGAAGTCATCGCCCACCTGCTTAACCACAAGCTCAAGGATCAACCTGATCTGAGCGTTGCGCTCAAAGCCACCGTTAAAGAACTGCACGGCGCTTACGGTCTTGCCGTGATCAATGCGAAACAACCGGATCGTCTGGTTGCTGCGCGCAGTGGCAGTCCGCTGGTGATTGGTCTGGGTCTGGGCGAGAACTTCCTCGCGTCTGACCAGTTGGCGCTGCGTCAGGTCACCGACCGCTTCATGTACCTGGAAGAAGGCGATATCGCCGAAATTCGCCGCGATAACGTGCAGATCTGGGACATCAACGGCGATGCGGTCGAGCGCCAGACTGTGCAGTACAGCGACGGTGCCGAAGCCGCCGACAAAGGTGAATACCGCCACTACATGCTCAAGGAAATCCACGAGCAGCCTGCGGTTGTTCAACGCACCCTCGAAGGTCGCCTGAGCAACGATCAGGTATTGGTTCAAGCCTTTGGCCCGCAAGCCGCCGAGCTGTTCGCCAAAGTCCGCAATGTACAAATCGTCGCCTGCGGCACCAGTTATCACGCCGGCATGGTCGCGCGTTACTGGCTGGAAGAGCTGGCCGGGATCCCGTGCCAGGTCGAAGTCGCCAGCGAATTCCGCTACCGCAAAGTGGTGGTACAACCGGACACCCTGTTCGTGACCATCTCGCAATCCGGTGAAACCGCCGACACCCTCGCCGCTCTGCGCAACGCCAAAGAGCTGGGCTTCTTGGCCAGTCTGGCGATCTGCAACGTCGGCATCAGCTCGCTGGTGCGCGAATCCGATCTCACTCTGCTGACCCAGGCTGGCCGCGAAATCGGCGTCGCCTCGACCAAAGCCTTCACCACGCAACTGGTCGGTCTGTTGCTGCTGACCCTGTCGCTGGGCCAAGTGCGCGGCACCCTGGCGGACGGCGTCGAAGCACGTCTGGTCGAAGAACTGCGTCGCCTGCCAACCCGTCTCGGCGAAGCCTTGGCGATGGACAGCACTGTGGAAAAGATCGCCGAACTGTTCGCCGAGAAAAACCACACCCTGTTCCTCGGTCGCGGTGCGCAATTCCCGGTGGCGATGGAAGGTGCCCTGAAACTCAAGGAAATCTCTTACATCCACGCCGAAGCCTACCCGGCCGGTGAGCTGAAACACGGCCCGCTGGCACTTGTGGATAACGACATGCCAGTGGTTACCGTCGCGCCGAACAACGAACTGTTGGAAAAGCTCAAATCCAACCTGCAGGAAGTCCGCGCCCGTGGCGGCGAATTGATCGTGTTCGCCGACGAGAAAGCCGGGATGACCAACGGCGAAGGCACCCACGTGGTGCAGATGCCGCATATCCACGACATCCTCTCACCGATCCTCTACACGGTTCCGCTGCAGTTGCTGTCGTATTACGTCGCGGTGCTCAAGGGCACCGACGTCGATCAGCCGCGTAACCTGGCGAAGTCGGTGACGGTGGAGTAGTCGACTTGAGCGAGAAGCTGCTGCCTACCAAGTCAGCAGCATTTGCTTGGCAGATACTCGTCACGGTTCAAGTCTTTCAGGCCGCAGCGTTGTTCCGTGGCGTTCGCGAAGCGACGTAGCATTTCGATCGCCCCATCACGTGCCTCTTTCGACAAATCGCAGGCCAGGTCGCGAGCTTCACCCACCAGATCCGACCGAATACTTTCATAGATGGCCGTGCCTTCTGGCGTCACCGTGATCGCTAGGGCGCGGCCGTCAGTTGCGTCGGGCACACGGCGAACCAGCCCTTGTTTGGCAAGCGAATCGACCAGCCGACTAGCGTTGCTCTTATCGAGAAATAGCTCGCTGGCCAACGATTGAACACGAACAGGCCCTGCCTTAATCACATGCTCAAGTGCGTAGCATTGAGTGACGGATAAGCCCTCGCAGCAACTGCGATCTCTGTCACGAAACTGGTACACGCGAACCAAATGACTCAGCGCTTCATAGAGCTGTTCGGCATCCTGGTCGATCTGATCAATCTTTGGCATAGCACTCGGCTCGCAATTCCGGGGAAAACGCTAATACCACCTTAGCATTCGTAGTGACACATTTTTTTGGGCATAAGGGCCGACGAAATTGTTCCAAGATATTAGTTGCGGTGCGCAACGTATTTTGCGATTGTGAATTGGAGATATGGCTTGCGGGATTTTCAGAGGCGGCTGCGGTAACGCTTGGAGGTACAGGGATGTTGGTAGAAACGCTTAGGACGAAAACAGGCTCCCGGTTACGAAACCTATGGAGCAGTGTTTCCATTCCTCTACCTGTAGCGATGCTACTGGGCGCGATTCTGATCCCACTTCTTGCCGGCAGTAGCAGCGGGGACGTATTCCAGTCGCTGAGCAAAGGCTTCGGAAATAACCTCGGTTATTTCGCCATCGTCATCCTGAGCGCGTTTTTCATTGCCGGGTGGATCTCGGCGCAAGGAAGTGCGTCTTTCGGAAAATTCGGTATCTCTCTTTCACCTCTGCTGGGTGCTGGGATGGTTTGTCCCGATACGGCCTACGCCTCTCTTGCTCCCATTGCGGGGCAACACAGGAAGTACATCGCGATCGGATGCTACTCAGGGTTCAAGCTGCTGATGCCCGCTGGCCCGCTGATCATCGGGATTGGGCTGGGAGCCAACACTCATGACCCAAAGTTTCTGTATCTAGGATTGCTGCTTACCGTCGTCACGTGGATTACCGGAACGATCTGGACTTACTGGACGACCCGCTCGGACTTTTCATCCACCAGTGATCCGACTGATCCAACCGCTTCTCAGGATTCGGTTATCAAAGTAATTCTGCCTCTGGCTGTATTTTTTGCACTCCTGATCGCCGGGTACACCATCACCAAGAACCAGCATTCCGTAATCGAGTTCTTCACGACTCCCGCCGGTGCGCTGATCGCCACATCGTTATTGATCGCGATTAGCTGCAAACCTGGCGAGGTTCAAGATCTGCTGTCCAAAGCAATGCGTAGAACCAGCTCGTTATTGTTCACCATAGGTTGTGCGTCTGCGTTGGGCCAAGCCCTCGGTATGGTGCTTCCCAAGGATCTGATTCAGCAGGCATTCAGCGCGTCGGGCAGCACCACGCATATTTTGGTTGGGGTGTTCCTGCTGGCAGCGGTATTCAAAACACTGAATGGTTCTTCGCTTGCGACCTTTGCTGCCATCCCACCTGTTCTCTCGCCAATCTTGGCGTCGAGCGGAGTGGATTTGATGAGCGTCACGTTCGCCGTATGCCTGGGATCCTTCGTCGCCATTCTCCCTAACGACAGCTATTACTGGTTGGTCAAAACCGACGCCTTTCCCGAATACAGCACCGGCAGGTACATGCGCCTAGTGACCGCCGGCTCAGTTCTACAAGCATTGATAGGCTTGGCAGTCCTTCTGCTGATCTCGCTTTAACTTCGAATTCCTACAAAACCATCAGTGACTCCAGTCACCGAATCGTCGTGCCTGAGCTCAAGGAGAAAGAGAATGAAGTACTTGGTCGCCAGTACATTCGAAGGGGGGTATCAACCGCTCAACGCGATATCTGCAACCACAGCTCTACTCGATGCAGATATCGAAGCGCAGTTGATCGATATCTACGTCGAGGGACTTGCCCTGGAGAGATTCAGTGACGCAGATTTGGTCTTCATCTGCGTACCGCTTTTTGACTCTCTGACTGCCGGAACGCAGTTGGCCAAGCAGCTTAAAGAAGCGAAGCCCTCCCAGAAAATTTGCTTCTTCGGTCAATACGCGACCATCAATGCAAAGAGCCTGGCCTCCAAATACGGAGACTATGCGATCGCCGGCGAGTGGGAAAAACCCATTGTCAGCTTGGCTAAACACCTGAGTGGCGAACAGGGACAAGATCTGCGCGGAGTGATCGATCGGACTCGCGGCCTTTCCAGTGAGATTGTTGTGCCTCAGTTGATACGTGACGGGTTCCGCCTGCCGCGCAGGGACCTGGCACCGCCTCTACACAAATATCCCCAACCTCAGCTGGAGAAGTTGCTCGGCGAAAAGAAAGTTGTGGGTGGGGTCGAAGGGTCGCGCGGATGTCACCATAAGTGTTCCTACTGTTCGGTGTATGCGGCCTATGACGGCAAGGTGCTTTTGGTCTCCGATGATCTCGTTGAGCGCGACGTGGCGAACCTCGTCGCACAGGGAATGACTCACCTCACCTTCACGGATGCCGATTTTTTCAATGCCAAGAAGCACGGTTTGAAAATCATCCGGACTCTGCATTCGCAATTCCCCGACCTCACGTACGACTTCACCACTCGCGTGGATCATATTTTGGAGAACAAAGACGCCATCAAGGAAATGGGGCCGCTCGGGCTTGCTTTCATCACCACCGCGTTGGAGTTCCCCAAGCAGGAAGTTCTCGATCAGGTCTTCAAGGAAATGAACGTGCCCATGATCGAGGAGGCGTTGGCGTTTCTGAAGGAGGCCGGCGTCAAGGTTAACCCGACCTTCATCACGTTCAACCCTTGGGTGAGCCTTGAAGACATGGCCGAGCTGCACGATTTCATTGCTCGCAACGAGTTGGAGAACATCGTCGACCCCATCCAGTTTGAGACTCGGCTGCATCTCTATAAAGGCTCACCGCTGCTCAACAACGACACGGTGAAGGAGTTGCAGTTGGAGGAGCACGAGTTTCACTTCGACTGGCAGCATTCGGACTCCCGCCTGGACAAGCTCTTCATGGACTCGGTCACACCGCCAGAAGAAGGTGTGTTCAAACGTTGCTGCCTGAAATGCTAAGGAGATAACAGATGTCGTCACTTACTTTGTTGCAGGCAGCTCTCAGGCTGGCCAACCAAACTGATGGTCTTCAGGTGCCGGGCCATATTGCTTGGCGTGCGCATAACGAGTCATTAAACAGAACGCTGAAGGATCGCAAGGACACGCTTTTCATTTGCTCTGCGTACCGAAATGAAGAGCTCGCCACCCAGTTAGGGCAGGGTCAGGGCAAAGCGTTCAGCCCGAACGTGCACGATGCCGACGCGACCTTGTTCGCGAACATTTATTGGGAAGGCTTCAATGCTGAGCCCGAGTTTGGCCGAATCGCGCAATCGCTCTATGAGCGACTGCAACGTCATGGTCGCTTGGTATTCCCGGCGATTCTGTCTGACGAGGAAGTCGTATCGCTCCGGGCCTTCACTGTTGAGGGGTTGGAGTGCAATAACGCGCTCACGGAGCCCGCTGTTGCTGAGCAACTCTGCGAGGCGGGTTTCCATGGAATCACCTACGAGCTCGCATCCGAAGTGCCTGTCTCCATTCAGGATGGCATTGAGTTCCGCCTGTTCACCGTGAGCGCGTTCAAGGGTAAGGCCGGCGTGTGCCTCGACCAGGGACATGCCGTTATCTACAAAGGCCCTTGGAAACATACCGTCGACGACGACGGCCATACCTACCAGCGCGGCATCCGTACAGCGGTGTGTGAGAAGACCTTCAATCTGCTGATGTCCGCGCCTTACCAAGGCCAATTCATCCCAGTGCGTTGCTATGTCGAACCAGCCTTGGACAAGAGCGGTTTCTTCGACTGCAACACGCCTTCAGTTCGAGATCCCAAGGTCACCAAAGGGCTTGTACCTATCGCAGGCTCTGCCGAGGAATCGTGCTGCGCTGATGGTACTTCGTGCTGCTAATCCGGAGATGTGAGTAATGACTTCTGCAATTGAGAACACAATCATCGCCGACTACACCGAGGCGTTGAGCAACGGCAACGTTGTCCTTGAATCGCAGCTGACTGAGAGCTGCTGCAGCGACGCTTATGGTGCCCAGTACCTGAAGAACATTCCAAAGCGAATCATCGAGGCCAACTTCGGTTGCGGTAACCCGACCAAGTATGTGCGCGCGGGTGATGTCGTCCTGGACTTGGGCTCAGGGGCAGGTCTGAATTGCTACGTCGCTGCCCAAATCGCCGGCAGTAACGGTGCTGTCTTTGGTATCGACATCAACCCAAGCATGTTGCAGATCGCTCGTGAAGAAGCGAAGGCGTTTCAGAAGGCAACGGATAGCGCACCTTTGCGTTTCTACCAGGCCTCCGCGAGCAACTTGAAAATCGATCAGGAGCTGGCCGAGGAGCGCCTGCGTACAGAGCCTTGTGCTGATTGGGCATCGTGGAAAAACTTCGAGCAGTTCATCAGCGATAGCTCCCAGTCCAAGCCTCTTATCGACAGCCAGTCTGTCGATCTGGTGATCTCGAACTGCGTGATCAATCTAGTTGGTGAGACCGAAAAGCAGAATGTTTTCGCCGAAATTTATCGGGTACTGAAACCAGGTGGCCGTTTTGCAATTTCTGACAACGTCTCAGATATCGCCATTCCTGAAGAATTGAAACGAGACACCAAGCTGTGGTCGGCCTGCTACTCAGGCGTGCTTCAGGAGCAGGAGTTCTACAAGCAGCTTCAGGAAGTCGGTCTCACTGGAATAAAGATTGAGGCCCGGAACGACGCCTCAACCAAGCGAATTGGCTCTGTCCGGTTCTACTCCGTCACTGTCACTGGTACCAAGCCTGAAGTTCAGAATGGGAAGTCCGTGACGGTGATCTACCGAGGGCCTGGGCTTGAACTAACCGGCGATAGCGGCAGGGTTTACAAGCGCGGTGTACCCACGGAAGTGGCCTCACAGGATGCCTACCTTTCCACAGACGATGCGCTGTATGTCGTGGAGGGAAGTCAGCCCGTTAAGCCCAAGTCCTGCTGCTCGTAACAGCGTCTGCGGCTACGAGCCAGCTCAGTAGCCGCTATCCCTAAAATCTCTCCTCATAGAGCCTATCCAATGAGTACTTCACGGAAGATCTTGGCTGAGTTTCTCGGTACAGCAGTTCTGCTGTGCACCGTAGTTGGTTCTGGAATCATGGGTCAGCGCCTGGCGAACGGTAACGATGCGCTAGCGCTTCTTGCCAATGCGCTGGCAACTGGCGCGAGCTTGTACGTACTGATCGTGTGCTTCTCCACTTTTTCCGGTGCGCACTTCAATCCGGTGGTCTCTGTAATCGATTATTTGCGCGGAGGATTGAGCAGTAAGCAGCTGGGCCCCTACGTGGCGGCTCAAACAACGGGTGCAATCTTCGGAGTATTCGCTGCGCATTTCATGTTCGAGCTGCCTGTGGTCGAGTTCTCCCATCATGTTCGCACCGGGCCGTCGCAGTGGTTCAGTGAGTACTTGGCAACCTCGGGATTGGTGCTGACAATTCTGCTGTGCGATAAATATCACAAAGCAAAAGTGCCTCAGGTGGTTGCCGCGTATGTTGTCGCAGCCTACTGGTTCACGTCCTCTACGAGCTTTGCGAATCCGGCGGTGACGATTGCTCGCGGGTTTACCGATACGTTCTCGGGGATACGGATATCAGACGTAGCGCCGTTCATCATTGCGCAGTTTTTCGGTGGGCTGACGGCGCTGTTCCTGGCGAAGGTTCTCGGTGGTAAAGAGGTCGTCGTGGATATCCCGCAGGCTGGTCTCCACGAGCAGAAGCTACCAATTCAGTGAACGGTGCTCTCTGCGGTTCGTGGATGCGGTGAGCCCGATTGAGGCAAAGTTCACGGTTCTATCACGAAATTCTGAAGGGCTTGGCCTAGGTGGTTCAGCCCTTCAAACGCGGTTCTTTAGGGGCAGCAAGGAAAGACATGAATTATAAAGTGAGGGTTGCTACACCCGCTGATGCCTCTGACATCCAGGCTATATATGCGCCGATGGTTTTGGACACGGTCATCTCGTTTGAGCTGACGCCACCGACTGTCGATGAGATGGCAGCACGAATAGCCGCAACACTGCCAACGTATCCCTATCTGGTAGCCGAGGTGGAAGGCAACGTCGTTGGATACGCTTATGCGAGCCAGCATCGTGCGAGAGAAGCATATCGTTGGTCGGTGGATGTCACCGTGTATGTCGACCCGTCAGTGCACCGAAAAGGGGTTGGTCGTGCCCTATATCAGCAGCTTCTACCAGTCCTAGAGAAACAGGGTTTTCATGCAGCCTATGCCGGCATCGCCTTACCCAACCCGGGAAGCATAGGTATTCATGAAACGCTCGGTTTCACTCACATTGGCACTTACCCTGAGGTTGGGTTCAAGCAAGGTCAATGGCATAGCGTGGGTTATTGGCGCAAACCTCTTTGTGCTGTGACGCCGCCAATAGAAATCATCCCGTTCAGTGAGATAAAGGGAGAGTAGAGAAACAAGGTGTGAGATGACCTGGCTACTATTCGTCGCCCTTGGTACCAGGCTGTTCGCTGGAAGCTATGCTTGAGGATGATTCATGTTCGAGTCGGTCTACCGACCGACCGGAAGGATGAATGAATTTGGCGGCGTTTACCTCGCTGCTTTAAACACCTACGGCGACTCGCACCTCTGCGACCGATGCTCAGCAATAATTGGTCGCAGCTTTCCGGGCAACAGTTTTTCTTGTGAGAAAAGGCCCCAGCCTAACGGCCTCCGGTTAGGGGGGCGTTAGGCTTGTGTTTTTTGAGAGGAAGAAATTTCTCACCATGGTGTCAAAATGTATTGTTGAAATTCTGGGTTGCTTTAGAGGATAGAGCTGCAAGGTGTCAGAATGTTCACCCAGTGGCTCATTCGGAAAAGCAGTCTAGCGCCAGCTTTTGTTAGGCCGCTGGTGTCACAATATTTTGTTCGGCACCAGCGCAAAAAATCGCAGCTTAGGCTGCGATTTTTGTATCTGACTCGAGAGGCACCATGGATCGCTTCCAGGAAATGCACATCTTCACCACCGTCGCCCAAGAGCAAGGCTTCTCCTCTGCCGCGCGGCGTCTTGGTTTGTCAGCGGCGAGCGTCACGCGGGCGGTGGCGGCGCTGGAGCAGCGCATCGGCACGCAGTTGTTGATCCGCACCACGCGCAGTGTGCATTTGAGCGAAGCCGGGCAGCGTTATCTGGAAGATTGTCGGCGGATTCTCGCTGAGGTGCAGGAGGCCGAGGATTCGGCGGCGGGCAGTCATGCCGAGCCGCGTGGGCAACTGACGGTGACGGCGCCGGTGTTGTTCGGTGATTTGTTTGTGACGCCGCTGATGGCGCGTTATCTCGCGCAGTATCCGGATGTCACGATCAACGCGGTGTTGGTCGATCGGATCGTCAACATGGTCGAGGAGGGCCTTGATGTGGCGGTGCGCATCGGTGATCTGCCGGACAGCAGTCAGCATGCGATTCGCGTGGGTGAGGTGCGTCGGGTCATTTGCGGCTCGCCCGACTACTTCGCCAAGTATGGCCGACCGGCTCATCCCCACGCGTTGGCGGGGGCGCCAGTGGTGGCGACTTCAGCGATTGGTCAGCAACGCAGTTGGCCGTTTCTCGACGCGGGCGAACCGCTTAGCGTGCGCCCTGAGCCGCGTCTGATCGTGACTGCCAATCAGGCAGCGATTACCGCAGCCTGCATGGGGCTGGGTTTGACTCGGGTTCTGTCTTACCAAGTCGCCAGCAAAATCGCGACTGGCGAGCTGGAAATCGTCCTTGCTGAATTTGAACTGCCGCCCTTGCCGATACACGTGGTGTATCAGGGCGGGCGCAAGGCGCCAGCGCGGATTCGCAGTTTTGTCGATTTTACCGCCAAGGCTTTACGTGAGCACCCAGCGCTTAAAGATGCTGCGTTATTGCATGAGATGAAATAATCGATTGCAGTTGCTGGTGATTCTGTTGTTTTCGCGATCAGCGCAAGATGACCTCCATCGGCGCGCTCATCCCCGCAGCGGCGCCCCTGTTCAGCGGAGTCGACCATGCAAGCGATCAAACTCTACAACTTTCCACGTTCCGGCCACGCCCACCGTGTCGAGCTGATGTTGTCCCTGCTGCAATTGCCGACCGAGCTGATCTTCGTCGATCTGGCCAAAGGTGAGCATAAGCAGCCGGCGTATCTGGCGATCAACAGTTTTGGCCAGGTGCCGGCCATTGATGACGACGGTGTGGTGCTCGCCGATTCCAACGCGATTCTGGTGTATCTGGCGCAGAAATACGGCCATGGTCGTTGGCTGCCAACCGATCCGGTCGGCGCCGCGCGGGTACAGCGCTGGTTGTCGGCTGCCGCCGGGCCGATTGCTTTCGGCCCCGCCGCTGCGCGATTGGTCACGGTGTTTGGTGCCCAGCTGAATGCAGAAGAAGCGATTACCCGGGCGCACAACCTGCTCAAGGTGATGGACATCGAGTTGGGCAAAACGCTGTATCTGGCCGGCGACGAACCAAGCATTGCCGACGTTTCGGCCTACAGTTACATCGCCCACGCGCCGGAAGGCAACGTGTCGCTGGACGACTACGGCAACGTCCGCGCCTGGCTGGCCCGGGTTGAAGCATTGCCCGGCTTCGTCGGCATGCCGCGCACTGTTGCGGGTCTGCAAACCACCGCCTGATTTTCGCAATCCACACTGTGCCGACGGTGCAGGGGAGAGGTCGTGATGGAACGTTCACCGTGGCACGCTGGCGAACAGCAATTGCAGGCCCATGTCGGCGTTGCCGAACGCATGGAAGCCTTCGGACGTAAGGTGATTCGCACCTGGATGCCGGATCAGCACCGTGAGTTCTATCAGCAATTGCCTTTCATGCTGTACGGCGCAGTTGATGCAGATGGGCGGCCGTGGGCCAGTGTGCTCGAAGGCGCGCCGGGGTTTGCCCATTCGCCGGATCCCGAGCATCTGCATTTCGCCAGCCAGGTCGCTGCCGATGATCCGGCGCAACTGCGCAATGGCGAACCGATCGGTTTGCTCGGCATCGAGTTGCACACCCGCCGGCGCAATCGCCTGAACGGTCATGTCGGCAATCTGAGCGCTGATGGTTTTGACGTGAGCGTGGATCAGGCCTTCGGCAACTGCCCGCAATACATCCAACTGCGCCAGTTTCAGCGGGTCCCGCTGACGGATCCGCAGACGCGTCCGGCTGAGCATCTGAACGGTCTCGATGATGCGGCCATTGCGCTGATCGCCGGTGCCGATACGTTTTTTGTCGCCAGTTATGTGGATGTCGACGGCCAGCGTGCGGTGGATGTTTCCCACCGGGGTGGCCAGGCCGCTTTCGTACGGGTGGAAGGCAATCGTCTGACCATCCCCGATTTCGCCGGCAATCTGCACTTCAACACCCTCGGCAATTTGTTGCTGAACCCTAAGGCCGGCTTGCTGTTCATCGACTTTTCCACAGGCGATCTGCTGCAACTCAGCGGGCGTACCGAGATTCTTCTCGAAGACCCGCAGATCGAAGCATTTCAAGGTGCGGAACGGCTGTGGACATTTGAGGTGGAAAAACTGGTGCGGCGCCCGGCAGCCCTGGCGTTGCGCTGGCGCTTCGACGGCATGTCGCCGACCAGTCTGTTGACCGGCAATTGGGCCGAGGCGGATGCGCGTTTGCAAGCGCAGGCGCTGGGCAATCAATGGCGGCCGCTGCGGGTGGCGAAGATCGAAGCTGAAAGTCGTCATATCCGCTCGATCTATCTGGAGCCAACTGATGGCGCCGGGTTGCCGGTGTTTCTCGCGGGTCAGCATTTGCCGCTGCGTTTCACGATTGATGGCGAGGTGCATATTCGTACTTACAGCCTTTCGAGTGCGCCGTCGGATGGTTTCTACCGCATTAGCGTCAAACGCGAAGGTCTGATTTCATCGCATCTGCATGAGCAGATTCGCGTTGGCGACTTACTTGAAGCGCGGGCACCGCAAGGGCATTTCACCGTGGCGCCGCTGGAACAGCGACCATTGGTGCTGCTGGCTGCCGGTGTCGGCATCACGCCATTGCTGTCGATGCTGCGCGAGGTGGTTTACCAAGGCTTACGCACGCGGGGGATTCGTCCGACGCTGTTGTTGCAGAGTTCGCGCAGTCTGGCGGATCAGCCGTTTCGCAAGGAGCTGGATCGATTGCTCGAAACCGCAGGCGATTCTGTACGAGTCCTGCGTTTGCTCAGCCAGCCGGAAGCCGATCTGCAAGAGGGCGCGGATTTCGATGTGCGTGGGCGGATCGACGGCGCGGTGCTGAGGAACCTGCTGGATGCCGAGGATTTTGATCAGCTCGACTTTGTGCTCTGCGGCCCCGGTGGTTTTACCCAAGGGCTTTACGACACTTTGCGCGAACTGGATGTGCGCGATGCGCAGATTCATGCGGAAACCTTTGGCCCGTCGACCCTGAAACGTCAGGCCGATCCGGACGCGATCGTGATCGAGCAACCGCCTGCGGCAACCACTTCGGTGCCAGTGGTGTTCGAGCGCTCGGCCAAGGAAGCACGCTGGCAACCCGATGGCGGCAGTTTGCTGGAGCTGGCGGAAAGTCGCGGATTGCGCCCCGAGTTCAGTTGCCGCGGTGGTTCGTGCGGTACCTGCAAGACCCGGCTGGTCAGTGGTGCGGTGAATTATCCACAGGTGCCGGCGGATATTCCGGAAGCGGGGCATGTGCTGATTTGCTGCGCGGTTCCGGCGCAAAGCAATCAGCCACTGGTCTTAGACCTGTAACCCGAGCCCGTGTAGGAGCTGCCGAAGGCTGCGCTTACAGGGGATCGGTGTTCAACCCACGCTCAGGCGTAGGACAGGGATTTCTCTTCCAGCAATTCCTGATACAGCTCCGTCCACTTGCGGCCCATGTCATCGGCTGTGAATAACTGCCGGTAACGTGCTTCGGCTTTCACCCCCATGGCAGCGGCGCGGACCGGGTCTTCCCAGAGCGTGCGCATCGCCTCGCGAAATGCCTGTGGATGACTGGGCGGGACCACCAGCCCGGTTTCGTTGTGAATATTGATGTAGCTGGTGCCGGTGCCAATCTCGCTGGAAATCATCGGTTTGCCGTACATCGCACCTTCCAGCAGAGAAATGCCGAACGCTTCCGAGCGCAGGTGCGACGGGAAAACAATCGCGTAGCTCAGTTGCAGCAGTGCGACTTTGTCTTCGTCACCCAGGCGCCCGAGGAAATGAATGTTACGCAGGCCCAGCGCCTGCGCCTGTGCGTGCAGCTCCAGTTCCAATGGCCCGGCGCCGACAATGACCACGGGATAGTCCACGTCTTTCAGGGCCTCCAGCAAAATGTGCAGGCCTTTGTAGTAACGCATCACGCCGACAAACAAGAAAAACTTATCCCCAAGCTGCTGGCGCCAGCGATTTATCCGTTCGGCATCGGGCTGTGGATAACCGGCCTTGTTCAAACCGTAGGGAATCACTCGGGTCTTGTCCTGGAATTGCTGCAACACGTCGCTGGTGTGCAGGTAGTTCGGCGAAGCGGCAACGATACGGTCGGCGCTGGCGAGGAAGCGGTTCATCAGCGGGCGATAGAGTTTGAGAAGGTGTTTCTGGCGAATGATGTCCGAGTGGTAGGTCACCACACTCGGTTTATTCGTCGCGCTAGCGAAATGCACCAGGTCCATGAACGGCCACGGGAAGTGGTAGTTGATCACATCCGCCTCGGCCGCCAGTTCGCGAAACTGTTTGAACACGCTCCAGGAAAAACCGGTGGAGGCGAACTGGATGTCGAGTTTGGCGCGGTGCACTTCGTGCTGACCGAGTTGCACCATGGGGGGATTCGGGTCGGCGCTGAGTGTCAGCACCTGGCCGTCGATACCGTGCTGAGCGCCGCTCTCGCAGAGCTGGAAGATCACTTGCTCAATGCCGCCGACCGAGTCAGGCAGGTACGTCTTGAAAAAATGAAGAACTCGCATTCAACCTCCCATGGCCTGACGGTAGGCACCGGCCGTGGCCTGTGCACAACGCTCCCAGGAAAAAAGCCGTGACTGCTGCAACCCGGCTTCTTGGCATGCCTGCCAATGCGCTTGATCGTCGATCAGTCGGCTCAGCGCATCGCGCAGGCCTTCTGCATCGTCAGCTTCAATATAGTTGCCCGCCGCACCCGCGACTTCCGGCATCGCCGAAGAACGCGTGAGCAGCACCGGCGTGCCGCTGGCCATGGCCTCCAGTACCGGCAGACCAAAACCTTCATACAGCGACGGAAAAATCAGCGCCCGCGCGCCGGCCAGCAATTGCGCGACCTGTTCATCGGGCAAATAACCGAGCAGGCACACATGCCCGCTGGCCAGCGCCTGACGCAGGGGTTCGCTGAACTGTTCGCGCTCCCAGCCGGCCATGCCGACGATCAACAGTGGAAAGCGCTGGCGCACCGCCTCCGGCAGTAGGGCATGGGCGCGTAGGGCCAAGCCAAGGTTCTTGCGCGGCTCCAGCGTGCCCACGCAAAGAAAATATTCCCGCGCCGCCACCGCATGAGCCTTGAGCACCGCGTCAATGGCGCACGCTTCGCGCGGATGAAAGCGCTTGGCGACCCCCAGTGGTGCCACCACAAAACGCTCGGCAGGCAGGCCGAAATACGCTTGAGCTTCGTCGGCAATGGCTTGCGAGTCGGTGAGAATTACTTGGGCTTGCTGCACACCCACGGCCAATCGACGTTCGATTTCCTTGAGTCGCGCCGCAGGCTGGGTCTCAGGGAAATGCAGGTGCGTCAGGTCATGCAGGGTGATCACGGTCGGGCCGTCGAAGGCCAGTGGCCACAGGCTTGGTTCGTGATAGAGGTCGATGCCTTGCGCGCGGCCCTGATCGAAGCGTTTCTGCTCCAGCCAGCGGCGCGCCTGATAGGCCCAGGGGATCTGCCGCAGCAGCGGTGTCAGGCGCGAGTAACCGGGCATGGCCGCTTCCGGCAGTGCCGAGCTCCAGCCCCAGCCGTGGAACAGCGTCACGTCAATGTCGGGCTCACTGCGCAAGGCGTTGACCAGTTCGGCAACGTAATGGCCGATGCCGGTGCGCGGTGCCTGGAGAATGCGCGCGTTAAGAGCAATGCGCATGCTGACTCTCGGGGGCAGGCATCGCTGCATTCAAGTTGCGTTCAATACGTTCGACCAATTGGGCGCTCGCTTCACGCCAGCTCAACCAGCGCCATTGTTCGAGGCTCAGCGTTGCCGGAAACTCGCCGGAGCGCTCCATGCCGGTCACCAGATCAGTCAGACTCTGTGGATTCGTCAGGTCGAAATACGCCATGTAGTCGCCGCCGATCTCGCGAAACACCGGGATGTCGCTGGCCATTGCCGGTAACTGGCGTTGCATGGCTTCCACCAGTGGCAAGCCGAAACCTTCGACATGGGACGGAAACACCAGCGCCGTGGCGTGAGAGTAGGCGTGCTCGAGACTTTTGTCCGAGAGCGAGTTGTACATGAACAAGCGCCGGTTCAGCTCGGGATGCTGGCGGATTCGTTCGATCAGTGCATCGCACTTCCAGCCGATCTTGCCGACGATGCATAACCGCGCTTTCGATCCTGTTGCCCAGGCGAGTTCAAACGCCTCGAGCAGGTACGCGTGGTTTTTGCGCGGCTCGATGGTGCTGACCATGAGAAACACCGGGTCCTTGGTCTGGAACATGTCCAGCAGGCCACGGTCGACCTTGGCATCGGCCTCACTCAAGTCCAGTTCGGAGCCGAGGTGGAAATAATCAAACCAGCGCTGCCCGACCTGTTGCGTGCCGATCCGGCGCAGCATTTCCTCGCGCACCTGATCGCGGATCGTGGTCGAGATCGCGACATAACCATCAGCGGTGCGCGCGATCCAGTCGAACCAGTCGTTGAACACTTTGACCAGTCCGGCATCGCAAAACTGCGGGTGGGTCAGGGGGATCAGGTCATAAATCACCGAAATGATGCCCACGCCCTCACGCTTGAGTTGCTCGGCGAGGGGGAAAAAGTTGGCGTGCCAGGACGAGTCGAGCAGCACCAATTGATCGCCCCCCCGGTGGACCAGCGGGATGCAGCGCTCGGGAATCTGTTGGCCCTTGAGGACGCGCTCTAGCAGGCGCATGGGCAAGCTGAAACAGGCGAATGCCGTGAGTCGGCAGCCGACGTACAGCACCCGACGGGTGAAATGCGACTGGTTGAACGGCCAGCGTCGCTCCACCGCTCGGTGACGTAGCCAGAAGGCGTTGGCCCACTGTTCCAGTTTCACCCGCAGACCCATCAGGTCGAGCTTCGGGGACTTCAGCGGCGCCAGACTTTTAACTTCATACAAACCGCCATCGATCATCACCACCGGGATGCATTCGAGGGTGTCATCGGCCGTCGGCAATTGCTGAATGACGTTGCGTACAACACGTTGAATGCCCGAGTTGGCGGAGGGATGTTCGAAAACGTAAGTGCACTCCACCAGCAATCGTGTCATCGCAAGATCTCCGTATCAGGCGTTTTTAAAAGGTTTTCACTGGAACGGGTGATTTCGGTCCGGGCTTGTAACCAGGAGCAGCCGACAAAGTCTTCCTGGCGATTGTTGATCACGTGGAAGATCAAACCATAGTCGCGCCACTCGAAGTTGCGATCCAGGTGCGAATCCAGACGTGACAGGCTCAACGCCACGGAGTAGTTACCCTTGCCCAGACGCATGTCGAAAGCGAAGCGAAAGGTCACGCGTTCGCCGGCACTCAGCTCGGTAATGGCTTTGTCGAGGCGATGGGTGTTGATGCCATAAATGGCCTGGCCCAGACGATCCTTGATCATGAAGCCGAGAATCAGCCGCTCGATGTCTTCACGAATTTCGGTCTGCACTTCCAGCACCACAGGCTGACCGACCTCCGCGACTTCAAGGCTGCGTCCTTGCTCATCGAGCAGGCGCACGCTGAGAATCGCTGCTTCACCGGTGCCGGAAATGGTCTGTACCTGGCCATTGGCGAGCATCTCCTGGCGCACCGTCTGGCCTTCGCGCTGGGCCAGCATGGCGTTGTAGTAGTCCATGACTTCTTCGGGTTTGCCACGCATGGCCAGACGTCCGTTCTCCAGGAGAATCGCGGTGTCGCAGATCGATTGAATGGCCGAGCGGTCATGGGACACGATCAGCAGGGTCGTACCGGCTTTGCGGAAGCTGCGGATGCGCTCGAAACTTTTATGCTGGAAATACGCATCACCGACCGACAGCGCTTCGTCGACGATCAGGATGTCCGGACGCCGCGCGGTCGCGACACTGAACGCCAGGCGCATCTGCATGCCGCTGGAATAGGTACGCACCGGATGATCGATGGCATCGCCGATTTCGGCAAAGCTTTCGATTTGCGGCATCAACGCTTCGATCTCTTCGACCTGCATGCCCAGCAACTGACCGGCCATGACAGCGTTCTGCCGACCGGTAAAGTCCGGGTGAAAACCCATGCCCAATTCCAGCAACGCGGCCACGCGGCCTTGCAGATGGATCTGTCCACAGGTCGGTTGGGTGGTGCCGGTGATCATTTTCAGCAGGGTACTTTTGCCCGCGCCGTTGACGCCGACGATGCCAACCGCTTCACCGGGTTTGATCTCGAAATCGACGTCTTGCAAGACCCAGTGCAGGTGATGGCGGTTCGGCGAGAACGGCACCAGCCATTCCAGCAAGCGACTCCAGCGATTCGGATATTGTTTATAGGCTTTGGCCAGGCCAGTAACGCGTATGTGTCCCATCAGAGTTCGTCCACCATTTCACCGACTCGTTGACGGAACAGGCGCAACGCCATGGTGCAGAGCAGCAGACCGATGATCAGCAGCGGTGTCAGTGACGACCACTGCGGCCATTGGTTGTAAAGGAACACGTTCTGGTAGCTGGTCATCAGCGCCGTCATCGGGTTCAGGCTGATGACGTGCTGGATGCCTGACGGCAGGATCGAAAGCGGGTAAACGATGGGCGTCAGCCAGAACCAGAACTGCAGGCAGATGCCGAACATCTGCCCGACATCGCGAAAGAACACATTGAGAATCCCGAGCAGCATCCCCAGCCCCGCGGCAAAGATCACTTGCACGATCAACAGCGGTATTAGCGCCAGCAGGGCCATGCCGGGCAGGCGGCCGCTGATCAGCAGAAAGCCGAAGAACAGCCCGAGAATGATCGCAAAATTGATACCGGCGTTGAGCAGGGTAATCACCGGCAGGCAAATGCGCGGGAAGCTGATTTTCTTCAGCAGGTTGGCGTTTTCCAGAAACATGCTCTGGCTGCGCGTGGTGATTTCCGCGAACAGACCCCACGTCAGCAGGCCGGCGCAGAGATAGACGCTGTAGGCCAAGCCATCGTCCACGCCCGGCAGACGGGCGCGCATGATCTGGGAAAAGATCACCGTGTACACAACAATCATCGACAACGGGTTGAGTACAGTCCACAGCGCGCCGAACAACGAGTTGCGATAACGTGATTGAAACTCCCGCTTGACGCTACCGAGGATGAATCCGCGATAACTGCGCATTGAGCGGTAAAGGGAAAGCAGCATTCAAACCGTCCTGCCGTATTGGTCTTCGAAGCGGACGATGTCGTCCTCTCCCAGGTATTCGCCGCTTTGTACTTCGATGATCACCAGATCGATCACCCCGGGGTTTTCCAGGCGATGGCGGTGGCCGGCAGCGATGAACGTCGATTCGTTTTTCGCCACCAGGTGGGTACCGGTACCATTGTTGGTGACCTTGGCCATGCCTTCGACGACCACCCAGTGTTCGTTACGGTGATGGTGCATTTGCAGAGACAGCTTGCCGCCGGGCTTGACCACAATGCGCTTGATCTTGAAGCGCGGGCCCTCCTCGAGCACGGTGTAGGTGCCCCATGGCCGACTCACCGTGCGGTGCAGGCGGTAGGCTTCGTGGGATTTGTCCTTGAGCTGCTTGGCCACTCGTCGCACGTCCTGCGCACGATCAGCGTGAGCGACCAGTACGGCGTCGGCGGTGTCGATGACGATCAGGTTGTCCACGCCGACGGCAGCCACCAGCCGACCTTCGCTTTGAACGAAGTTATTGTGGCTGTCGATGAAAATCGCTTCGCCGCTGGCACGATTGTTATCGGCATCGGCCGGTACCAGAGCCGCGACGGCGCCCCAGGAACCGATATCGCTCCAGTCGAACCCGGCGGGTACCACGACGACTTTTTCCGAGCGCTCCATCAACGCGTAGTCGATGGAGATGTCGGTGATCTCGGCGAACAGCGCTGGCGACAGTTCCTGTTGCAGGCAGCCGACAGTTTCCAGCGGGGCGCTAGCCGCCATGCAGGCACGGGTCTGTTCCAGCAACTGCGGCGCATGCAGTTGCAACTCGGCCAGCACACTTGCGGTGGTGAAGCAGAACATCCCTGAGTTCCACAGGAAGTTGCCGCTTTCCAGATAATGCGTGGCGGTTTGCAGGTCGGGTTTCTCGACGAAACGCTGCACTTTCGCAGCGCCTCTGGCGTCGAGTGGCGCGCCAGTCTCGATGTAGCCGAAGCCGGTTTCCGGGGCGGTCGGCGTCACACCGAAGGTCACCAGATAACCGTCCTTCGCCAGATTGACCGCGTGTTCGACGGCACTTTTCAGCGCGTCCTGATTGACGATCAAATGGTCGGCCGGCATCACCACCATGATCGCGTCGTCACCGTGCAGCGCTTGCAGCGACAACGCGGCAGCAGCGATGGCCGGGGCAGTGTTGCGGCCGGTCGGCTCCAGCAGGAAATGCCCGCGATGACGCGAGACATGGGCGGCGCAATAGTGATCCTTGCTCTGGAAGTAGTACTCGCGGTTAGTCACCGTGACAATGTCGCCCCAACCGTCCAGCAACGCGGCGGCACGCTGGTAGGTCTTGCCCAGCAGCGACTGGCCGTCGGGCAGGGTCATGAACGGCTTGGGATGGCCCTCGCGGGACACCGGCCACAAACGAGTGCCGGCACCGCCGGACAGAATCACGGGAATCAGCATGGCCTACTCCTTGGCGACGCGTTTCATGTCCGCATCCATCATCATGCGGATCAAGGTATCCAGGTCGGTTTTCGGCTTCCAGCCCAGCACACGCTGAGCCTTGGCTGGATTGCCGAGCAGCACTTCAACTTCGGCCGGGCGGAAAAACGCCGGGTCGATCTTCACGTAGTCGCGGTAGTTGAGGCCGACGTGATCGAAGGCGATGCGGCACATTTCACGCACCGTGGTGGTGACGCCAGTGGCGACAACAAAATCGTCGGGTTTGTCCTGTTGCAGCATCAGCCACATGGCTTCGACGTAGTCACCGGCAAAGCCCCAATCGCGCTTGGCGTCGATGTTGCCCAGGGCCAGTTCGTGCTGTTTGCCCTGTTTGATGCGCGCCGCGGCATCGGTGACTTTGCGCGTCACGAATTCGATGCCGCGCAGCGGTGATTCGTGGTTGAAGAGGATGCCGCTGCTGGCGTGCAGGTTGAAACTTTCGCGGTAGTTGACGGTGATCCAGTGGCCATACAGTTTGGCCACGCCGTACGGGCTGCGGGGGTAGAACGGCGTGTTTTCATCCTGCTGTTCAGCCTGGATCAGACCGAACATTTCGCTGGTCGATGCCTGATAAAACCGGGTATGCGGGCTGAACTGGCGGATCGCTTCGAGCAGGTGGGTAACGCCCAGACCATCGACGATGCCAGTCGTCACCGGTTGATTCCACGACGCGGCGACAAAGCTCTGCGCGGCGAGGTTATAGACCTCGTCCGGCGCCGATTGAATGACTGCACGCTGTACCGAACAGGCATCGGCCATGTCCCCGTCCAGATAGACGATGTCGGCTTCGACCCCCATCTCGCGCAGACGCCAGCGCGAATCGCTGCTGCGCCGTGCCACGAGGCCGTAAACCTTGTAGCCCTTGCCGAGCAACAATTTGGCCAGATATGCGCCGTCCTGGCCGGTGATGCCTGTGATCAATGCACTTTTTGTCATTCTTGTCGTACTCGCGTCTCCCAGTCGGACAGGATCGCCCGCAGGGATTGTTGTGTTGTGATTTCAGGCGTCCATCCTGTGGTCTGGGTCAGCCGGTTATGGCTGCCACAAACGCGACGCTGATCGGCACGCCGCATGCGCGCAGGGTCTTGAACCAGTTGCATGTCGACTTCGGCGAGATCGCCGAGCTGCTCGATCAGGCTGCGAATGCTTTGCTCGCGGCCCGAGCAGATGTTGTAGACCTGTCCTGACGTGCCTTTTTCCAGCAGCGCGAAGTAGGCCGATATCACATCGCCGACATCGAGGAAATCTCGCGTCACATCGATGTCGCCAACCTCCAGTTGCGGCGCTTGAAGGCCCTGTTTGATGCGACTTATCTGGCGGGCGGCACTGGCGATGACAAAGCTTTCTTTCTGGCCGCTGCCGATGTGGTTGAACGGACGCGCTACCAACACCGGCCAGCCTTCACTCAGGCCCCATTGCAGGCTGAGAAACTCCGCCGAGAGTTTGCTCACCGCGTAAGGATTGCGCGGGCAGGGCGACTGTTGCTCGCTGATCGGCAGATCGCTCTCGTCGACTTGACCGTAGACATCGCCGGAGCTGACGTAGAGGAAGGTGCCGGCAAAGCCCCGCGCCTTGAGCGCCTGCAGCAGATTGAGGGTGCCGAAAAGATTGATGTCGAAGGTACGCGCCGGATCACGGAACGCTTCCGGGACGAAGGTCTGCCCGGCCAGATGAATTACCGCGTCGGGCATCTGCGGCCACAGATCACGGAGGCTGTCAGCATTCGTGAGGTCGTAGGGCGAGGCGGCAGGCAGCAGCTCCCACGGCGAATCAGGCAATGCCAGACGCGATTGAATATGTTGTCCCACGAATCCACTGAGACCCGTGACGAACAGACGCTTTTTCAAACAGCGACCCCTTGGTCTTGAACTTGCGCCACTTTCTCACAGGCTTTAAGGAGAGGTCTGTCAGACCGGAGGAAAAACCGGGTGAGAGACGGGCGAAGTCAGTTGTTGTAGTTGTTTGTTATCAATCTGTGCCAATTGCGCAGCAATTTCAACAGGCCAAACCGTGACCGGTCAGTTCTCGTCAGCTTAGTCCGATTTATTCTCGTCGGGCGGTTCCCGGATCCTTGATGGATGTGTTTAGAATGGCCCTCGTCGCCATTCCCCCAGGTCCACCGTGGGCGTGGCGCAACCAGGGTGAAACTGACCACTAAAACAAGAACGAAGACGTGCCTGAAGATGATGGACTAGCTGCGTTATTGCGGCTTGATCCAACGCCGGGTCGTCATAGCATGAGGTTGCCGGGACGGCTGCTTCATCGTGGGATGCCATGAATTTCATTCTTTACTCGGACGTCAACGACCGCTCCATCAGCCAGAGTCTCGGGCGTCCCGAATACAGCTACTACTTCGTGCTCAAGGCTTATCGCCCGGTGCTGGAAAGCCTTGGTCGCGTGCATGTGGTCACGTCGACTGACGACGTCGATCCGCTGTATCTGCAATTGCGCCAGGCCGATCAGGAATGCCTGTTTCTTTCGTTTGCACCGCCACATAAAACCCCGATCGGCCTGCAGTGCCCGATGGTCTGCGTGATTGCCTGGGAATATGACTCGATCCCCACCGAATACGCTGGCGACGATGTGCGCCAGGACTGGCGCCAGACACTGGCCCGCCATGGCCGGGTGATTACGTTGTCCACCCACACCGCGCAGGCCATCCGTCGCAGTCTGGGTGAAGATTTCCCCGTGCTGGTATTGCCCACGCCACTGTGGGAGCGTTTCGCTCAGGTGCGGCGAGATTGTCCAAGTGTCCCGGTAAACCCCGGCACCACGCTGCAGATTAAGGGCTGCATCATCGACAGCCGTGCTCTGGGGCTGTCGGCCGATGGCTTGATCGCACCGATACTCCGCGAGCCGGAACTGCAAACACCGCAAGTGATCGAGCCCGTGCCGGAGCCGATCGCGGAACCTCCTCCGGCACTGACCCTGCGCCGGCGTGCTTTCATAACCAAGCATTACCTGATCGCGGGCTACAGAGCTGTCACGGTGGCCTCCGAACATCGACCGCTGTTTCTGCTCAAGCACAACCTGTTGCAGTGGTATCGCGAAGCCGTCAGTGATTTGCTGCCGGGCTCGGTCCGCGAGGAACACCGCGAGTTGCCTGATCCCATTGTCGAGGCAATAACGCCGGCTCCAGCCGTGAGTGAAATGCCGGTGTTGGCTGAGCACCCGCAAGCTTCGCTCCCCGACACCAGTCAGCACGTACAGATCGACGTCAGCGGCGTGGTTTACGTCAGCGTGTTCAACCCCGAGGACGGGCGCAAGAACTGGCATCACCTGATCACTGCGTTCTGCTGGGCTATGCGTGATGTCGACGACGCGACGCTGGTGCTGAAAATCACCCAAAACGATCTGTCGAGCTATTACGTTCATCTCATTACGTTGCTCTCGCAGCTGTCGCCATTCGCCTGTCGCGTGGTGGTCATGCATGGCTATCTGGAAGAGGAGGAATTTGCCCGGCTGTATGGCGCTGCGAGTTTCTACGTCAATGCGTCGCGCTGCGAAGGGTTGTGCCTGCCGTTGATGGAGTTCATGTCGTGTGCCCGCCCGGTGATTGCACCGAACCACACCGCGATGGGTGACTACATCGACGAACGCGTTGCTTTCATCGTCAAGTCCAGCCGCGAACCGACCATCTGGCCGGAGGATCCGCGCATTCTCTATCGCACGCTGCGCCATCGTCCCGACTGGGGATCGTTGAAAACCGCCTACGAGGACAGCTACGCCATGGCCAAGAACCATCCAGAGGCTTACCTGGCGATGGCCGCTGCCGCTGCTGAGCGGATGCGTGAATACTGCGGTTTTACGCCCGTGCAGCAGCGCGCGGAGGCGTTTTTCGGTCTGAGGGCCAATAGCGAAATGACTTCGTTGGCGGTCGAGACCGGAGCGGCCTCATGCTGATCATCATTCATTCGGAAACCAACAAGAGCAATATCCAGCAGAACCTCGGCCGGCCGGAGTACAGCTATTACTTCGTGCTCAAGGAGTTTCGCCCCGTTCTCGAACGAATCGGTCAGGTGATTGAAGTCAGCAACCCTGACGAGTTAGTGGATCGTTTGTATTTCGACTGCTTGAGCCGGGGCGAGGATTGCGTCTTCCTGTCGTTCTCGCCGCCGCATCGCACGCCCATCCATTACGCATGCCCGACCATCCCGGTGTTCGCCTGGGAATTCAGCACCATCCCGACTGAAAGCTGGCAGGGCGAATCCCGTCACGATTGGCGTGTGGTGTTGCAGGCGTGTGGCCGGGCGATTACGCATTCGACATTCACGGTGAACGCGGTGCGCGACGTGATGGGGGCGGACTATCCGATCTGCGCGATCCCGGCTCCGGTGTGGGATCGCTTTGCCGCTCGCGGCGAGCAATTGGCCAAGCGTCCGGTGGTTGACCTTGTGACGCTGAACCTGCGTGGATTGCTGATCGACAGTCGTCGCACGGACTTGCGGCCGTATGGCCCACCGCGATTGCGCGAAGGCACGCCGATGTCCTTCGCAGGACCGCCAGAGGATTGCCAATTGCAGCTCGAAGGCGTGGTCTACACCTCGGTGTTCAACCCTTACGACGGCCGCAAGAATTGGCAGGATATGGTCAGCGCGTTCTGCACGACGTTTCGCGACATCAGCGATGTGACCCTGGTGCTCAAACTGACCCACCATGACATCGCCGATGCGCTGACCGACATGCTGCATCACTTGTACAAGAACCAGTCGTATCAGTGCCGGATCGTGCTGATCCATGGCTATCTGGCGGATGCCGATTACGAAGCACTGGTGCAGGCCACCAGCTACGTGGTCAACAGTTCTTACGGTGAAGGACAGTGCCTGCCGTTGATGGAGTTCATGTCCTGCGGCAAACCGGCGATTGCGCCGTTGAACACCGCGATGGCCGATTATGTGAGCAGCGATAATGCATTTATCGTCGACTTCACCGAAGAGCTCACCGCCTGGCCGCATGACCCGCGTGCGGCCTATCGCACGATGCGTTACATCACCGACTGGGATTCGCTGTGTCTGGCGTATCGCGCCAGTTATGACGTGGCAAAAACCGATGAGCAGCGTTACGCCGGGATGTCCGCCGAGGCGATTCGCAGCCTGCAGCGATTCTGTAGCCAGGCCAGCACCGAGCAGAGATTGCGCGATTTTTTTGCGCAGCCACTGCAAGCCCGCGGAACGTTGCCTGCGCCAGTTACGGTCGCATGATCCGTCGTCTGCTCGCACGATGGCGTCCGGCGCGTGCCGCGCAACTGCTGTCGGCACCGTTGGCCAAGGTGTCGCCTCGCGACGTCGGTTTACATGACGCCGTGCTCGACGGTTGGTTCTTGAATGACAGCGGCGAGTTGCTCAAGGGCTTTGCGATCAGCGCTGACGATACGTTGCTGGATGTCGGTTGTGGCGAAGGCGTGGCGACACTGTTTGCCGTGCGTCAGGGCGCTTCGGTGATTTTTACCGACAGCGAACACGCCAAGGTGCGTGAGCTCGCACGGCAGGTCGAAGCACAAAGCGACAAAGCCCATCTTGGGCTGGTCAGCAATAGCCTGCCGTTACCACTGGCTGACGGCTGCGCCAGTAAAGTGGTGTGCATGGAGGTGCTGGAGCACATCGATCAGCCCCAACCGTTCATGGCCGAACTGGTGCGCATGGGGCGCCCAGGTGCACAGTATCTGTTCAGCGTGCCGGCACCGGTGGGCGAACACTTGCAAAAAGGCATCGCCCCGGACAGTTACTATCAGTCTCCCAATCATGTGCAGATTTTCACCCCGGAGCGCTTCGCTGCGCTGGTAGAAGAGGCTGGCCTGGTGATCGAACATCGCCAGGCCAGCGGATTCTTCTGGGTGATGGGCATGATTTTTTTCTGGGCCGGCGAACGGGCTGCAGGGCGTGATCCGGGCGGTGCGGTGCGTGACCGGATTCAGGAGCCCTTCATGCCGTTGATGGAGAACTGGGCCAAGACCTGGCAGGACCTGCTCGCTCAGCCGGGCGGGCTGGCGATCAAGCAGACGCTTGACCGCTTCATGCCCAAGAGCCAGGTGATCATCGCCCGCAAGCCATCGGGTGTGGGGGAGGCACCATGAGCAGCAAGCGGATCATGGACATTGAAGTGCTGCGCGCAATTGCCGTATTGGGCGTGTTGTTCCATCACTTGCAGGGCAGTCTGTTTACCGATGTCGTGCCGTCGCTGGAAAAGATTCATGCCTGGGCGCAGCCGTGGTGGGGCGTTGATCTGTTTTTCGCCATCTCCGGTTTTGTTATTGCCCGAAGCCTGATCCCGGCGCTGCAAGGCTGTACAACCCGCCAGGAGTATTGGCAGCAGACGCGCAATTTCTGGCTTCGCCGGGTTTTCCGGTTACTGCCGTCGGCCTGGTTATGGCTGGCGCTGATGTTGCTGGCGTGCGTGTTTCTCAATCGTTCGGGGGCGTTCGGTACGTTGTCGGCCAACCTGCAAGCAACGTTGGCCGGGGTGTTGCAGTACGCCAACTTCCGGTTTGCCGACAGCTTCTTTCGCTACGAGTACGGCAGCAGTTTCGTCTACTGGAGCCTGTCGCTGGAGGAGCAGTTCTACCTGCTGTTCCCGCTGCTGATTCTGCTCTGTCGCAAACATCTGGTCTGGGCGTTGCTGGCGCTGGTCGCGGTGCAGATTTTCACCCTGCGCACGCCGTTGTTGATGGTGGTGCGTACTGATGCGCTGGCCCTCGGTGTATTGCTGGCAATGTGGAGTGCGCAGCCAAGTTATCAACGTTGGCGGCCGAATTTTCTCGCTCGGCCATGGGTCGGAATTTCGGCATTGATGCTGATCGGCGCGCTGTTGAGTTTCATGGCCACCGATCGCTTCACGTTCGCCTGGTACCGTATCGGTTCAATTGCCGTACTGAGCGCAATACTGGTGTGGATCGCATCGTACAACCGCAATTACCTGATGCCCGCTGGCGCGATGCAGCGGCTGCTGGGGTGGATCGGTAGCCGGTCCTATGGCATCTACCTGATTCACATACCCGCTTATCAATTGGTGCGTGAACTGATCTTTCGCTTGCAGAGCGCCGGTCTGCCCAGCCCTGCCGGCCACCCGGTGCTGACGCTGCTGATCGCTTTCGGCCTGATCGTGTTGCTCAGCGAACTCAATTACCGCTGGGTCGAAATGCCCATGCGCAACCGTGGTGCCGCGCTCGTGCGCCGCCTCGGTACGTCCCGATCCACCGTCCCGTCCTCTGGAGCCACCTCATGCTGAGCCTACTGAAGAAACTCACGGCGGCGACGCCGGCACCGGTCCCCGCGCAGGCAGTGGAGACGGTCGCCAGCAAGGTCGATCCGTACATGCTCGGCTTGTACGATGCCAAGCTCAGTGGCTGGTTCAACCAGGAAACCAACGAGCTGTTCAAAGGTTTCGTGGTGTCTGCCGAGGACACGCTGCTTGATGTCGGCTGCGGTGATGGCGGCAACGTGCATTTTTGCGGCATGCGCGGGGCGAAGATCATCATCGCCGACATCGACGGGGCCAAGGTCGAAGCGACTCGTCAGCGCCTGAGCGATACGCCGGCACGGGACATCGAATGTCACGTCACCGATTGCAATCCGTTGCCGATCGCCGACGGCACTGCAACGCGCGTGGTCTCCACCGAAGTCATCGAGCATGTCGACGATCCGGCGCAGTTCCTCGCCGAACTGGTGCGTGTCGGCAAACCGGGCGCCTTGTACCTGCTGAGCGTGCCGCACCCGAGTTCTGAAGACCTGCAAAAAGACATCGCCGCGCCCCAGTACTTCCAGAAGCCCAATCACATTCGCATCATCAGCGAAGAGCAGTTCAAGGCACTGGTCAGCGAGGCCGGGCTGGAGATCGTCAGCCATAGCCAGTACGGCTTTTACTGGTCGATGTGGATGCTGTTGTTCTGGGAAGCCAAGGTCGATTTCAGCAACCCGGATCATCCGCTGCTCAATCACTGGGCCGAGACCTGGCAAGCCGTGCTGGACTCGCCGCGTGGTGCGCAGATCAAACAGGCGCTGGACGCGGTGGTTGCGAAAAGCCAAGTCATCATTGCCCGCAAACCCGCCGCACCCGTGTAGGAGCTGCGGCACGCTGCGATCTTTTGATTTTGATCCTGAAAAACAAGATCAAAAGATCGCAGCCTCGTTTTACTCGACAGCTCCTACAGGGGTTTTGTGTAACCTTGCAGCCTTGTGGTGTCAGGGGGCTGGAAGGTATGCGGTTTATTGTGGGTCTGTTTTTGGGCATCGTTATCGCGGGTTGCGAGCAACACGACGCGCGCCCTCTCGACCAACAACTCTACATCTGGCAACGCCAGTGGACGCCGGCCCACGCGGTAGCGCTGCGTGACAGTCGCCAGGATTTCTCGACGCTGCGCGTGCTGGCGCTGCAAGCCTTTCCAAATGCCGGATGGAGCCGGGCGCGGATCGATGCGCCGTTATTGATAGCCGACGGCCGTCCTTTGATCGCAGTGATTCGTCTCGATGGGCAGTTGAAGGCGCTGGATCAGGATCAGCTCACCACGCAGATTCTGCAGGTGCTTGCCGATTGGCAGGCGCAAGGTCTTGTATTGAGCGGCATCGAGATTGATCACGATGCCGGTAACGCACGTTTGCCGGCCTACGCTGAATTCCTCGAACATTTGCGCTCGGCATTGCCGACGTCTCTGCCTTTGAGCATCACGGCACTTCCGGCCTGGCTCGACAGTGCGCAATTGCCGACACTCCTGCAAACCGTCGACAGCAGCGTGCTGCAAGTCCACGCCGTCAGCGATCCGCGTCGGGGTCTGTTCGATCCTGATCAGGCGTTGAAGTGGGCCAAGGCCTGGGCGCGGATTACCGACAAACCTTTTTTTCTCGCGCTGCCGGCTTACGGTGTGGCGCTGTTGCCGGATGATGGCGGGGCGCCGGTGGTGGAAAGCGAAGTACAACTTGAGCGGGGCGGTGAGCGCCAGGAATTGCTCGCAGATCCGCAGCAATTGCGCCAACTTGGCAAGGCCTTGCGCGAAGACCCACCGGCGCATCTGGCCGGTCTGATCTGGTTCCGCCTGCCGCTGGCCACTGACCGCCGCGCCTGGAGTCTGACCACCCTTGCGGCGGTCGCACGGGGTGATCAACTGAACAGTCAGCTCGGCGTGACGCTGAGCGAGTTCGACGGCCTCTACGACATCAAACTCGACAATCCCGGCAACCTCGACAGTGCCTGGCCTGCGCGGATCATTCTCAAGGCGAAAAACTGTGAAGGCGCCGATGCGCTCGCCGGTTACTCGTTGCAACAAAGCCCGGATCTGCTTACCTTCACCCGCCTGCGCGACGGCCGCTTGCCGGCGGGTGGGCAGCGCGTCATCGGTTGGGCGCGTTGCGCCAATATTGATCAAGGAGGTTCGCATGTTGACCCGTAACTGGCCCCGCCATCTGCTCTGCCTGAGCCTCTGCCTGCCGCTGGGTTCGGCGTTCGCCTGCGGGCCGGATTTCCCCATGCGCCTGCTCGACAATCGTGGGCAGACCCTCGCGGATCTGCCTGAGGGCAACTTCAACTTCGAACTCAGCCGCCTCGGCAAAACCATCGCCGGGCTGAAGAATGTCACTGCGGCGACGCACAATCCCAACGATATGTACGGCGAGGAAAACGCGGCGGCCGAGGCTCGGGAAAAGGCTGAACAGGCCGGACTGAGCGTTGAGCAGCAAGCGTTGATCAAACAACTGCGCGGTCTGAGCGATGCGCGGCAGGTCGAGGCGCAGGGCGCCAGCCTGCCGGCGGAAATCCGCTTGTACGTGGCTGGTGCGGTGGCATTTGCCACAGGCGATCATCAACTCGCCGTCGAGAATTTCAACAAGCTGCTGGCGCTGCCGGCAGATCAGCGTCCGTTGCGCAGCACGTGGGCGGCGTATTCGCTGGGCCGTACCTGGTTTGCCATGAGCCGCGAAGGCGGGGATGCGGTCGAGGCGCTGGAGCAATCGCGTGATACGTTCCGCCAAGCCCGGCAACTGAGCATCGACGGTTTCAGCGATCCGCTGGAGTTGGGTGTTGCCAGCCTCGGTGAAGAGGCGCGAGTGTTACGCTCGGCGGGCGACTGGAACGGCGCCATCGAATTGTATGAAGCACAGAACCTGCACGGCTCGGCCGTGGGTTACACCTCGCTCAAGCAATTGATGAATGAACTGGCGGAGTTGCCCGAGGCCGAACTCGCCGATTTGCTGCAGCACAAAGCCGTACAGCAACTGGTCACGGCATCGCTGGTGAGCCGTCAAGGCTGGTCGTTTGGCGATGAGCCGCCGAACGAGAAAAAACTGGTGAAACTGCTGCAAAACAGTACCCGCGGCAGCCTCGAAAACGCGGATCGTCTGGCGGCGATGAGTTATCAACAGGGTGATTACGCCGGTGCCAAGGCCTTTCTCGAGAACGCCGGCGACGGCGGCCTGGCGTGGTGGCTGCGGGCCAAACTGGCGGTGCGTGACGGTGACAAAAACGCCGCAGCCGCAGCCTATTCGAAAGCCGCGCAAGCCTTCCCGCAGAGCGAAGACTGGGGTTATCGCCGTACGCCGGACTGGGCGTTTGAAGCGGTTCAGCCGAAATGCCGGGTCGAGGGCGAAAGCGCGATTCTCGCGTTGCAACGTGGCGAGTACCTGCAGGCTTTCGTGCAGTTGTATCGCAGCAACAGTGTCTATTGGTTCGATGCCGCGACCGTGGCCGAGCGCGTACTGACCGTCGATGAGCTGAAAAAGTACGTCGACGATAACGTCCCGGCTCCGCCCGCGCTGACTCAACAGCAGCGTGATAACTACGTGCCGCTGCCGGTCGCCGCCAGCCTGCGCAACCTGCTCGGCCGGCGTTTGCTGCGCGAAGGGCATTACGCCGACGCGGTCGCTTATTTCGACAATCCCGACCTGCAAAACAAGGCTCGCCTCTACGGCGAACAACGGCTGAAGGCCGATGCGTCGTGGTGGCCGACCAAGCGCGCCAGTGCGCTGTATAACGCCGCGTGGACAGCGCGTGAATGGGGCATGGATATTCTCGGTTATGAGATGGCGCCGGACTACGCCACGTTCGGTGGCAACTACAGTCTGGAAAGCACGGAGCTGAAAGTCGGCCCGCTGGTGAGCGAGGCCGAGGTGCAACGTCAGGCCGCCAGCGAAGCGAAACCGGATCAGCGCTATCACTACCGTTTCGTCGCCACCGAACTGGCCGGGCGCGCCGCTGACAACCTGCCGCACACCAGTCAGGCATTCGCCGCCGTGCTGTGCAACGCGGCCGGCTGGAACAGCAGCCTGGAAGATCAGAGCGCGCTGTATCAGCGTTACATCAAGGAAGGTCCGTTCGTCCCGTGGGCGGTCGACTTCGGCAATCAGTGCCCGTACCCGGATTTCGAAAACGCTGACAAGCGTTACGTCACTCAGGTCACGGATGCCGTGCGTTCATCGCTGCGGCCGTACAAGTGGCCGGTGCAGATCGGCGTGGTTGTGCTGGTCAGCGCTGCGGCATTGCTGCTGATCACCCGTCGCCAGCGCAAGGTCCGCAAAAGCTAAGCCTGCTGGACGAAGGTCAGGCGTATGGCGAAACCGATCAGCAGGCTGCCGAACAGCCATTGTTGTACGCGTTGGGCGGTTGGACTGTGTTGCAGCCAACGACCCAATGCGGCGCCGGTGAGGGCGTAGGCGCTGTCGAACAGCAGACCGACGCCGACCAGCAACATGCCGAGCACGGCGAACTGGCTCAATACCGGTGCGCCGTCATTGACGATGAACTGCGGCAGCAGCACCGAGCAGAACAGCAGCGCTTTTGGGTTGAGCAGGTTGGTCAGCAAACCGCGTCGAACGGCTTCGCGCCATTGCCCGTGTACGTCACCAGCCTCACCCGCATTCAGGCTCGGCAGCAGAGTGCTGCGCAGGCATTGAATGCCGATCCACAACAGATACGCCGCCCCCGCCAAACGCACGACCTCGAATGTCCACGGTTCAGCCTTGAACAGCGCGGCCAGCCCCAACGCCGCCAGCGCCACGTGGCAACCGCGAGCAACGCCCAAGCCGATAGCGGTGGCCAGTGCCGCGCCGCGTCCCTGTCGCGCACCGGTTTGCAGAAGCAGGATCATGTCCGGGCCGGGTAACAGATAGATCACCGCCAATGCCAGGAAAAACAGCCAGAGACTCGCCATGTTGCCGCCCTTTCGTTGTCGATTCGGTGCGCCAAGTCTAGAGCTGAAGGGTGGGGCAGGTGCTTGCGAAGTCAGCTTCAAAAACCTTCTTGATTGGCATAATCTGCTGGTTTTCCATTGCATGACTATCGGGATCTGCCAAACATGAAACTCGACGCCTTCGATCGCAAGATTCTCGCGGCGCTGCAACGCAACGGACGCCTGAGCAATGTCGAGCTGTCGGATGAAATAGGCCTGTCGGCCTCACCGTGTCTGCGCCGGGTGCGGATGCTCGAGGAGGCCGGGGTGATTCGCGGTTATCAGGCCAATCTTGATCGCGATGAAGTCGGGCTGGGGCTGACGGTGTTTGTCGGGGTCAAGGTCGAGCGCCACAACGATGAGCAGGCCGAGGCGTTCTACCGCGCGGTGACAGCGTTGCCGGAAGTGATTTCCGCGTTTCTGGTGTCGGGGGAATCGGACTTTTTGCTGCAAGTGGTGGTGCCGGATTTACGCGCGTATGACCGCTTTCTCAGTGGTTGCCTGTTGAAGCTGCCGGGGGTGAGCGACATTCGCAGCAACTTTGCCATTCACACGGTGAAGACGCCGGGCGCGTTGCCGCTGGGGCATCTTCCCGCTTAAGAACGGGTGGGCCCCCATTCGCGAGCAGCTCGCTCCCACATTCGAGCGCAGTCCTTCAGAAGGTACACGGTCAATTGTGGGAGCGAGCCTGCTCGCGAAAGCGGTGTTTCAGCCACCTGGATTTCAGAACCCTACATCTGCGTCGCCAGCCCCTCGACATTCATCGCCGCCTGACGCAACGCCTCTGACCGCGTTGGATGCGGATGGCACGTCAACGCAATGTCTTCCGCCGAGGCACTGAACTCCATCGCCACACAAAACTCGCCAATCATTTCACTGACGCTCGGGCCGACCAGGTGCACGCCGAGGACTTCATCGGTGCGTTCATCCGCGAGGACTTTGGCGAAACCCTCGGTCTCATGGTTGATCTTCGCCCGGCTGTTGGCGGTGAAGGGAAACTTGCCGACCTTATAGGCACGGCCCTCGGCCTTGAGTTGTTCTTCAGTCTTGCCGACGCTGGCCAGTTCCGGTCTGGTATAGATCACGTTGGGGATCAGGTCGTAATTGACCTCGCCAGCCTTGCCATGGATCTGCTCGACACACGCCATCGCTTCATCTTCAGCCTTGTGCGCGAGCATTGGCCCGGAGGTCACGTCGCCGATCACCCAGACCCCGGCGGCTTCGGTGCGGTGCTGTTTGTTGGCGAGCATGCCGCGCTTGTCAGTGCTCAGGCCGACGTTCTCCAGTCCGAGGCCTTGGGTATACGGACGACGACCGATAGCGACCAGCACGTAATCGGCTTCAAGCAACTCGGCCGTACCGCCAGCGGCCGGCTCGACGCTGAGTTGCACGCCATTGGCGGAAGAGGTGGCGCTGGTGACTTTCGAACTCAGCTTGAACGCGATGCCCTGTTTGCTCAGTGAGCGTTGCAGGGTTTTGCCGGCCTCGCCATCGACGCCGGGGCAGATGCGATCGAGGTATTCGACCACGGTGACCTGCGCGCCCAAGCGTCGCCAGACTGAACCCAGTTCCAGGCCGATCACCCCGGCACCAATCACCACCAAATGCTTGGGCACCTCACTCAGAGACAGCGCGCCGGTTGAGTCGAGGATGCGTTTGTTATCGATCTCGACGCCGGGCAGGGGAGTGGGCTCGGAGCCGGTGGCGATGATGATGTCCTTGGCGGTCAGCTCGACTTTATTGCCTTGAGCGTCGGTCACGGTGACTTTGCCCGGGCCGTCGATGTGGCCCCAGCCCTTGATCCACTCGACTTTGTTTTTGCGAAAGAGAAACTCGATGCCTTTGGTCAGGCCCGCCACGCTCTCGTCTTTCTGTTTCATCATCTGCGCGAGATTCAACGTCGGTTTGACCTCGATGCCGAGGTTGGCGAATTCCGCACCTATCGCCGCTTCGTACAGCTCCGAGGCATGCAACAGGGCTTTGGACGGCATGCAACCGACGTTCAGGCAAGTGCCGCCCAGCGTCGCACGACCTTCCACGCAAGCGGCCTTGAGGCCCAACTGGCCGGCGCGGATCGCTGCGTTATAACCCCCGGGGCCGCCGCCCAGAATCACTACGTCATAGTTGCTCATGCGCTTGCTCCTGTTGGATGGATGCGGATCGCTAAAAGTAGTTCTGAATAAAAATTACGAACGTAATATGTGCGTTTCGAGGCTTTTCGGTCAAGGCTTCAGGCAAGCGACAGGTTGGGCGTCTTTGAATACGCGTAATTGTGTACGAATATTTCACGCTTTTCGTTATATCGTAACGATATGAACCGTGAGCCAATGATATTGGGGTGATATGCAAGTTGATCTGGAGGTGGATGGCACGCAAGTGACCGGACTGCCGCGTTTTCAGCAGGCGGCCACGCAGGGCAGGCGACTGCGGCGTTGGGCGTTTGCCCTCGGTGGATTGGCCGGGGCGGGCTGGGTGTTGGCGTTTTTCGTCGGGCTGTTTGCACCGCAGTCATTGTGGCTGCCGCTGCTGGTCAATCAGAGCGCGGCGCTGCTGGTGTTGGTCGCCGGGATGCAATCTGCGTGGTGGGTGACGCAATGGCGCGCGCGGGTGATCAATCCTGTTGTGCTGACGCCGATTGCCGAAGATGAACGCTCTGCGCCGCAAGGGTGGTACGAGCGCATGCTGGATCGCCTCAGCCAGCGGGGTTTGCATGCACTTGGCCTGATCGGTGCTGCGACGCTGTGGTTGGCTGGCTGGGCGTTGCTGGTGGCGCTGAGTATCGAACAGGTGTGGAACCTGGCGCTGCCCGCCGCAGCCGTTGGATTGTCCGCCACTGTGGGCGCAGCGCTGTCATTACTGCTGGCGTTCGGCTTGTTGGTGCTTGAGCGACAACTGGCTCAGGAGAATCCTGCGCAATGGCCGGAAGCAGGTTCATTGGCGCAACTGACGCGCGTGGCGATCATCACTCTGGTGCTCGGCGCGCTGTGTTTGTTGTTCGCTGGCGAGAATGCCGTGTGGCCAGTTCGCGTGTCTGTACTGATAGGTATCTTGTCAGGATTGGTCGCGATCGAGTGGCTATTGCGCGCCGTTCTTTCAGTTTTTAGCCCACGTCGCGAACAGCTTGAGCCAAGGTTGCTGGCGCGCAGTTTTGTTACCGACATGCTGCGTTGGCCACCCCAGCCTTTTCTCGCGTTGCAGCACGAATTGCACAACCGTTTTGGCATCGATCTGCGCCAGATCTGGGCGTTCAGTTTCATGCGCCGAGCGTTTCTGCCAGTGCTGGCGCTCGTCGCAGCGGTGGGTTGGCTGCTCACCGGCATTCATGAAATCCCGCTGCAGGGCCGTGGCATCTATGAGCGCTTCGGCAAACCGGTGCAGGTGTTCGGCCCAGGATTGCACACGGGTTTGCCGTGGCCGCTGGGGCGCGTGCTGATCGTCGAGAACGGTGTGGTGCACGAATTGGCCACCAGCGTTGGCGAGAATCCGGCGCCGCTGCAAGCCGATCCTGCCGAAGGCCCTGCGCCGATGACAGCCAACCGCTTGTGGGACGCCAGCCACGTCAATGACAAGTCGCAAGTCATCGCCAGCAGCCGTGGCGCTCAACAGAGCTTTCAGATCGTCAACATGGACGTGCGCTTCGTTTATCGCATAGGCCTGACTGATCAGGCGGCGCTGGCCGCGACCTACAACAGTGCCGATGTGCCGACGCTGATTCGCAGCACGGCCAGCCGGATTCTGGTGCATGACTTTGCCTCGCGCACACTCGACGGTTTGCTCGGTGAAGATCGGGTCGGACTGGGCGAGGAGATCGGTCGCGCGGTGCAAAGTGATCTGCAGCAACTCAACAGCGGCGTGGAGATTCTCGCCACAGTCGTCGAAGCCATTCACCCGCCGGCCGGTGCCGCCAATGCCTACCACAGCGTGCAAGCGGCGCAGATCGGCGCGCAGGCGTTGATCTCCCGCGAGCGTGGCGCTGCGGCCGAAGCGAGCAATCAGGCGCAATTGCAGGCCAGCCTCGCTCGCGATCAGGCCAGCGCCAACGCGCGCGAAACCCGTGCTACGGCGCAGGCGGCGGATCTGAAATTCAGCGCCGAACAAAAAGCCTATGCCAGTGCTGGTCAGGCTTTCGTGCTTGAGCAATATCTCGGTCAGCTCAGCCAAGGCCTGAGTAAAGCCAAATTGCTGGTAATCGACCATCGTCTGGGTGGCAGCAGCAATCCGCCGACCATCGATCTGCGTACTTTCACGCTGCCGGCTGACCCGTCGCCCGCGCGCAACACCGCTCAACCAGGAGTCGCCCATTGAGCCAGTCGCACACTCACGAACCGCATGATCACAGCGGCCACGATCATGGCCACGGTGGACATCACCATCATCACGGACATCATCACCATCACCACGGTGCGCCGGAAGAGGCGGGGCCTTTCCCGTGGCGACGCATGAGCTGGGCGGTGTTGCTGGTTGCGTTCGCCATCGCAGCAGCGAGCCTGGTGCAAGTGCGCTCGGGTGAAGCCACGGTGATTACCCGCTTCGGCAATCCATCGCGGGTGCTGCTTGATCCGGGTTTGAGCTGGCGTTGGCCGGCGCCGTTCGAAGCGGCGATCCCGGTGGATCTGCGTTTGCGCACCACCTCCAGCGGCTTGCAGGATGTTGGTACCCGCGACGGTTTGCGCATCATCGTGCAGGCCTACGTGGCGTGGCAGGTGCAGGGTGATCCGGACAATGTGCAGCGCTTCATGCGCGCGGTACAGAACCAGCCGGATGAGGCGGCGCGGCAGATTCGCACCTTCGTGGGCTCGGCGCTGGAAACCACAGCCAGCAGTTTCGATCTGGCGAACCTGGTGAACACTGATGCCAGTCAGGTGCATATCGCTGAATTCGAAGCGCAGTTGCGTCAGCAGATCGATCAGCAATTGCTCGCCACCTATGGCGTGCGCGTTGTGCAAGTCGGCATCGAGCGTTTGACTTTGCCTTCTGTGACCCTTACCGCAACTGTCGATCGCATGCGCGCCGAGCGTGAAACAATCGCTACCGAACGTACCGCGATCGGCAAGCGTGAGGCTGCGCAAATCCGCTCTGCTGCCGAACGCGATGCGCGAATTGTGCAGGCCGACGCCACCGTGAAAGCTGCAGAAATCGAAGCACAATCTCGCGTTGAAGCCGCGCAGATTTACGGCCGTGCGTACGCCAGTTCGCCGCAGCTGTACAACTTGCTGCGCTCGCTGGACACCCTTGGCACCATCGTTACGCCAGACACCAAACTGATCTTGCGCACTGACGCGGCGCCATTTCGCGTGCTGGTCGATGGCCCACCAACACTCGACAGTAAATCCGGATCGCAGCCATGAGTGAAGAAGTTCCACGTGGAACACATTCGCTGAACAGCCCGTGGATTCAGGCTGGTCGTTTGGCATTTCTCGCCCTGTATGCGGTGACGGTGTTGGCCGCATTGGCTTGGGCGTTTTCCAATGTGCGACAGATCGATCCGCAGAATCGTGCGGTGGTTTTGCACTTTGGTGCACTGGATCGCGTGCAGAACGCGGGGCTGTTGTTGGCTTGGCCGCAGCCATTCGAACAGGTGGTTTTGTTGCCGGCCGCGGATCGGGTGATCGAGCGTCGGGTGGAAAACCTGTTGCGCAGCGATGAGGCACTCAAGGCTGATCGAGTCGCTTCCTTCGCTACACCACTCAGCGATGCTCTGGCCGGCTCTGGTTATTTATTGACCGGTGACGCCGGCGTGGTGCAGCTGGATGTGCGGGTGTTCTACAAAGTCACCGACCCTTACGACTTTGTCTTGCAGGCCGATCATGTGTTGCCGGCGCTGGATCGATTGGTCACTCGCAGTGCCGTGGCACTGACTGCCGCCAGGGATCTGGACACCATTCTGGTCGCGCGTCCGGAATTGATCGGCGCTGACAATCAGGCTGCCGAACGACGTGAGCGATTGCGCGGTGATTTGGTCCAAGGCATCAATAAACGTCTGGCCGAGTTGAAGGCGAGCGGGCAGGGTATCGGGATCGAAGTGGCGCGGGTCGATGTGCAGTCGAGTCTGCCGGATCCGGCGGTCAGTGCATTCAACGCGGTGCTGACGGCCAGTCAGCAAGCCGACAAAGCTGTGGCCAACGCACGTACCGATGCCGAAAAGCTCACCCAGACCTCCAACGAACAAGCCGATCGGGCGCTACAACTCGCTCACGCGCAGGCCGGTGAACGCTTGGCCAAAGCCACGGCTGACACTGCCACGGTGTCGAGTCTGGCCAGCAGCACCGACCCGCAAATGCTTCTGCGCCTGTACCGCGAGCGCATGCCGAAGATTCTCGGTCAGGCCGGATCGGTCACCACGGTCGACCCGAAAGACGATTCCCGTCTGATCATTCAGGGAGCCAGTAAATGACTGCGACGACCGCTGCACCGAGCCTGTTGTCCTCGGCCGAACAACGCCGCGCCGCACGCCAACTGACATTGGCGATGCTGGCGTTGGGTCTTCTGGGGCTGGGTTTGATCTGGCGTTGGCTGTCGCCGGAGCAAACCGGCGTCAGTCAGTTGTTGCTTGGTTTTGCTTCTTTATTAGTCGCCGTCCCGGTGATGCGTTCGGCGTGGTACAGCCTGCGCTATCCAAGCTTGCACGGCATCACCGATCAACTGATTGCCCTGGCCATGCTCGGTGCATGGGCCACCGGCGATCTGCTGACGGCGGCGCTGCTGCCGATCATCATGATCTTCGGCCATGTGCTGGAGGAGCGCAGCGTGATCGGTTCGCAGGAAGCGATTCATGCGCTTGGCCAACTGACGCGCAGTCACGCACGCAAGCTTCTGGCGGATGGTTCGATCATCGAAGTGGACAACGGCGCGCTGAAATCCGGCGACACCGTTGAGGTGCGCGCCGGTGATCGGGTGCCGGCGGACGGTCGGGTTTTGTCCGGCCAGGCCAGTCTGGATACGGCTTCGATTACCGGCGAATCAGTGCCCGTCGAGGCGGCTGTCGGCATGACGGTGTTCGGCGGCGCGATCAATCTCGATGGCCTGCTGCGCATTGAAGTGACCCGCACTGGCGACGAGTCGACCCTCGGCAAAGTCATCGCGCTGATGCAGAACGCCGAGCGCTCGAAGCCACCGATCACCCGTTTGCTCGAACGTTACGCCGGCAGCTATATGGTGCTGGTGTTGTTGCTGGCAGCGGTGACCTGGTTCGTCACCAACGATGCGCAAGCGATGCTTGCGGTGTTGGTGGCAGCGTGTCCGTGCGCGTTGGTGTTGTCCGCTCCGGCGACGGCGATTGCCGGTGTCGCGGTGGCAGCGCGTCACGGGATTTTGATTCGCAGTTCGGCGTTCCTCGAAGAACTGGCTGACCTGACATCGCTGGTCGTCGATAAAACCGGGACACTGACTTACGGCACATTACGCTTGCAGTCGATCAACAGCCCGCAAGCAGAGTCGTCTGTGGTCCTGGCGCTTGCCGCCAGCCTCGGCGCGGCGAGCAGTCACCCGGTCAGCCGTGCGCTCGCCGGGTTGGTCAGTCAGGATCAATGTCTAACGCTGAGTGATATTCACGAGCGTCAGGGCCTTGGTGTAGTCGCCATGACCGGGCAGGGCGAAGCGGCGCTCGGTCGGCCAGAATTGTTCGCGCAACTGGGCATCACCACGACAACGGTCCCCGATCACGATGGCCCCATCGCCGGGCTGGCATTGAACGGGGAATTCCTCGCTTGGCTGTTGCTCGCCGACACGGTTAAACCGGAGGCCCGTTTCGCCCTCGACGAATTGCGTGAATTGGGGCTCGGACGGCAATTGCTGCTGACCGGCGATCGTCAAAGCGTGGCCCAGTCGCTCGCCAAGGAGGTCGGTTTGCATGAGGTCCAAGCCCAGGCCTTGCCCGAGGACAAACTCAATCGCGTGCTCAAGGAAATCGACAATGGTTTCCGGCCGATGGTGGTCGGTGACGGCATCAATGACTCCCTCGCGCTCAAGGCAGGCGTGGTCGGTGTGGCAATGGGCGCGGGTGGCGCCGACATCGCGCTGGCCTCGGCGGATATTGTCTTGATCGGCAGCGACCTGCGCCGACTCGGCACCTGCGTGCGCCTCAGCCGCCAGTGCCGCCGGACGTTGCAGGTCAACGTGATCATCGGTCTGGGTTGGACGCTGGCCATCGTCGTGTTCGCTGCATTCGGCTGGCTGGGTGCCGCCGGGGCGATGATTGCCGCGCTGCTGCACAACCTCAGCACGCTGCTGGTCCTCGGTAATGCCGGGCGTTTGCTGCGCTTTCAGGAGCCGTTGCTCAAGCTCCAGAAAGACCTTTGAAATTATTTTTCGATCCTCTGTAACGCCGTCGGGGGCGCTCTCTCTAGTGCTATGTCGGGACTGAACAACCTTCCAGCCGACACCCCTGACGATTACCGAGGATAAGAAAAATGACCATCAAGACCGCTGCTGCTGGTGCCGCTCTCGCTTTGGCCGCCGCCACAATGTTCGCCGGTGTTGCCTCCAACGCGATGGCCGCCGATGCCAACGTTCACTGCTACGGCGTGAACGGCTGCAAAGGCCAGAACGACTGCAAAACCAAAGACCACGCCTGCAAAGGCATGGGTGCCTGTAAAGGCCAGGGCTTTAAGGCAATGACTCAGGCGGCGTGTGAAAAAGCCGGTGGCAAGGTCGGCGAATAACTGACCGGCAAGTGTTGCCGCAGTGGTTGGCGCCACTGCGGCCACTTTTTATCAGGAGTTCGCCCCATGTCTGTTTCCCCTCCCTTCCTGGGCTACGGCTTGGGTTTACGTAGCACTTACTACCAGCAGATCCTTGAGCAGTCGCCGGATGTCGACTGGTTTGAAGTGGTTTCGGAAAATTTCATGGTGCAGGGCGGTAAGGCCCTGTATTACCTCGACGCTATCGCCGAGCGCTATCCGCTGGTGATGCACGGCGTATCCCTGTCCATCGGCGGGCCGCATGCCCTCGACCCTGACTATCTCAACCAACTCAAGCAATTGGCCGAACGGGTCAAGCCGGTATGGATCTCCGATCATTTGTGCTGGAGCCGTGGCAATGCCCATCAGTTACATGATCTGCTGCCGCTGCCTTACACCGAAGAAAGCTTGGATTACATCGCCGCTCGCGTGATGCAGGTTCAGGACATTCTGCAGCGTCCGTTGGTGCTGGAGAACGTTTCCAGTTATGTCCGTGTTGCCTCGGATGATTTCACCGAGTGGGAGTTTCTCGCAGCGCTGAGCCGCGAAAGCGGCTGCGAATTGCTGCTGGACGTGAACAATGTTTACGTCAGTTCACGTAATCATGGCTTCGATCCGTGGGCCTTCATCAGTAGCCTGCCCATCGACAAAGTCCGCCAACTGCATCTGGCGGGGCACAGTGACTACGGCGATTACGTGATCGACACTCACGACCATCCGGTGAGCGATCCGGTCTGGGCGCTCTATCAACGCTCACTGGAACACTTCGGCCCTGTGGCCACGTTGCTGGAGCGTGACGATCATTTTCCGCCTTTCGATGAATTGCTCGATGAACTGCAAAAGGCCCGTGAGCTGGGGAACAAGGTTCTGGCCGGGAGGCAGCAATGCGCCTGAAGGAGTGGCAACTGGCGTTCGAGACGTTCCTTCTCGATGAAGACCGCAGTGCAAATCTGTCCTTGGGCAAGAGCCTGATCGGTGGCCCGACACTGGATGTCGGCACGGGACTGGCGATCTATCACAACGCTTACAAAGCGCGGTTGCTGGAAGTCTTGCGCAATGACTTTCCGACGATCCTGCACTGGCTGGGCGATGAAGAGTTCGATGACCTCGCCATGGCGTACATCCGTCGGTATCCATCAGCGCATTACAGCCTGCGCTGGTTGGGCAAAGGCTTTGAAGGTTTTGTCCGCGAGCATCTGGTGCCGGAGCAGAGTGCGCCGCTGGCCGAGCTGATCGCGCTCGAATGGGCTTTCACACTGGCCTTTGATGCACCCGCCGATGAGCCGCTGACGATTGACGCTGTGGCGGCCCTGGCCCCGGAGGAGTGGCCCGAATTGCGCGTCAAAGCGGTGCCATCCTTGCAGTGGCTGGGGTGCCGCTTCAACAGCCTTGCACTGTGGCGCTCGGTGAAGGAAAAAGCAGACTTCCCTGAAAGCATGGCGTTGGATATTCCACAGGCCTGTCTGATTTGGCGCAACCAGCTGATCTGCAGTTACCGCAGCCTCGATTCGGCGCAGGCGACGGCCCTCGATGGTTTGCTCAACCAAGGATGGAGTTTCGCCGAACTGTGCGCCGAGTTAGCAGTCACTTATGGTGAGGGCGCGCCACTTCATGCCGTGACCTGGTTGAAACAGTGGATTCAGGAAGGTTTGCTGGTGCGTCTGCAGCGATAGATCAGGCTAATCAAATCGATAGCCTGCTATTTTTCCGGGATGGTCTACCCTCAGATCTGACGTCTGAAACAAGGGGGATTTTCCATGCTCGCGCAACTTCCACCGGCCTTACAGAATCTGCAGCTTCCGCTTCGCCTGCGACTCTGGGATGGCCATGAGTTCAATCTGGGGCCGGCGCCCAGCGTCACCATCGTGGTCAAGGACCCGCAGATGGTCACCCAGTTCACCCATCCAAGCCTGGATGCGCTCGGAGCGGCATTCGTTGAAGGCAAACTTGAGCTGGAGGGCTCGATCAGCGAGGTCATCCGGGTCTGCGACGAATTAAGCAACGCTTTGCTCGGCGAAGATGACGACAGTCAGCCGGTGCGTTCGGTGCACGACAAGGAAACTGACGCCAAAGCCATTTCCTATCACTACGACCTGTCCAATGCGTTCTACCAGCTCTGGCTGGACAGCGACATGGCGTATTCCTGCGCTTATTTCGAAACGGGCAGCGAAACCCTTGAGCAGGCGCAACAAGCCAAATTCCGTCATCTATGCCTCAAGCTGCGTTTGCAGCCGGGGGAATACTTGCTGGATGTCGGCTGCGGTTGGGGTGGTCTGGCACGCTTTGCCGCGCGCGAATTCGGTGCGAAAGTCTTCGGTATTACCCTGAGCAAGGAACAGCTGGAACTGGCACGCGAACGGGTCAAGGCCGAAGGCCTGGAAGACCAGATCGAACTGCAGTTGCTCGACTATCGCGATCTGCCTCAGGACGGGCGTTTCGACAAGGTAGTCAGCGTCGGGATGTTCGAGCACGTTGGCCACGCCAATCTCGCCGAGTACTGCAAAACCCTGTTCGGCGCGGTGAAGGAGGGCGGTCTGGTAATGAACCATGGCATCACCGCCAAACACACCGATGGTCGTCCGGTGGGACGCGGTGCCGGGGAATTCATCGAGAAATACGTATTCCCCAACGGTGAGTTGCCGCACCTGGCGATGATCTCGGCCGAGATCAGCGAAGCGGGGCTGGAGATTGTCGACGTCGAAAGCCTGCGCCTGCATTACGCTCGCACGCTGGATCACTGGAGCGAGCGGCTAGAGGATAACCTTGAAACGGCAGGCAAACTGGTGCCGGATCAGGCGTTGCGCATCTGGCGTCTGTACTTGGCCGGCTGCGCTTATGCGTTTGCGCGCGGCTGGATCAATCTGCACCAGATCCTTGCGGTCAAAGCGCATCCGGATGGCAGTCATGAACTGCCATGGACGCGCGACGATATCTATAACCCTTAACACTGAATATTCCCCTCTGCCTCTGGGAGAGGGTCAGGGTGAGGGTTTTTAGAGAATCGGTGAAATCAGCCGGGCGATCCGCATGCCGACTTGTTGCAGGCGGTGGATTTCCCGGCTTTCTTCTTTGGCAATTTCGTAGGCTTGCTCGAAATCGGCGATAAGCATGTTTTCCACGCTGGCGGCGAAGTCGCTGTCGACGGTCAGCAGCATCACTTCGAAATTCAATCGGAACGAACGGTTGTCCAGGTTGGCGCTGCCGATGGCGCTGATCTCACTGTCAATCAACACCACTTTCTGATGCAGGAAACCGGGCTCATAGCGGAACACTCGCACGCCGGCACGCACAGCTTCAAACGCGTAGAGACTGGAAGCGGCGTAAACGATGCGATGATCGGGACGCGATGGCAGCAGTAGTCGCACATCGACACCGCGTAAGACCGCCAACCTTAATGCGGCAAATACAGCCTCGTCGGGAATGAAGTAAGGGCTGGTGATCCACACGCGTTCGGTGGCCGCATGGATGGCTTCGACAAAGAACAGCGAGCAGGTTTCGTAAGCATCGGCCGGGCCGCTGGCGAGCAGTTGGCAGAGCACGCCGTCGTCCGGATATTCGTCCGGCAGTATCAGCGGAGGCAATGTTCGCGCGGCCCAGAACCAGTCCTCGGCAAAGGATTCCTGCATGCACGCGACCACCGGGCCGCGTACTTTTACATGGGTATCGCGCCACGGCGCCAGCGGTGGTTTTTCGCCCATGTATTCATCGCCGACGTTATGCCCGCCAACAAATCCCACCACGCCGTCGACCACGACGATCTTGCGATGGTTACGAAAGTTGACCTGAAAGCGATTGAGCCAGCCGCTGCGCGTGGCGAAGGCTTTGACCTCAACGCCGCCATCACGTAACGCCTGCACATAACTGTGGGGCAGGGCATGGCTACCAATACGGTCGTAGAGCAGATGAATCGCCACGCCTTCGGCGGCTTTCTTCAGCAGCAGATCACGCAGGCGCTGACCGAGGCGATCATCGTGGATGATGAAAAACTGGATCAGCACCGCTTCCTTCGCCTGATCAATAGCCTGGAAGATCGCCTCAAAGGTGGCTGCACCGTTGATCAACAATTGCACTTCGTTATTCGCCAGACACGGCATGCGCCCCAATTTTGGCATTGCGCGTAACGAGGCGTAGGCATTCGAGGCGCGCGCGGTCAGCGCTTCTTCCACCCACGGGCGCCAGTTCAGTTCGGAGATGGCCTGACGCATCTGTTCGTTGGCCTGACGTCGCGCGTTGATGTAGCCATCAAAGGTACTGCGGCCAAACACCAGGTACGGAATAAGCGTGAGATAGGGAATGAAGATCAGCGACAATGCCCAGGCGATCGAGCCTTGAGCCGTGCGCACGGTGAGCACCGCGTGAACGGCGGCGATCAAGCCGAGAGTGTGTATCAGGGCGATCAGATAACCGAAAATGTGCGGTCCAAAATAATCCATGGGGCAGCCTTGCTCCGGAAGATTCAATGCTTAACAGACCATGTTCTGTCGCGAATGTCGCTATTTAATTGGTGCATGAACCGAAGCAATCGGCCGACGTCTAACGGCCACTACTGATCAGGAGTTTTTCGATGAACGTTCGTCTGCTGGGTTTGGCGCTGGGCCTGGGTTTGGCATTGCCGGTGGTTGCGCAAGCGCAGATGCTGCAGCCGGGGCTGTGGGAAATGACATCGAGCAACGTCAAGGTCGATGACCAGCCGATGGATGTGCAATCGATCCTCGGCCAACTGCAAGGGCAGATGACCCCGCAGCAGCGTGCGGCACTGGAAAAAAACGGCATCAATATCGGCGGCAAGGGTATTCGCGCGTGTCTGACGCCGGAGCAAGTGGCGACCAACGATATTCCGTTGGCTGACCCGCAATCGGGCTGCAAACAACAGATCACCGAGCGCACTGGCAATCAGTGGAAATTCCGTTTCAGCTGCCCGAAAGCGCAAGGCACCGGGGTGGCGACGTTCCTCAGTGATCGTGAGTTCACCACCGTGGCCAACGGCACGTTCAATGCGATCGGGATCAACCAGAAGGGCAGTCTGGAAACTCGCGCTGTTTGGTTGGGTCAGGATTGCGGCGCTGTGAAACCCCGCGCCTAAATGTATCTCCTGCAGGAGCTGCGGCACGCTGCGATCTTTTGATCTTGATTGTAAAAAACAAGATCAAAAGATCGCAGCCTCGTTTCACTCGTCAGCTCCTACTGGGTTTTTTCAATCAGCGCATAAATCGTAGCGCCAACCCGCGACATCCCTCATTCACTCGACCCTCCCGCCAGGCAATCTGCCCCGAGACAATCGTCGTACTCACCCGATGCCGAAAGCTGCGTCCGGCAAACGGCGTCCATCCACACTGCGACAGAATGGGTTGCCGATTCACCTCCAAGGTGTGCGGCTCAACCAATATCAGATCCGCCCAGTAGCCTTCACGTAAATACCCACGATCGGGAATCGCAAACAGATCCGCGACTCTGTGGCTGGTCTTTGCTACCAACGTGGTGATTGGCAGTACATCGTCCGCAACCAATTCCATCAGTGCCGGCAACGCGTGCTGTACCAGCGGTAATCCAGAAGGTGCCTGCGCATAAGCTCGCTGCTTTTCTTCCCAGGTATGCGGTGCATGGTCACTGCCAATCACGTCCAGCAGATTGCTGCTCAGGGCTGCGCGCAACGCATCGCGATCCGCTTGGGTCTTGATCGCCGGATTGCATTTGATCAGGTTGCCGAGGGCAGCATAGTCGCGATCATCAAATAGCAAATGATGCAGACAGACTTCAGCGCTGATGCGTTTTTGCGCCAGCGCTTTGTCCTCGAACAACGTCAGTTCACGCGCCGTTGTCAGGTGCAAGACATGGAGCCGCGTGCCGTGACGTTTGGCTAACTCGACCGCCAGTGAAGAGGAGCGATAACACGCCTCGGCATTGCGGATGAGCGGGTGAGCAGCGGGCGGGATTCGTTCGCCGAACAGCTCACGCAGATTGGCCGCATTCGCGTCGATGCTCGGCGTGTGTTCACAGTGCGCCAACAGAATGGTCGGCACCTCGGCGAACAGTCGCTCAAGGATTTGCGGATCATCCACCAGCATGTTGCCGGTCGAGGCGCCCATGAACACTTTCACGCCGGCCACTTCACACGGATTGAGCGCGGCAACCGTATCTAGATTGTCCCGGCTCACGCCAAAGTGAAAGCCGTAGTTAGCCACCGAGTTGATCGCCGCCCGGCGCTTTTTATCCGCCAGGGTTTCGAGGGTGAGGGTGGCCGGATTTGTGTTGGGCATGTCCATGAAGCTGGTGATGCCACCGGCCACCGCTGCGCGTGACTCGGTGTGGATGCTGCCCTTGGCCGGCGCGCCCGGTTCACGGAAATGCACTTGGTCATCGATCATCCCCGGCAGCAACCATTGGCCGTTCGCGTCGATTTCTAGCGTGGCGTTTTCGCCTTCAATGCTTCGCGCAATCTTGACGATGCGTCCGTTGCTGACCAACAGATCGCCGTCGAACTCGCGCCCTTCATTGACCAGTCTTGCGTTGCGAATCAGCACGCTGCTCATGATTCAGAACTCGTTCTGCAAGGCTTTGTAGCCGCGCACCAGATCGACATTGGTACGTGCCACGTCTTCGGAAAACTCTGAAGCGCTGACACTCACCGGTGGGAACAATGAGAGGTCGGTGTTCGGGCCGATGCGGGTGGTGGAGGGTACGTAAAAGGCATCCGGCAAATCCCGACCATCGACCACCGAGTTGTGCCGCACGACACAACCATTGCCGACAACGCAGTTGAACAGCACGCTGTTGAAACCGATGAACACGCGGTCGCCGACGACGCAGGGGCCATGCACGATCGAGCGGTGGGCGATGGAGCTGAATTCGCCAATAGTCACTGCAGCACCGGATTTGGAGTGGATGACCACGCCGTCCTGGATGTTCGAATTGGCGCCGATGGTGATCGGTTCCATCTCGCCCGAGGCGTCCACTTCGTCGGCGCGGATCACCGCGTAGGGGCCGACGAACACGTTCTCGCCGATCACCACTTTGCCGCAGATGATTGCGGTCTTGTCGACGTAGGCTGACTCGGCAATTTGCGGTAAATCACCTGATGGGTTCTTGCGGATCATGGTTGGCTCAGCGCGTTGTAAAGGGTGTTGAGGTTGTATTCGAACAGACCGGTGAAGGTGCTGGCGGGGCCGCTGGCAGCGAGGGCGTCGGAGTACAAAGTGCCGCCAATGTGCGCGCCACTTTCGTCGGCAATCTGTTTGAGCAGGCGCGCGTCTTTGATGTTTTCCATGAACACTGCTTTGACGTGAGCTTGGCGAATCTGCGTAATCAGTGCAGCGACTTCGGCAGCCGAGGGTTCGCGTTCAGTGGACAAGCCTTGCGGCGCCATGAAGTCGATGCCGTACGCTTGGCCGAGATAACCGAAAGCATCGTGGCTGGTGACGATTTTGCGGTTACCCGGAGGTAGTGCACCGAGTTTGGCTTTGGCCTCGGCGAGCAGGGCGTAGATCTGCTTCAGGTAGGTTTTGCTGTTGCGTTCGTAGTCCGCTTTATTCGCGGGATCCGCAGCGATCAGTGCCTTGGTGATATTGGCGACATACAACTCGGCGTTCGCCAGATTGTGCCAGGCGTGCGGGTCGGGAACGGTTTCGCCGTCCTCATCCAGTGATCGCGGAATCACGCCATGACTGGCACTGACCACTGTGGCTTTGGTCTCGGTGCTGGTCACCAGTCGGTCCAGCCAAGGCTCGAAACCGAGACCGTTCTTGATGATCAGTCTGGCGCTGAGCAATGCCTTGGCATCGTCCGGTGTCGGCTCGTAGGTGTGTGCGTCAGCATCGGGGCCGACCATGTTGGTGATCTGCACATGCTCGCCGCCGACCTGATGGACCATGTCGGCGAGGATGCTGAAGCTGGTGACCACCGGTAATTTTTCCGCCGCCGACAATGACATCGACAGCATCAGGCTGAGCAACACGAGTAGAGCGCGCATCGGGAAACACCTCATTGGGATGTGAGCAAAGGCGGGCGGCGCAACAGACCGTGAACCGGCCCGAACACCACGGACAGCAGATAGCCGAGGCCGGCGACCAGCACGATGGCCGGGCCGCTGGGTAGCGAGTAGTAGAACGACAACAGCAAGCCGAACCACACTGAGAGACATCCAATGACGGCTGCGATGGCAATCAGGATCGGCAGACGACGGCTCCAGAATCGTGAGGCGGCGGCGGGGAGCATCATCAGCCCGACGACCATCAGGGCGCCGATGGCCTGGAAGCCGATCACCAGATTGAGTACGACCAGCGTCAGAAAGACGCCGTGGGCGAGTGGGCCGAGGCGGCTCACGGTTCTCAAGAACAACGGGTCGAGGGTGTCGAGCAACAGTGGTTTGTAGATCAGCGCCATGGCGATCAGGCTGAATCCCGAGACCCACAACATGCCGGTGAGGGTCGGGCCGTCGACGGCCAATGCCGAGCCAAACAGCAAGTGAAGCAGGTCGAGGCGTTTGCCGGCGATGCCGAGAATCAGCACGCCGCTGGCGAGGGAAATGGGATAAATCGCGGCGAGGCTGGCGTCTTCACGCAGACCTGTGCGACGGGTGATCCAGGCGGCGAGGCCGGCCATACTCAGTCCGGCCCCGAGACCGCCGAGCGTCAATGCCGGCAGGCTGAGTCCGGCGAACCAGAAACCCAATGCAGCGCCGGGAAGGATGCCATGGGCCACTGCATCACCGATCAGGCTCATCCGTCGCAGGATCAAGAACACGCCGAGCGGTGCGGTACTGCAAGCGAGTACCAGGCCGCCGAGCAGGGCCCGGCGCATGAACACGAACTCGTTGAACGGCTGCCAGAAGTGGGCGACGGCGAGCATCAGGCCACCTGCGTGCGAGGTGTTTGCTGGATCAGCTCGACGCTCGCGCCGAACACGCACTGGCGGTTTTTGATCAGCAAGGTTTGCGGTATGTGTTGGCGCACGGCGACGAGGTCGTGGCACACGACGACCAGTGTTCGACCTTCGCCATGCCAGGTATGGATGTGCTGCCAGAGCAATTGTTGGCCGAGTTCATCGAGTGCGGCGTGGGGTTCATCGAGCAGCAGCACCGCAGCGTCGGTCAGACTCAGACGAGCGAGCAGGGCGCGTTGCAGTTCACCGCCGGACAGGGCCATGAGTGGACGCTGTTCGAGTCCGCTGAGGTGCCAGTTTGACAGTGCATCTTTCAGGCGCTGGTTTCGTAGTTGGGTCGATAGTCTTCGCCCCCAGAAACCAGCGGCGACCAGTTCTTCGAGGCTGATGGGGAATTGGCGATCCAGATGCTGTTGCTGGGGCAGGAAGGACAATCCGCTTTGACGTGGAACACTCAGGCCGACATTGCCTGCCAATGGTTTTTGCAGCCCGGCGATCACCTTCAGCAGGCTGCTTTTGCCACAGCCGTTGGCGCCGATGATCGCCGTCAGGCTGCCGCTGTCGAGCTCGAGGCTCAGGGGCGCAGTCAGTGGTTGGCCGGGTGCCCCCCAACTCAGGGATTGGCAGCGGATCATGCTTGTTCACGCTGCCAGTGGCTTTCGGCGACGGCATCGTGGGCGTGCAGACTTTCGGCGTGGATCACTCGCAAATGAAATGCACTGACGCCTGGAGTCCGACGCAGGGCCAGATTCAGACGGCGTGCCGCGTCTTCGCAGAACATCAGGTTCTGGCCATTGGCGAGGGCGAAGGCTTGTTCGTCAGCGCGTTTTACGGCGGTTTGTACGGCGGTGCCAAGGGCCGCCTCGGCGTCATTGATGATCACGCTCAACGGCAGCTCATCGATGAATTCGTCGAGATGTAGATGCAGTTGCGCGGTGCTGCGTTGGCTGTGAGGCGTGGCGACGATGCCGTGGGTCGAGCCTAGCCAGGCCAGAACGTCGGCGTGCTGAAGGTCTTTGTTGGCGAAGTCGTCGATAAATTGTTGCTGGATCAACTGCCGCGCCAAAGCCGCTGAGCAAGGGCAAGTCGAAGAGTAGGGCAATTCAATTTTGAGTTCCACGTGGAACATGTTGTCTTTCAGGCTTGCCGAAATACTCGCTGGATAGGATTTCCAGCCAGCCAATGGACTGATCAACGCAGGCCTTTTCATCAGCAGATCGGTGTGAATATTCAAGTAAGCACGGCTGGATAAACCTTCGTGGCTCTTCAGAAAACGCTTGAGCACCTGCTGCAGAAGAGCGGGTGTCAGGCGCTCCTGTTCGAGCGCTTCCAGAGCCAAATACAGTCGCGACATATGAATGCCGCGTGCCTCGCCATCATCAAGACTCACTCCAGCGTCAGCCTTGGCATTCAGGTGTTGGCCTTCCAACAAGATAGGTAATGCGATGCCCTGCATGCCCACCCATTCAAGTGGCAATGCTTGGCGAGTAACTTGCGCGGCGATATCCGGGAGTGAAAGCGAATTCATGTTCGGGACCATCATGGTGATTCAATTAGATGTTACATTATAACAATACTCATCACGATGTCTTTTTCATGAACAGGTTTTCATATGCACAGACGTCAGGTGCTTAATCTGATTTTGGCCGGCGCCGCTTTTGCTTATCCGTTCAGTGTGTCTGCTACACAAATTCGCCAGGCACGACTTTGGCGATCTGAGGACAAAGTGCGGTTGGTGTTCGATTTGAGCGGGCCAGTGCGCTACAAGACCTTCACACTCAATGCGCCTGAACGGCTGATCATTGATGTGAGTGGGGCTAGCTTGAGCGGCGATTTCAGTCGGTTGGCGCTGGATGGCTCGGTTATACGGTCGATTCGATCCGGGCCTTTTGGTCTGGGTGATACGCGGATTGTTCTCGATCTAAGCAATCCCGTGCTGCTGAACAGTTTCCTTTTGGCGCCGCAGGATGGGCAAAGTCATCGCTTGGTATTGGATTTGGTCAGCACAAAACCGATGCCAACAAGCCCAAAGGTTCCACGTGAAACACCGCAGATTGGCGCTCATCCGAAGCGCGACATCATCGTAGTCGTCGATCCTGGACACGGCGGCAAGGATCCCGGCGCTGTCGGCGCCAAGGGCGAACGGGAAAAAGATGTAGTGCTTTCCATTGCGCAGTTACTCGCTAAACGCCTGAAAAAAGAGAAAGGCTTTGACGTAAAACTGGTACGCAATGACGACTTTTTTGTTCCGTTGCGCAAGCGTGTGGAGATTGCCAGGCAGCACAAGGCTGATATTTTTATCTCGGTACATGCTGATGCGGCGCCGCGTCTTACTGCCTCTGGCGCATCTGTTTATTGCCTTTCTGAGGGTGGCGCAACGTCGGCGACTGCTCGCTTCATGGCGCAGCGAGAGAACGGCGCAGACCTGCTCGGTGCGACAAGCCTGCTCAATTTGAAAGATAAGGATCCGATGCTCGCCGGGGTAATTCTCGACATGTCGATGAACGCGACGATTGCCGCGAGTTTGCAGCTCGGCAGCACGGTGCTGGGCAGTCTGGCCGACATTACCACGCTGCACCAGAAACGCGTGGAACAAGCCGGATTCGCAGTGCTGAAATCGCCGGATGTGCCTTCAATTCTGGTGGAAACCGGCTTTATTTCCAATGCGCGGGACAGCCAGCGATTGGTCACCGCTCGGCATCAGCAAGCCGTGGCAGACGGTTTGTTTAAAGGATTGCAGCGTTACTTTGAAAAGAATCCCCCCGTCGACAGTTACCTGGCTTGGCAGCAGGCGCAGCAAGAGGCTCAGGTTTAACAGCCGGTAATCCGGCTGCAAGTGAACTTCGCGCTGCTACCGCCCGAGCTGGAGAACCGATTGATCGTCGTCCAGCCGACACGTCGGGTGTAGCCCACCCAGGCTTCGCCGTCAGAGGCGATGCCGGTGAAGAACGTCAGTTGGCCGAAACGGCTATTGGTTTGCGCCCAATAACGCTGGCCAGCCTTTTCAAACCCACGCAGATAAAGCGTGTTGCCGACGGTGTTGACGCTATAGGCGTTACCGTCGGCATCGACGCAGGCCAACAGATTTGCGCTGCGTGTGCAGGTCGCAAGCGCCGGCACCTGCGCCGATGCATTGCCGATCATCAACAATCCAAGGCTCAACAACGAGCATTTCAGCGCAGTTTTCATTACGAACCCCGGAGTGGTATCGGCTCAGCTTCCTGCGGTTTATTGCTCAGGACAAGAGGAGGGCTGGTTTATTCATGTTGTTATACTATAACATAAAAGATAACCAAGCCTGAGCGGGCCGATTTCAAGCGTTTGCTTTTAGCGAAATCCTTCGCATGAAGCACAGACACGCCAAGCGCAAGCAAAGCGCTAATCGGTTGCCATTTTAAGAGGATTATCCAATGTCAGCCGAATTGCCCGTTACCGTACTTTCAGGATTTCTTGGCGCCGGAAAAAGTACACTTTTGAATTACGTACTACGTAATCGCAAGGGGTTGCGTGTAGCCGTCATCGTCAATGATATGAGCGAGATCAATATCGATGGCAGCGAAGTTCAGCGCGATGTCAGCCTTAACCGCGCTGAAGAGAAAATTGTCGAAATGAGTAACGGCTGTATCTGCTGTACGTTACGCGAAGACCTGCTAGACGAAGTCAGCAAACTCGCCCGTGAGGGCCGCTTCGATTATTTATTGATCGAATCCACTGGAATCTCCGAACCACTGCCCGTGGCCGAAACCTTTACCTTCCGCGATGAACACGGCCAGAGTCTCTCCGACATCGCGCGTCTCGACACCATGGTCACTGTAGTCGACGGCTTGAATTTCCTGCCGGACTACCACGCGGCAGAGAGTCTCGCCTCCCGTGGCGAAATTCTCGGCGAAGAAGACGAACGCTCGATCACCGACCTGTTGATTGAGCAAATCGAATTCGCCGACGTGCTGTTGATCAGCAAGATCGACCTGATCAGCCAAAGCCAGCGCGAGGAACTTATGGCTATCCTCAAGCGCCTCAACGCTCAGGCCGAAATCATCCCGATGGTGATGGGCGAGGTGCCGCTGGAAAAGATCCTCAATACCAATCGTTTTGACTTCGAGAGAGCCGCGCAAGCGCCGGGTTGGCTGCAAGAGTTGCGCGGCGAGCATGTGCCGGAAACAGACGAGTACGGCATCGCTTCAACTGCCTACCGCGCACGCCGCCCGTTTCACCCGCAACGCTTCTTCAGCTTCATTGACCGTCCGTGGTTGAACGGCAAACTGCTGCGCTCCAAAGGCTTCTTCTGGCTCGCAAGCAAACCCACCGACGCCGGTAGCTGGTCGCAGGCCGGTGGATTGATGCGCCACGGTTTTGCCGGGCGCTGGTGGCGCTTCGTGCCGAAGGATCAGTGGCCACAAGATCAGGAAAGCACCGCAGCCATCATGGAAAACTGGACGCCAAGCGTTGGCGACTGTCGCCAGGAGTTGGTGTTCATTGGTCAGAACATCGATTTCCTGCAGCTTTCTGCCGAACTCGATGCCTGCCTGCTCACCGATGAAGAAATGGCCCTTGGCGTGGAGGGATGGCGATTGCTGCCAGATCCGTTCGGTCCTTGGCACGAAGAGGCCGCCTGATGCTCGCGCTTAAACTGCTGCAGAACCGTACGCGCCATCAGCATCAAGGCCCGACACCGAAGGCGTTGACGCGAATTCTCGAAGACGACACCAATCTTGCCGTCTGGCAACGCCAACTGCCGTTGCACATCAGCGATTTCGCCCAGTTACTCCTGTCGCTCAACGAACCGCTGGCGGAGTCGTTGTGCCTGGAGTTGCCGAGCGAGGACGCGGAGCCTGATCTCACCGGGCTGGCTTCAGGATTCCGCGATCTGGAAGGGTATGAGGGCTTCATCGCCGACCTGAAATGGTTAGTCAGCGCCTTCGCCTGCTTGCTCGGTGCGCGGCGAATCGGCTTACGCCTGCGGGTGCTGGATAAAGCCATGTGCCCGCGCTTCCACGTCGATCATGTGCCGGTGCGGCTGATCACCACGTACGCCGGCGTCGGCAGCCAATGGCTCAAGGAAGGCGCGATGGATCGCCAGCAGCTGGGGCAGGCCAACGCCGAACCCCAAGCACAAATACAGCAACTCAAGAGCGGTGAAGTCGCCTTACTGAAAGGCGAGAAATGGCACGGCAATGAAGGCTTCGGTCTGATTCACCGCTCGCCGCAACCGGCCGCAGGCGAGCGTCGTCTGATACTGACCCTCGACTGGCTCGGCTGACGCCTCAAGGCTTGAGCCACGACCCCTGGCTCTGGCCTTCGCAGTACGGCTTCAAATACGCGGCATCGGTGGCCACGCCGTAATAGTGGATGTCCTGGCGATAAGGCATATTGGCGACTTGCGCGTTGCTGCACACGCCAAACGCGCCGCTCGGGCATTGATCGACGTATTGCACCTCGACTTTCTGCCCGGCCAGCGCTGGCTGGCAGAAACCGTCGTTGAACAGTTTTTCCGGAATATTGCGGTTCTGCTCACAGACTTTTACGTCGAGCCGCTCGCCCTGACTGTGCACTACACAGGCCTGAGCCCACGCTTCGCTCGACAGCAGCGACAACAGCAACGACCATCCCATCCAACGCATCTTTTGAATCTCCCAAGAAAGCTCCCGGCCATGTTGCAGAACATTCCTACCCATGTCATTGCTGGCCCTTTGGGCGCCGGCAAGACCAGCCTGATTCGCCAGCTCATGGCGCAGCGGCCAGCCGGCGAGCGCTGGGCGGTGCTGATCAATGAGTTCGGCCAGATCGGCCTCGATGCCGCGCTGCTGACGAGTGATGCCGATGGTATCGCACTGGGCGAAGTGGCCGGAGGCTGCTTGTGCTGTGTCAATGGCGCGCCGTTTCAGATTGGCCTCGGGCGTTTGTTGCGCAAGGCGAAGCCGGACCGGTTGTTCATCGAACCTTCCGGGCTGGGGCATCCGGCGCAGTTGCTCAAGCAATTGAATGAGGCGCCGTGGTTGGGTGTCCTGGCGGTGCAGCCGTGTGTTCTTGTTCTCGACGCTCAATCGCTTCAGGCCGGGAAAGCATTGCCGGTAGCGCAGCAGGAAGCGTTGGCCAGCGCTGGGCTGTTGCTGCTGAACAAGGCGGAAAACCTTGATGAAAATAAACGGCAGAAAATAGCCAGCCAGTTGCCGTCAGTCAGGCTGATATGGACGCAACGGGCGCAACTGCCCCTGAGCGAACTGCCGGGCCTGGCTGCGCAAGCGGTCAATGGTTTGGACAATCTGATCGTGCCCAAGGGGTTAGGGCAAATGCCGGCTGTCTGGAGCGATCCGACGCTGCCGATCTGCTTGAGTCAGGCCCAGGAGGGTGGCTGGAGTGTCGGTTGGCGTTGGCATCCGGGACAAAAGTTCGACAAGGCACGTATCGCCGATTGGCTAAACGGGCTTCATTGGAAAAGAGCGAAACTGGTTATCCACAGCGCAGATGGCTGGGTTGCGGCGAACGCGCTAGAGAATGCGCAGTTGGTTTGGCTGGCCAGTGAATGGCGGAAAGATTCGCGCATCGAGCTGATCTTCAGTGATGCGCAGGATGTTGAGGTGCTGCAGAGAGGGTTGTCGGGGTGCCGGGCGGATTAAGATCAAAAGATCGCAGCCTCCGGCAGCTCCTACTTGGTCTTCAGGGCTTCCATTTGGTGTGTTCCTGGCGCCACTGGCTTAGCTCGATGACTTCGGCGCGCGGCTTGTGCACTTCAACCACCGGCGGTGTGTCGTCAAACGGCGCCGGGTAGGGCGCTAGTTCGATCTGCGCACTGTGCGCGCCAAACTGGGTGATGGTGCCGTTATGGCGGCTTTCGCCGGTCACGGTGAACTCAAAGTTATACACCCGCGCCAGTCGTCGGCGACCGTTGGCGTCCTTGATGAAACCGATCTTCTTCAGAGCGACGTTGCCGTCGAGCAACTCGACCCGCACGTTCAGGCAATGCTGTTTGACCCGCTCCAGCGCGCGTTCGCGCAAGCCGTGGTTGTGCCACAGCCAGGCGCCGGCAGCGGCGAACAGTATCAGCACGAAGATGTTTTCCAGGGTCAGCATCAACATCGAACTCCAAAAGATAGCGTCAGCTTAACTGCGTCGCCGGTCTGTCGTACAGGCTGCGTTTCGTCGCATACTGCGCGGCTTGAATTTCAATCGTTTTACGGAATGACCCGAATGAAACGTACGCCTCATCTGCTCGCCATTCAGTCCCATGTGGTGTTCGGCCACGCCGGCAACAGCGCCGCGGTTTTTCCGATGCAGCGGGTCGGGGTCAATGTCTGGCCGCTCAACACCGTGCAGTTTTCCAACCACACTCAGTACGGTCAGTGGGCCGGCGAAGTGCTGGCGCCGCAACAGATTCCCGAGCTGGTCGAAGGCATCGCTGCGATTGGCGAGCTGGGTAATTGCGATGCGGTGCTGTCCGGGTACCTCGGTAGCGCGGCGCAAGGCCGGGCGATTCTCAGCGGTGTCGAACGCATCAAGTCGGTCAATCCGAAAGCGCTCTATCTATGTGATCCGGTGATGGGCCATCCGGAGAAGGGTTGCAGCGTGCCGACCGAGGTCAGCGATTTCCTGCTGGAAGAGGCGGCGGCCGTGGCGGACATCATGTGTCCGAACCAGTTGGAGCTCGACAGCTTCTCCGGGCGCAAGCCGCAGTCGCTGTTCGATTGCCTGGCGATGGCGCGGGCACTGTTGGCGCGCGGGCCGAAAGCGGTGCTGGTCAAGCATCTGGATTATCCGGGCAAACCAGCCGATGGCTTTGAAATGTTGCTGGTGACAGCCGAAGGCAGCTGGCATCTGCGCCGTCCGCTGTTGGCGTTTCCGCGTCAGCCAGTGGGCGTGGGTGATCTGACGTCGGGCTTGTTTTTGGCGCGGGTGCTGTTGGGCGATAGCCTGGTGGCGGCGTTCGAATTCACTGCGGCGGCGGTGCATGAGGTGCTGCTGGAGACTCAGGCGTGCGCCAGTTATGAGTTGCAACTGGTGCGGGCGCAGGATCGGATTGCGCATCCACGGGTGAAGTTCGAGGCGACGGCGATCAGTCTGTAATCGCGTAATCGTTCAAAAAGATCGCAGCCTGCGGCAGCTCCTACATGGGAATGCAAAACCCTGTAGGAGCTGCCGCAGGTTGCGATCTTTTGTCTTTGATCTCAGGCGTCGCCCTTGATCTCCTGATAGCGCTTTTCCAGCTCCTGACGAATCTGCCGACGCTGCTGCGCCTGCATATAACGACGCTTGTCTTCACTGTTCTGCGGTTGCAGCGGCGGCACGGCGGCCGGTTTACGCTGGTCATCCACGGCGACCATGGTGAAGAAGCAGCTGTTGGTGTGGCGCACCGAGCGTTCGCGGATGTTTTCGGTCACCACTTTGATGCCGACTTCCATCGACGTGTTGCCGGTGTAGTTGACCGACGCGAGGAAGGTCACCAGTTCGCCGACATGGATCGGCTCGCGGAAAATCACCTGATCCACCGACAGCGTCACCACGTAGCGGCCGGCATAGCGGCTCGCGCAGGCGTAGGCCACTTCGTCGAGGTATTTGAGCAGGGTGCCGCCGTGGACATTGCCAGAGAAGTTGGCCATGTCGGGGGTCATCAGTACCGTCATCGACAGCTGGGCGTTTCCGGGTTCCATAACGTTCTCACGGATCAAGGCTGGTTGCTGGAAGCACCTCTGCGGGTGCCTGGTCGCTTTTCTAAAGCACCGTTATCGGGACGCCGGGCGACTCGCCGCCGTCACGCCGGAATCGATCTGTTTCCATATATTGCACCGCCTTCCAGCCGCAAGTCGCGGTGTTAACCTGCAAAAGCCCCTTACAAAGGCAATTCCCACACGAAAAGCGGATTTTTACTTCGCTCGCCCAGACATTTCTGACGTCTGCTGGCGAGCCTCGTCATTCAAGGAGCCCACGCCATGCATGCCATCAGCTTTATTCAGGATCTGGCAGTGATCATGTTGGTCGCAGGCGTGGTGACCGTGTTGTTCCACCGTTTCAAGCAACCGGTGGTGCTCGGCTATATCGTCGCCGGCTTCATCATCGGCCCGCACACGCCGCCGTTCGGCCTGATCCACGATGAAGAAACCATCAAGACCCTCGCCGAACTCGGGGTGATCTTCCTGATGTTCTGCCTGGGGCTGGAGTTCAGCCTGCGCAAGTTGTTCAAGGTCGGTGCCACGGCGTTTATTGCGGCGTTCCTCGAAATCGTCCTGATGATCTGGATCGGCTACGAAATCGGCCGCTGGTTCGACTGGAACACCATGGACTCGCTGTTCCTCGGCGCGATTCTGGCGATCTCCTCGACCACCATCATCGTCAAAGCGCTCAACGATCTGAAGATGAAAAACGAGCGCTTTGCGCAGTTGATCTTCGGCGTGCTGATCGTCGAAGACATCCTCGGCATCGGCATCATCGCGCTACTGTCGAGCATCGCAGTGAGCGGCACCGTCAGCTCCGGAGAAGTGTTCTCCACAGTCGGCAAGCTGTCGCTGTTCATGATCGTCGCTTTGGTCATCGGCATTCTGCTGGTGCCGCGTTTGCTGGCTTACGTGGCCAAATTCGAAAGCAATGAGATGCTGCTGATTACGGTGCTGGGCCTGTGTTTCGGCTTTTGCCTGCTGGTGGTCAAGCTTGAATACAGCATGGTCCTCGGTGCGTTCCTGATCGGCGCGATCATGGCCGAGTCGCGGCAATTGCTGAAGATCGAGCGGCTGATCGAGCCGGTTCGCGATCTGTTCAGCGCGATCTTCTTCGTTGCCATCGGCCTGATGCTCGACCCGATGATCCTTCTCGAATATGCGTGGCCGATTGCGGTGATCACCGTGGCCGTTGTGCTCGGCAAGATGTTGTCCTGCGGCCTCGGGGCCTTTATCGCCGGCAACGACGGACGCACCTCACTGCGGGTGGGGATGGGGCTGTCACAGATTGGCGAATTTTCCTTCATCATCGCCGCGCTGGGTATGACCTTGCAGGTCACCAGCAACTTCCTTTATCCGGTCGCCGTGGCTGTGTCGGTGATCACTACGCTGCTGACACCGTATCTGATCCGTGCAGCCGATCCGCTGTCGATCAAGCTGTCTGCGGCGGTGCCCAAGCCTCTCGGCCGTGTGCTGGGCATGTACGGCGAATGGCTGCGCAGCATCCAGCCGCAAGGCGAGGGCGCGATGCTGGCGTCGATTATCCGCAAGATTTTGCTCCAGGTCGGGGTCAATCTGGCGTTGGTGATTGCGATCTTCTTTAGCGGTGCATTCTTCGCTGAACGCCTCTCGGCCTGGCTACAGGACTGGATCAGCGATCCGAGCTGGCAGAAGGCGTTGATCTGGGGCGGGGCGTTGCTGGTCTCGCTGCCGTTTTTGATTGCGGCGTATCGCAAGCTCAAGGCGTTGTCGATGCTGCTGGCTGAGATGGGCGTGAAGCCGGAGATGGCCGGGCGGCACACGCAGCGAGTGCGTCGGGTGATCTCCGAAGTGATCCCGATTCTCTCGCTGCTGGTGATTTTCCTGCTGTTGGCAGCCTTGTCGGCCAGTATTCTGCCGACCAACAAGTTACTGGTGCTGATCGCCGTAGTCGCCGCTGCGGTAGCGGCGCTGCTCTGGCGCTGGTTCATCCGCGTGCACACGCGGATGCAGGTGGCGCTGCTGGAAACCCTCGACAACCACAAGGAGTCGTCGGGGCATTGACCACCCGGGGCGGCTGGCCGATCAGCTTTCCAGCCAGACGTCCCGCGCCCAGTGCCACACCGATTCCCAGGATTCTTCGGTGATCAGCTCTTCTTCGCCGGACCACAGCACCACGGTGCCGTCTTCTTCGACGCAGTAGTAGTTGTCGCCGTCTTGGCAGATCGGGATCAGATCACGCGGTACACCGATGTCCCAGGCATTGGCTGCGACGTCCGGCAGATAGGTGTGCGATTGCGGGTCGGTGACGGTCACCGGTTCCAGACTGCCGTACACCACGTCGCTGACGGTCAGCAAAAATTCTTTGAAGACGAACGGAATGTTGATGAACAGTTCTTCTTCGACTTCGACCAGTTGGTCTTCGTCAGGCAATTCCAAAGGAACCGGCACGGGTTCGTTGGCTTCACGCAGTTGTTCGATGATTTCTTCCACGTCCGGGATCCTCTTGCTTGAATGGCGCGGTTTATATGGGCCGGTTTATACAGTAGCTCGCTATAGATGCAACCGCGAAATAGAAAACCCCAGCCGAGGCTGGGGTTTTTATTACAGCAAGTGAAGCGTGCGAGGGATCAGCCGTTCTGGCGGATACCGGCAACCAGCCAAGGCTGGTTCTCGCCCTGCGGACGTTCCATGTTCCAGCTTTCGCTGAACACTTCGCCCTGGTCGAAGCGCGAGGACTTCGACACACCGCTGAAGGTCAGGGTGGCGATGGTCTTGTCGGCACGGTCATCGACGCCGTCCAGTTGTACCTGGAGGTTGTCGATGTAGGTCGACTGGAACGCGTCGCCCAGATCCGCACGCTCACGCTTGAGGAACTCAAGCATTTGCGGGGTCACGAACTCGGCGATCTTGTCCATTTCGTTGGCGTCCCAGTGCTGCTGCAGCGACTGGAAGTGGCTGCGTGCAGCTTCAAGGAAGTTCTGCTCGTTAAACCAGGCTGGTGCGTTGATCACCGGACGAGCGGCAACAGGTGCAGCCGAACCACCGAAGATCGAACCCATGGCGGCAGGTTTCTGCTCGAACACTTCACGCTGCATCGGCGCGCCGGCCGGAGCGAATTGCTCCTGCTGCTTGCGGCGACGCGCGGCGATGAAGCGGAAGATCACGAACGCGATCACGGCCATGATCAGGATGTCGAAGATCTGCATGCCCTGGAAGCCACCGCCCATGAACATGGACGCCAGCAGGCCACCGGCGGCGATACCGGCCAGAGGGCCGAGCCATTTCGAAGCACCGCCGGCCTTGGCGGCAGCGCCTGCGGCACCGGCAGCACCTGCGGTCGCAGCGCCGCCGACACCTGGAGAAGAAGGAGCCATCTGGCTGGTCTGGTGCGTCGGCGCAGCGCCGGCGCTTTTGCCACCACCAAAGCGCTTGGCGTTGGCGTCGAGGCTCATCGTCAGGCCGATGCACAACGCCATGGCGATGCTAAGAAAACGTTTCATAAAGGGAATTCCCGTTTGTGGAGACACGCGCGCCATGTTGCACAGCTGAAGTGTTACTGGCTAGCGAGAGAGTGTTTCGGGCTTTTGCCTGACAGGTCGCGTTCAGCTTCGCGAGGCAATCAGCCTATGTACTTTTGTCTGTAGGAAAAGGCGATAGGTTCAGCGGGATTGATGCACTGTGCGCCGTATTACCTGTGGGAGCGAGCCTGCTCGCGAAGGTGCCGTGTCAGACATATGAGTGCTCAATGACACACCGCTTTCGCGAGCAGGCTCGCTCCCACATTTGTTCAGTGCAGGTCGTCAGATCGCTTCCAGCTTGGCGTAACCGAGCATCAGCCACTTGCTGCCTTCGCTGAAGTTGACCTGCACCCGCGCCTGCGCGCCGGCACCTTCGAAGTTGAGGATCACGCCGTCACCAAAGATCGAATGGCGTACTGCCTGACCGAGGCTGAACCCCGTTTCCGGGATTTCGCTGCCACTGAACAGGTTGCTGCCGCTCATCGACTGGTTGCCACCGAACGGACGGCTGACGCTGTTCGACAAACGCACTTCCTGAATCAGGCCTTTCGGCACTTCGCGGACGAAACGCGAAACCTTGTTATAGGTTTCACTGCCGTACAGGCGTCGGGTTTCCGCATAGGTCATCACCAGATTCTGCATCGCCCGGGTGATACCGACGTAGGCCAGACGCCGTTCTTCTTCAAGACGACCGGGTTCTTCCAGGCTCATCTTGTGCGGGAACAGGCCTTCTTCCATACCGACGAGGAACACGTAAGGGAATTCCAGTCCCTTGGCGCTGTGCAGCGTCATCAACTGAATACTGTCTTCGTGCTCGTCGGCCTGAGTGTCACCCGCCTCCAGCGAAGCGTGGCCGAGGAATGCCGCCAGCGGCGTCAGCTCTTCGTCTTCTTCGGTGTTTTCGAAGTTGCGTGCGGCGCTGACCAGTTCCTCAAGGTTTTCTACCCGGGCCTGGCCTTTCTCACCTTTTTCCGCTTCGTGGTAGGCAATCAGGCCGGACTGTTCGATGACGGTTTGCGTCATCAGGTGCAACGGCATTTCCATGCACTTGGCGGCGAGGTTCTCGATCAACTCGATAAACGCACCCAGCGCACCGGCAGCGCGACCGGTCAGGCCTTTGTTGGCGACCAATTGGCGCATGGCTTCCCACATCGACACATCGCTGTGCCGTGCATGGTCGCGGATCGCTTCGACGGTTTTTTCACCGATGCCACGGGCTGGAACGTTGATTACCCGTTCCAGCGCCGCATCGTTGCCGCGACCTTCGAGCAAACGCAGGTACGCCATCGCGTTCTTGATTTCCGCACGCTCGAAGAAGCGCTGACCGCCATAGATGCGATACGGAATGCGTTCACGCAGTAAAGCTTCTTCCAAAACGCGTGATTGGGCGTTGGAGCGATACAGAATCGCAATATCGCTACGGGCCAAGCCGGTTTTCAGCGCGCTTTCGATGGTTTCGACAACGTAGCGTGCTTCGTCGTGTTCGTTGAACGCAGCGTACAGATTGATCGCTTCGCCATCGCCGCCGTCGGTCCACAGTTCTTTGCCCAGACGCCCGGTGTTATTGGCGATCAGGGCGTTGGCAGCCTTGAGGATGCCGGCGGTGGAGCGATAATTCTGCTCCAGACGAATGGTCACCGAATCGGCGAAGTCGGAAGAATACTGATGAATGTTTTCGATCTTCGCGCCACGCCAGCCGTAAATCGACTGGTCGTCGTCGCCCACCACCATCAGGCTGTCGCCGCCCTTGCCGAGCAGGCGCAACCAGGCGTATTGCACGGCGTTGGTGTCCTGGAACTCGTCCACCAGAATATGCCGGAAGCGCTTTTGGTAATGCGCCAGCAGGCCCGGATGATCGCGCCAGAGGTCGAGGGCGCGCAGCAGCAGTTCGGAGAAGTCGATGACGCCGGCACGCTGGCACGCCGCCTCGTAGGCTTCGTAAATGCCGCGCATGGTCGCCAGGTACAAATCGCCGCTGGCCTGAATGTGTTGCGGGCGCAGGCCTTCGTCTTTCTGGCCGTTGATGAACCACTGCGCCTGACGTGCCGGCCAGCGTTGCTCATCGAGACCGAGCTCGCGAATCACCCGCTTGACCAGCCGTTGCTGGTCGTCGCTGTCGAGAATCTGGAAGGTCTGGCTCAGGCCCGCTTCCTGCCAGTGCGCCCGCAGCAAGCGGTGCGCCAGGCCGTGGAAGGTGCCGACCCACATGCCGGCCGGGTTGATGCCCAGCAACTGCTCGATGCGGTGACGCATCTCGGCAGCGGCCTTGTTGGTGAAGGTCACCGACAGGATGGAGTGGGGCGAGGCGTTTTCGACCTGGATCAACCAGGCGATACGGTGCACCAGCACTCGGGTTTTACCGGAGCCAGCACCGGCCAGGACCAACTGACGGCCAACGGGGGCTGCTACGGCCTGGCGTTGGGCATCGTTGAGGGAGTTCAGCAGAAGGGAGAGATCATCGCGCATCGGGGCATTCTAGGGTGCGCCGCAGGCCCGGGCAAACCGAGCTTTGCATTAGCCGATGAAAGTCCTGTCGATGACGACCGGTCGGTCACTGCCTGCAGGCATCGGCCCGCCGCGCTTCAAGGGTTTGGCCGGTGGCAAAGGGCGGAACAGTTTCGGTGAAATTATGATCTGGAGCAGTTTGGCAACGGGATCGGCTTGTGTATGCTCCGTCCACGTTTCGGGCGCACGCCCTCCTTATAAAAACAAGAACGTTGCCCATGACCCTCAGCTCCGAACTGTCGGGCCCCTCCGTGGAACCCCGGGTTATCCGCAAGCACTATGCCGTCGAAATGGCGGTCGAGCGCACGCGTCTGCTGTATCAGGGCTCGTTGTTGCCCACGCTGTTCATGTTGATCAATGGTCTGGTCTGCGCCGGCCTGCTCTGGAGCCCGCAGCGCTACTTCGTGGTCAGCGTCTGGCTGGTATGGTTGCTGTCATTGGTCGCGCTGCGGGTGATTCAGGTGGCGGCATTCGATTCGGCGATCCCTGATCGTCAGGCGCAACCGATCTGGCGGCGGATGTTTCTGCTTGGCTCGACCATGACCGGCCTTACCCTGGCCGGTGCCGGCATCGCCTTGGTGCCCGCCGACAACTTCATCCAACAGGCTTGGGTGTTCGGCCTGATTGGCGCCGCAACCCTGTCGGCCAGCGTTGCCTACGCGGTGAGCCTGCCAGCGTTTCTCTCCTTTACCTTGCCCTGTCTGTTGCCGGCGATCGGTTATCTGTTTTGGGGCGGTGACGAGCAGGCGCGCGGTTGGGGCTGGCTCGGGCTGATCCTGCTCGGCTCGCTGAGCGTGGTGGCATGGCAGGTCAATCGGCTGATCGATCGCGGCTTGCTACGGCGCTTCCAGAATCAGCACTTGATCGAACACCTGCAACAGACGCAGGCGCGCAGCGAACAGCTCAATCAAGAGTTGGCCAAAGAAATCGATCAGCGCCGCTGCGCCGAGGGCAAGTTGCGTGAGGCGCAGGTCGAACTCGAAGACCGCGTGGTCCAGCGCAGCCTTGAACTGGACGCCGCCAATCAGGCTCTGAGCAAAAGCGAGGCGCGGCTGGCGCTGGCGTTGAAGGCCAGTGAGTTGGGGTTGTGGGACTGGAACCTGCAAACCGACGAAGTTCACCATACGCAGATTCAGGAGCTGTTCGGCCTCGCTCCGGAATACGTCACGGCGCTGTTGCGCGACCTCAAGCCACGTCTGCATCCAGACGATGTGCCGACGCTGAAATACGCGTTGATCGAGCACTTGAAGGGTCGTACCGAGGACTATCAGATCGAATACCGCGTACGCCACGGCGATGGCCATTGGGTCTGGATCGAAGACCGTGGCCGCGCGGTAGAACGCAGCGACAGCGGTCGGGTGATCCGCATGGTCGGCACCCGCCGCGACATCAGTGCCAGCAAAAGCCTCGAAGAGCAGCAGCGCCTGGCGGCGACCGTATTCGAAGCGGCCAGTGAAGGCATCGTGATTCTGGACCCGAACTATGCGCTGATCGCGATCAATCAGGCGTTCAGCCGCGTCACCGGCTACGACATCGAAGACATGCTCGGGCGCAATGTCGTCGAATTACCGTGCAGCCGCGATGCCCGCCGTCATTACGTGGCGATCCGCCATGCGCTTGAGCAGCATGGCAGTTGGCAGGGCGAACTGGTGGAGACGCGCAAAAACGGCGAGCTGTATCCGCAGTGGCTGCAACTTAATGCGGTACGTGATGGTCGGGGAAATGTCAGTCATATCGTCGGCTTCTTCGCCGATCTGTCGGCGCGACGCGAATCTGAAGAGCGCCTGCGCTATCTGACCCATTACGACGAACTCACCGGGCTGGCCAACCGCTCACTGTTTCGCGAGCGTTTGCATGAAGCGCATCAGCGCTCGCGTCAGGGCCGGCGCAGTCTGGCGTTGCTGCACATCAATCTGGATCGCTTCAAATTGCTCAACGACAGCCTCGGCCATGAGATTGCCGACCAGTTGCTGCAGAAAATGGCGCGCCGTCTGGTCAACGCCTTGCCGGAAGCGGACACCATCGCGCGGTTGTCCGGCGACGAATTCGCCGTGCTGTTCGATGCCTACGGCAACCTGTCGAGTCTGGCCCGGGTTGCCACGCGCCTGTCGAGCAAGTTGCGACTGCCACTGACGGTCGAGGGGCATGAGCTGGTGGTCAGCGCCTCGATGGGCATCAGCATGCTGCCGGACAACGCCCGGGAGATTTCTGCGCTGGTCAGCCAGTCGAACATGGCTATGCAACACGCCAAGCATTTGGGCGGCAACAACTTCCAGTTCTACACCGACAGCCTGCAAGCCAGCACCCTTGAGCGCTTGCAGCTGGAAAATCAGTTGCGCAAAGCCATCGAAGAAAAGCAGCTCAAAGTGTTCTATCAACCGAAGTTGTGCCTTGAAACCGGGCGGTTGAATGCCGCGGAAGCACTGGTGCGTTGGGATCATCCGAGCATGGGCCGGGTGCCGCCGGGGGATTTCATCGGGTTGGCCGAGGAAACCGGTCTGATCGGGCCGATCGGCGAATTCGTCCTGCGTCAGGCGTGCTGGCAGGCTTGTGAATGGCAGCGTCAGGGGCTGGAGCCGATCCGGGTTTCGGTGAACCTGTCGGTGCATCAATTGCGTCAGGGCAAGCTGGTCAGTCTGGTGCGGCAGGTGCTGGAGGAAACCGGTCTGGCGCCGCACTACCTCGAACTGGAATTGACCGAAAGCCAGTTGCTCGACAGCGTCGAACACATCATCGCGACCTTCCAGCAGCTACGTGATCTGGGCGTGAAACTGGCCATTGACGATTTCGGCACAGGCTATTCGTCGTTGAGTTACCTCAAGCGCATTCCGGTGGATTACGTGAAGATCGATCAGGCGTTCATTCGCGGGTTGGGTGAGGGCAGCGAAGACGCGGCGATCACTCGCGCGATCATCGCCATGGCGCATGGACTATCGCTGAAGGTGGTAGCTGAAGGTGTCGAGCGCCTGGAGCAGCTGGAATTTTTACGCGTTGAGCGCTGCGATGAGGTGCAGGGTTATCTGATCAGTCGGCCTGTGGAGGCTGCCAGTCTGGCCGGGCTTTTGCGCGCGCAGGATAATCCGTTTTAAGGGCTACATGCTCCTCATCGCGCCTGATATGGGGACATGGAGTTACGCATTGAGCAGGCAAAAAGCCAATTCATGTAGTATAACTACAAGCGTGCTACATCCTTGCCCATAAGAAGAGTCCAGCCCCTTGAATCTGCTGCAACACATCGCCCAGTCACGTCACCTGTTACGCAAGTCGGAGCTCAAGGTCGCCGACCACGTGCTGCTTGACCCTGCGGCGGTGATGCACAGTTCCATGGCCGACCTGGCCCACAGCGTCGGCATCAGTGAGCCGACTATCGTGCGCTTCTGTCGCGCCATCGGTTGTTCCGGTTTTCAGGATCTCAAACTCAAACTGGCGCAAAGCCTGGCCGCCGGTGCCAGCTTCGGCCAGTTCGCGATCCATGAAGACGACTCGGTTGCCGATTACAGCCTGAAGATTTTCGACACCACGTTGCACACCTTGATGGAGGTTCGCGAGAAGCTCGATCCGGTCGAGTTGCAGCGCGCAGTGACGTTGATGTCGCAGGCGCAGCGCGTCGAGTTCTATGGCTTCGGTGCCTCGGGTGCAGTGGCAGCGGATGCGCAGCACAAGTTCTTTCGTTTGCTGCTGACGGCGGCGGCGTATTCCGATCCGCACATGCAGGCAATGTCGGCGGTAACGTTGAAGCCGACCGATGTGGCGATCTGCATTTCGCAGTCGGGGCGTTCCAAGGATTTGCTGATCACTGCCAATCTGGTGCGCGAGAGCGGGGCATCGCTGATTACCCTGTGTCCGAGCCAGACGCCGTTGGCCGAATTGTCGACGGTCAATCTGGCGATCGATGTACATGAAGACACGGAGATTTATACGCCGCTGACGTCGCGTATCGCGCACCTGGTGGTGATCGATGTGCTGGCGATGGGCGTAGCGATGGCGCGCGGGCCAAGCCTGGTCAATCACCTCAAGAGCGTGAAGCGCAGTCTGCGCAGCTTGCGCTTATCGCCCAAGGCCGCCAAAGCCCTGGATGATTAAGATCAAAAGATCGCAGCCTTCGGCAGCTCCTACACGGATCAATGTAGGAGCTGCCGAAGGCTGCGATCTTTTGCTTTTTGGGCGGCAACTTTCATCAAACCGTCATCCCTCCCGCCTATCGTGAAACTCCCGTAATCGCCTTGGGAGACTCGAAATGGCTCAGCCCTACGAAGAACGCAACAGCGCCGCGAAAACCCGTCGTCAGCAGGAAGACCAGCGCCGCATGGAATTTCGCCGCGCTATCGAAGATCGCTTCGAACTCCGTCAGCTTCAGGCCGAAATCGGCGACTTTCCCGAGATCAATCACTGGCAGGCAACGCCCGCAGCTTCCCGTCGAAACGCTCAACCAGCGCGCTGATCTGCACGCGTTCGCTGCGGATAAACGCCAGGAAGGCGTGCGCCACCGGTGACAGGCGTTTGGCTTTGGCTTGCACCAGGCACCAGCTGCGCAGCAGCGGCAATTCCTCGACCGGCAGCTCGACGAGTCCGCCGGTCGCCAGCTCCAGGTTCAGGGCGTGGCGCGTCAACAGCGCCAGGCCCAGACCCGCCTGCACGCATTCACGCTGAGCTTCGGCCGAGGCCACTTCCTGCGTCTGGGTGAAGTGCACGCGCTTCTCTTTGAAATACTCTTCGCAGGCCAGTCGCGTGCCCGAACCCGGTTCACGGATCAGCAATGTATAGGGTTCAAGATCCTGCAAACGCAACGGGCCCATGTGCGCCAACGGATGATCCGGACGCGCCACGGCAACGATCGGATTGTTGAGGAACGGCAGGAACTCCAGGCCCATGTCCTGCGGCACCATCGACATAATCACCAGATCATCGCGGTTGTCCGACAGCCGCCGGATCACTTGACCACGGTTGACTACCGTCAATTGCAGATTCACTTCCGGGTGCTGGCGCTTGAACGCGGCGAACAGGTGCGGGACGAAGTATTTGGCGCTCGATTCGACCGCCAGTTTCAGCTGACCTTGCAGCGAGCCCTGCATGTCCGACAGCTGCATATCGAGGTTTTCCAGGCGCCCGAAAATGTCCCTACTGGCACGCTGCAAGGCTTCAGCGGCTTCGGTCATGTAGAGCTTTTTACCGACATAATCGAATAATGGCTGGCCGATCAGCTCCTCGAGCTGACGAATCTGTAGGCTGACGGCCGGTTGCGTGAGGGACATTTCCTCGGCTGCGCGGCTGTAAGAGCGTAAATCACACACTTCGTTGAAGATCTGCAATTGGCGTAATGTCATACGCATCAAGGACTTACGCATTTTTTATAGGCTCTGACGGCGGGCTGATGTTTCAACTATAAGTCTTTGCTTATGCCTGACCCAATTTTTATTCATTTTTGTTAATCCCTCATGAGCGCTAGTGTGGACCTGCGACTAAATTGAAACATTTGGTCACGCGTCGACCTGGGTCTAGCAGGTCGTGGTGCCACCGGCTCAAGGGAACCTCCAAGTGATAACAAAGATCCTGATCGCCAACCGTGGTGAGATTGCCGTACGAATCGTGCGAGCCTGCGCCGAAATGGGCATTCGCTCGGTTGCGATTTTTTCCGACGCCGACCGTCATGCGTTGCATGTGAAGCGTGCGGACGAGGCCCATAGCATCGGTGCCGAGCCACTGGCCGGTTACCTGAACCCGCGCAAGCTGGTGAACCTGGCGGTTGAAACCGGCTGCGATGCGTTGCACCCCGGTTACGGTTTCCTCTCGGAAAACGCCGAGCTGGCAGACATTTGCGCTGAACGCGGCATCAAATTCATTGGCCCGTCGGCGGAAGTCATTCGCCGCATGGGCGACAAGACCGAAGCGCGGCGCAGCATGATCAAGGCCGGTGTGCCGGTTACGCCGGGTACCGAAGGCAATGTTGCCGACATCGAAGAAGCCTTGGCCGAAGGCGACCGCATCGGTTACCCGGTGATGCTCAAAGCCACTTCCGGTGGTGGCGGGCGCGGTATCCGTCGCTGCAATAGCCGCGAAGAACTCGAACAGAATTTCCCTCGGGTGATTTCCGAAGCGACCAAGGCGTTCGGCTCTGCCGAAGTGTTCCTGGAAAAATGCATCGTCAATCCCAAGCACATCGAAGCGCAGATTCTCGGCGACAGCTTTGGCAACGTCGTGCACCTGTTCGAGCGTGATTGCTCGATCCAGCGTCGCAACCAGAAGCTCATCGAAATCGCCCCGAGCCCGCAACTGACTCCGGAACAGCGCGCCTACATCGGCGACCTGTCGGTGCGTGCAGCCAAGGCTGTAGGTTACGAGAACGCCGGTACTGTGGAGTTCCTGCTCGCCGAGGGCGAGGTGTACTTCATGGAGATGAACACCCGGGTGCAGGTGGAACACACCATCACCGAAGAAATCACCGGGATCGACATCGTCCGCGAGCAGATTCGCATCGCCTCCGGCCTGCCGTTGTCGGTGAAGCAGGAAGACATTCAGCACCGTGGTTTCGCGTTGCAGTTCCGCATCAACGCTGAGGACCCGAAGAACAACTTCCTGCCGAGCTTCGGCAAGATCACCCGTTACTACGCCCCCGGCGGTCCGGGCGTGCGCACCGACACAGCGATCTACACCGGCTACACCATTCCGCCGTTCTACGACTCGATGTGCCTGAAACTGGTGGTCTGGGCACTGACCTGGGAAGAGGCGATGGACCGTGGTCTGCGCGCCCTCGACGACATGCGTCTGCAGGGGGTGAAGACCACCGCGGCGTACTATCAGGAAATCCTGCGCAACCCGGAATTCCGTAGCGGCCAGTTCAATACCAGCTTCGTTGAAAGCCACCCGGAACTGACCAACTACTCGATCAAGCGCAAACCCGAAGAGCTGGCCCTGGCCATCGCCGCCGCCATCGCCGCCCACGCAGGCCTGTGAGGAATACAACAATGTCCAAGAAGATCTTTGTCACCGATACCATCCTGCGCGACGCTCACCAATCGCTGCTCGCCACCCGCATGCGCACCGAAGACATGCTGCCGATCTGCGACAAGCTCGACAAAGTCGGCTACTGGTCGCTGGAATGCTGGGGCGGTGCGACGTTCGACGCCTGCGTCCGCTTCCTGAAGGAAGATCCGTGGGAGCGTCTGCGCCAACTGCGTGCGGCGCTGCCTAACACGCGTCTGCAAATGCTTTTGCGCGGCCAGAACCTGCTGGGCTACCGCCATTACAGCGATGACGTGGTCAAAGCGTTCGTCGCCAAGGCTGCGGTAAATGGCATCGACGTGTTCCGCATTTTCGACGCGATGAACGACGTGCGTAACCTGCGCGTGGCCATCGAAGCGGTGAAGGCTGCCGGCAAACATGCGCAAGGCACCATCGCTTATACCACCAGCCCGGTGCACACCATCGATGCGTTCGTGGCCCAAGCCAAGCAGATGGAAGCCATGGGTTGCGACTCGGTGGCGATCAAGGACATGGCTGGCTTGTTGACCCCGTACGCCACCGGTGAACTGGTGCGTGCGTTGAAAGCCGAGCAATCGCTGCCGGTGTTTATCCACTCGCACGACACCGCCGGTCTGGCGACCATGTGCCAACTCAAGGCGATCGAAAACGGCGCCGATCATATCGACACCGCAATCTCCAGCTTCGCCTCGGGCACCAGCCATCCAGGCACTGAGTCGATGGTTGCTGCACTCAAAGGCACCGAGTTCGACACCGGCCTGAACCTCGAGCTGCTGCAAGAGATCGGTCTGTACTTCTACGCCGTGCGTAAGAAGTACCACCAGTTCGAAAGCGAATTCACCGCGGTCGACACCCGCGTGCAAGTCAACCAGGTGCCGGGCGGGATGATCTCCAACCTTGCCAACCAGTTGAAAGAGCAGGGCGCACTCAACCGCATGGCTGAAGTCCTCGCGGAAATCCCGCGCGTACGTGAAGACCTTGGCTTCCCGCCGCTGGTGACGCCGACCTCGCAGATCGTCGGCACCCAGGCGTTCTTCAACGTGCTGGCCGGCGAGCGCTACAAGACTATCACCAACGAAGTGAAGCTTTACCTGCAAGGCGGCTATGGCAAAGCACCGGGCGTAGTGAACGAAAAACTGCGTCGTCAGGCGATCGGCAGTGAAGAAGTCATCGATGTGCGTCCGGCCGATCTGCTCAAGCCGGAAATGACCAAGCTGCGTGCCGACATCGGCGCACTGGCCAAGTCGGAAGAAGACGTGCTGACCTTCGCCATGTTCCCGGACATCGGTCGCAAGTTCCTCGAAGAGCGCGCCGCCGGAACCCTCACGCCGGAAGTGCTGCTGCCGATTCCAGAGGCTGGCGGTGTGACCAAGGCTGGCGGCGAAGGCGTGCCGACCGAGTTCGTTATCGACGTCCACGGCGAAACCTACCGCGTCGACATCACCGGTGTCGGCGTCAAGGCTGAAGGCAAGCGTCACTTCTACCTGTCCATCGACGGCATGCCGGAAGAAGTGGTGTTTGAGCCGCTCAACGAGTTCGTCAGCGGTGGCAGCAGCAAGCGCAAGCAAGCCTCGGCGCCGGGCCACGTCAGCACCACCATGCCGGGCAACATCGTCGATGTGCTGGTCAAGGAGGGTGACACTGTCAAGGCGGGTCAGGCTGTGCTGATCACCGAAGCGATGAAGATGGAAACCGAAGTCCAGGCTGCGGTTGCCGGCAAGGTCACCGCCATTCATGTGGCCAAGGGTGATCGGGTCAATCCGGGTGAAATTCTGATCGAGATCGAAGGCTGAGATAACGGCCGCGATCCAACGCTTTAAACCTCGGGGGGGCATGTGCTCCCCTTTTTTTTGCCTGAATTTTTCACCTGTAGGAGCTGCCGAAGGCTGCGATCTTTTGATGTTGTTTTGGGTTAATAAAAACAAAGATCAAAAGATCGCAGCCTTCGGCAACTCCTACAGAAAATGTTGTGTCAGTTAAAACGCCATGCGCCATTGGCCCATCACGCCGTGAGTGCGGCTGTCAGTGGCCATTTCACCGGTAAGACCAACGCCGACGGAGTGATTGGCTGACAGCCCAAGATCGAGGCCGGCATCCACCGACAGGCTGTTGCGATCCAGCGCGGCACCGGCAACCTCAAACCGCTTGCCACCCTTGACCAGTTGTTGGCGGGTGTCGCTTTCGATCTCGCCAAAGGTGTGTTTCCAACCGGCACTGAATCGCGGCGTCAGCGTCATGCCGTTATCCAGCCGAGTGATTTTTGCCGTGCGCAGGCCGAAGGTGCTGCTGAGGTTGTCGCGGGTTTGCCCAAAGACTTTCAGCGCTGCATCCCCACCTTTTTCGCTGTAGCTGTCGCGCTGATAGCGCTGATAGCCGAGGCTGGCGAACGGTTCGAGCGTCGCGTTGTGCCGGCCAACATTGACCGCCAGTTCGGCAAAGGCTTGCTGGGTGTTGGCGTCATAGTTGCCCTTGAGACGATCGCTGAAGCCGTTGAAGGCCACTCGCCGCTTGCTGTGGCCGTCATGGCTGGCATAGGTCGCCCCGAGACGCAGTGAGAACGGTCCGTCCTGGCGCACGGCGTAGGCGCCGAGGTGCCAGCTGTCGAGGTCGCCATCGTATTGCCGAGCGTCGAGTCTGGTTTGCGATTTACCACCGACCAGGCCGATATGCCATTGCTCATCGAGCCGCCAGTCGGCGCCCATGACCAGGCCTTGGGTCGCGTGTTTCAGGGTGCTGTCGAACTCGCGGTCAACCTTGCCGCCATGGCCGAGCGCCTGAATCCACACCCGCCCGGAATCGGCGCCGGCGGCGGCCTGACGCGGTGAGTTGCCGGAACCGTAGGCAGAACCGTAACGGCTATTCAGTTGCTGCATGGCCGAGAGCATGCTCGCGCTCACCGGAGTGATACTGCTTAGCGTGGCTTTGGCGAGATTGGCGTTGCTGCCGGCGGCGAGTTGTTCGATGGCGACGGGGGCGGTGGTTTTGTCGCTGGTCAGCAGTGCGGCGACTGCCGCGTTTGCAGGCTTTAGTGGCGCAGGAGCGGGCTGTTCGGCGGACTCGTTAACTTGCGCAGTAAGAGGTTCGTCCTGCATTGGCGATGGGACGGACTCTGCAACGAGCGTCGACGCCGATGGCGGAACTGGAACTGGAACTGGAACTGATGCGGAAGCCGTCAATGGCGTTGGCGTTGGCGTCGCGAATGGCGCAGGCGTTTGTGGTTCGACAATGCTGTCGGCAACTGCACGACCGTTGTCTGTCGTGGCAACGCTCGCAAGCGGCTCACCGTTACGGGCATAAGTCAGCCCGACGGATTTTTTGTTGTACTGAGGTGTGGCGGTCATAAAGGCGAGGTTGTTAAGGACCTTGCCGAATTCGCCTTCTACCTTGCCGGCTTCGATGATTTTGTACTGGCGACTTTGCGGATACTCCCCTGGAACGGCAACGACGTTCAGGGTTGCACCTTCCAGCCTGGCAGTGCCATCGACCTTGATCGTTTGACTGCCACTGGGCGTGACCTCATAAGCCAGCTCGGCGGTTGGGGACAAGCGCAAGTCGCCTTTCACGCGCGGACTGCCGAGTGCCCCATTGACGGAGAGCAGGCCGGCGACCTCCAGACTGCCCACAGCGCCTTTACCTGCAAAACTGCCACCTCTTTCGACATAGACATCGCCCTTGATGCCCCCCAGGTTGGTCAAAGCGGTACCGCTGTTGACCAGCACGCCGTCCTTGAAGTCACCCTTGGAACTCAGAGTCCAGTCGCCCCGGCTGAGGAGCAGGCCGTTGAAATTACGCGTGTCTTTCAGCTCGCCGCCTGCCGCTGCATCCAGGAACAGGACGTTATCTCCTGCGCCACCATCCAGCAGGCCGGTAAAGCTTGCGCCGTCCGTGAGTGTGATCAGATCGTTTACAGCGGTACCTTTAAACGTTTCTTCAGGGGTTTTAAAAGCGATGGGTACCGTACTTGGGTCGGTGAGAAATCCCTTGAGTCGTTCAAGTGCCATTTCTTTAGCGCTGGTTTCGGGCAATTCATTGGCATTCACGACTGCGGTTGAATCAGCGACTTCAGAGGATTGCTGAGCGTTGGCAAGCTCTACACAAGCCAGCGCCAGCGAAATGGCCAAAGCCAAGTGTTTTGGTTTGAAAGTGTGTTGACGGGGCATTAGGTTAGGCCTTTTCTGAAAGGAGACCCAACTCTATTGATGCCCCAGAAAATCCGATGTCGGCTGCTTCCCGCACGCTTGCAGGCGACATCGCATCGTTTTGTAGAAAATGACCGTGTGATCTGGAACCCGGAGTTTTGCTCGGCTGCAGCGGCTCTTTTTCCTACAACCAATCAAGACCGCGCCGCCTGTTCAACCTCAAAAACTCATCTGCCACTGCCCGATCAACCCGTGATTGCGGCTGTTGCTGCCGATCTCACCGCTGTATCCCACACCCAGCGTGTGCCGCGCAGAAATCCCCACATCCAGCCCGGCTTCCAGCACCAGGCTGTCGCGATCCAGCGAGCTACCATCGACACTGAACGCCGTGCCGCCAGTCACAAACGCCTGACGCGTCGAGCCGCCGACATCGCCGTAAGTGTGTTTCCAGCCAGCAGCCATGCGCGGGGTCACGCTCATGCCGTTGTCGAGGCTGCTCAAGTGCGCCAGGCGCAGGCCGAAGGTGCTGCTGAAGTTGTCCTGGGTCTGGCTGTCGACTTGCAGTGCGGCGGCGCCGCCTTTTTCCTTATAGCTGTCGCGGTGGTAGCGCTGATAACCGAGGCTGGCGAAGGGCTCGGCGCTGAGGCGGCCGCTGCCCATGGCATAGCCGAGTTCGGCGAAGGCTTGCTGGCTATCGGCGTCGTAGTCGCCTTTCGGGCGGTCGCTGAAACCATTGAAGGCGATGGTGCGTTTGCTTTCGCCCTGATGGCCGCTGTACGCCGCGCCGAGGCGCAAAGCGATCGGGCCGTTCTGGTGCAGCGCGTAGACGCCGGCGTGCCAGCTCTCGACGTTGCCGTCGACGCCGGTCGCGTCCAGATCGGTTTTCGAATAACCACCCAGTACGCCCAGGCGCCACGCTGGATTCAGTGACCAGTCGGCGCCCAGCACGCTGCCCTTGGTGCGTTGTTCCAGACCACTGCTGCCGTGTTCGCCATCGAGCTTGCCGTAGCCGCCGATGCCTTGCAGCCAGAGCCGACCGTGAGCGTTCGGGTCATTCAGGTTGCGTGCTTCGGACGGCACCCCATTGGCTGCCAGCACGGCTGTGTCGCGTTGATCGAGACCGACCAGCAGTCCCGGGCTGCCGCCCATTTGCTGCATCGCCGAGAGCATGCTGCTGCCGACCTGACTGCTGGCGCTGAGGGTGGCGTTGGTCAGGTTGGCGTTGCTGGCGCCGGCCAGTTGCTCGATTGCTGCGCCGGCGCTGCTTTGGCTGGTATTGAGCAAGGCGTTGTACAGCGCACTGTTTTTGCCGATTGAGGCGAGGCTGTTGGCGGCGTTTGTGCCGTTGCCGGTCGTGGCAAACTCATTGAAAGCCACGTCGTTGCGAGTGTAGGTCAGGTCAACTTGGGTAGGCGTGTAGGCAAGGGTCGGCGTCAGGAATGCATAGTCGCTGCTGACCTTGCCGAAGGTGCCGTTGACCTGCGCCGCTTGCAGCACGGTGTAGTGGCTCTGCCAGGGATACGTGCCGCTACCGGGATTGACCGCGAGCGTTGCGCCATTGAGATTGGCGATGCCGCCGACTTGTACCGGTGCGCTGCTGCCATCGGCGTTGACGCCGTAGGCGAGGGTGGCTGCGCTGCCCATGTTCAAATCGCGAACGATGGTTGCGCGACCGAGTCCGGTGTCGGTGCGCAATGTGCCGTTGACAGTGAGGCTGCCCACCGAACCGCCACCGGCATACACACCGCCGGCATCCACGGTCAGGTTACCGGCGATGCTGCCCTGATTGATCAGTGTTGCGCCGTTGCGCACTGCACCGCCGTCGCTGAAGTCGCCGCTGCCTGTGAGTGTCCACGCACCTTGTTCGACCTCCAGCCATTCGAAGTTACGACTGGCGCCGAAGCTGCCACCGGCCGCATCGTCCATCACCACCCGGTCGTAACCGCTGCCGCCATCCACCACGCCGACAAAGCGACTGCCGTTGCGCAGGGTCAGACTGTCGTTACCGCCGCCCAGATCCAGCGCCAGGCCATTGCTGCCACTGATCGTGCCGCCGTTGATGACGTTGTCGGCGAACTCGCCGACGAGCTTCACGCCGAAACCGTTGAGGCCTTGAATGGTGCCGAAGTTTTCCAGAGTGGTCGCCGCCAGCCCCGAGCCGCCGCTGCCATCGTCGACCAGAATGGCGCTGTCGGCGCCGCTGATCAAAGCGTTGCTGGCGTTGAGAATGTAACCGCCACCCAGCGCGATACCTTCGCTGCCATTGGCGAAACCGCCCTTGTCGACACCGCCGGCACCGACGCCTTGAATGGTCCCGTAGTTTTCGATGTGGGCGATCTTGTCGATGTCCACGCCGTCGCCGTCACCGTTCGCTTGCAAGCCTGAGTAAGCGCCAGTGATGGTGCCGTGGTTAATCACCGTGCCATCGCCGTCGGAACCGAAGCCGGAACCATTGCGGCCGGTGATCTGCCCGTAGTTGATCAGCGTCGCGCCAAGATCGGTGGTGATGCCATGGCGGCCACCGGAAATCACCCCGTAGTTGGTCACACTGACGCCGCTCGCGGAATCGATATCGATGCCGTCGAATTTCCCGTCGGCATTGTGCGAATCGCCGGACGAAATCTCGCCATAGTTGCTGATCGTCGCATTCGCGCCGGTCTTCATGCCGTCGCTGGCGTCGCCGCGAATCAGCCCGCCGACGCGGTTGATAATGGTGGTCTTCACGCCGTCACTGCGCAGCGCATCGAGATCCAGTCCCTGGCCGGTGGTGGAGCGAATCACGCCGCTGTTGTCGATCAACAGGCTGCCGCTGACAAAGTTGCTGTCGATACGCAACGCGTCGTTGGCACCGCGAATCTGCCCGCCGCTGCGGTTGTAAATCGTGTAGTTGCGCGCCTGGGTCAGGTCGCCACTGCTGTCAATGGCCCGGCCACCGCTGGAAACGATTTTGCCGGCGTTGTCGATCACCACACCGGCACCGCTGGTCTTGTCTTTCAGGCTCACGGCCTTGCCGCTGTTGGTGATGCTGCCCGGCGCGGAAATCGTCAACGTGTCGCTGCCACCCAGCGTTTGTGCTGCCGTGGTGGCGGTGTCGATCTGCACGGTTTTGCCGTGGGCTGCCGTGGCAGCGATCAACAGAGCAATGGCAAGGGACAGACGCTGGGGCGGGAACGGCATGGTCGGACGGCCTTTTTGTTATAAGCGGGCCGTCCTGTATAGCGAAGGGTTTTTACAGAATGATGTCGGTGGTTGATCTGCATTGTTTTGCATCTTCAGCGCTGAAATATATTAATTTCTGCATTTTGTTGCAGTTTTTTTGCCTGCTTCTCTCATTAGATGCGGTAAGTTTTGATTCAAACGCCGAAGCACTCACATCAATCAATCCCCGCGCCATTAATGTTTATTGAGCCTTATGCGGCGCTCGAAGATTGGAGAGGAAAATGGTAATGACAGTTCTCGAACGCATGGCGCTCATCGAAAGCATTCAAGAGGCGCTGGCCGACGGGACATTGGAAATCAGCGAAGCCGTCCGCCGTTTACGAGTTGAGGTGACAGGGCTGCATCAAATCCAATTCGCTAAGATGTGCAAAATTTCGGTCCGCACGTTGATACACATAGAGCACGCTGAGGGTAATCAGACGTTGAGGTCGTTGGACTCAATATTCCGATTGTTTGGCCTGAAAATGGGCGTTGTGCGGGTACGCCGAGAGCCCCATTAAAACCCGACGCAACCCGCAAGGTGCCGATCCCCCTAGCTCCGTCGCACGTAAGCCTTGCCGTAATGCCGCTCCATTCGTGCCTGAATCAACTCCAGTCCAATGGACATCAGCCAGTAGATGATCGCCGCCGTCGTGAGCATTTCGATGTAGCGGTAGCTTGAGCGCCCGTATGACTGGGCGAGAAACATCACTTCCCAGACGCCCATCACCGAGATCAGTGACGAGTCCTTGAGCATCGAGATGAACTGGTTGGTGGTGGGCGGGATGATCGTGCGCATGGCTTGCGGCAGGGTGATGCGCCAGAAAATCACCGTCTCGCGCATACCCAGTGCCAGCGAAGCTTCGCGCTGGCCGTGGTCGACACCGAGGATGCCGGCGCGGAAGATTTCGCTGAGATAGGCGCCGTAGTTCAGCGACAAGGCAATGATGCCCGCGACGATGGCGCCAGGCACGATGCCCAGTTGCGGCAAGCCGAGGTAGATCAGCAGGATCTGGATGAGCAGTGGCGTGCCGCGAAAGAACGAGGTGTAAAAACTGGCGATGCCGAACGCCACGGCACTTTTCGACAGGCGTGCCAATGCCGTGATGAAGCCCAGCAGGGACGAAGCGACAATCGAGCACACGCAGAGGAACAGCGTCAGCGCTGCACCCTGCAAGAAGCCGTTGGGCGCCAGGTGCAGGCCGACCAGATTGGGCAGTTTGTCGAGGATGATCGAGAACTTCAGGTCGAAGCTCAGGAAGAACCCGGCGAACAGGCAGAACAGCGTTGCCCAGGTCAGGTACAGCCGCGTACGAAAACCGAACATCCGTTGCAGGCGTGATTCAGCCACCGGTTGCGGTGGCTGTGGCGGTGTCGGGAAAGAAGTCATTGGCTGATATCAGCGCCGATCCATTTTTGCGAAAGCTTGCTCAGGGTGCCGTCCTGTTTCAGTTGCGCGAACACCTCGCGCACTTTGGCATCCCATTGCGCGTCACCCTTTTCGATGGCCACTGAGTTCGGCTCCGAATACAGCGGCGCGCCGGCCAGTTTGAAGCGTTTGTCCTGGTTCAGGCGTGGCTGCGCGGTGACGAGGTTGGTGAGGATTGCATCCAGGCGCACGCCGGCGCCCAGGCCCAAGTCCTGGAAGGCGACGTTATCGGTATCGTACGGCGCGATCTGCACATCTTCGAACGGGTACTGCAGCTGCGTATCTTCGGCGCCTTCGATGACCAGGTTCTTGTTCAGATAGCTTTCGTAACTGGACGCGCTGGTGAGGCCGACTTTTTTGCCACTCAGATCCTTGGCGTCGTGGATCCGCTCATCCTTGGCATTGACCACGATCACCGCCGGCGAAGCGTAGTACTCGACCGGGAAATCGAATACCTCGGCGCGGGCCTTGCTCGGCGTCATCGAGCAGATGCAGATATCGTAGCGCCCGCTCCAGCGGCCGGCGGCAATGACGTCCCACGACGGCGTTTCGAGTCGCAGCTTGACGCCTAACTTGTCCGCCACGGCTTTGGCGACATCAACGTCGAAGCCATCAAGCTGATTCTGGTCGTTGAGAAACGAGAACGGTGGATAGCTTTCCATCAGCACACCGACCAGCTCTTTCTTTTGCTCGATACGGTCCAGCGTGGTGCCAGCAAAGGCTTGCGTGGAGGCGGCCAGAATGGTCAGGCCCAGGGCCAGTAGCGGTTGAAATTTCACAGTCGATCCCTGGGTAAAAAAGAGGTTGTTTTTAACGGAATGGTGCGTATTAAATAGTTATAAGAACGACTCTGATAGTGAGTTATTTTCATAAGCATATGAGTGAAAAGCATATGGGCGCAGGCAGCACGATTATTCTCGATGGCGGCATGGGCCGTGAATTGCAGCGCGCCGGTGCGCCATTTCGCCAGCCGGAGTGGTCGGCGCTGGCGTTGAGCGAGGCGCCGCAAGCGGTTGAGGCGGTACATGCCGCTTATATCGCCAGTGGCGCCAATGTGATTACCACCAACAGTTATGCCGTGGTGCCGTTCCATATTGGTGAGGAACGCTTCGCCGCTGAAGGGCAGGCACTGGCGGCGTTGGCCGGTGAACTGGCGCGACGTGCGGTGCAAGCCTCGGGGAAATCCGTGCGGGTGGCCGGCTCATTGCCGCCGCTGTTCGGCTCCTATCGTCCGGATCTGTTCGAGGCCGCCCGAGTGACTGAGTTGCTGGCGCCCTTGGTCAACGGCCTGGCAGCGCATGTTGATGTGTGGCTGGCGGAAACCCAGAGTTCGATCATCGAGGCGCGAGCCATTCACGCCGGGTTGCCGAAGGATGGCAAACCGTTCTGGTTGTCGTTCACCTTGAAGGACGAAGACACTGATGAAGTGCCGCGCCTGCGCTCTGGTGAGCCAGTCGCCGAAGCGGCGGCGGTGGCGGCTGAATTGGGCGTCGAGACGTTGCTGTTCAATTGCAGTCAGCCAGAAGTGATCGGTGCCGCGATTGATGCCGCGCATGAAACCTTCGAGCGTCTGGGGGTGACGATTCACATTGGTGCTTACGCCAACGCGTTTCCGCCGCAGCCAAAAGAGGCTACGGCCAATGACGGACTTGATCCGCTGCGCGAGGATCTGGATCCGCCGGGGTACTTGCACTGGGCGATTGACTGGCAGCAGCGCGGTGCCAGCCATTTGGGCGGTTGCTGCGGGATCGGGCCGGAACACATCGCGGTGCTGGCGCAGAAACTGGGCTGAAAACAGATCAAAAGATCGCAATCTGCGGCAGCTCCTACATGGGATTGACGTTCACCCTGTAGGGGCTGCCGCAGGCTGCGATCTTTTGCTTTTCAGGTAATCACGATCGGCATTCAACCAAGCCTTTCACCTGCCCGTCGGACGTCTGATTATCATCCGACAGCCACTGCTCGAACCCTGCCGCAATCGCCGGCCACTCGCCATCCAGAATCGAGTACCACGCGGTATCGCGGTTCTGCCCCTTGACCACCATGTGCTGGCGGAACACGCCTTCGAAGCTGAAACCCAAACGCTCGGCGGCGTATTTGGAGCGGGCGTTGCCGTTGTTGCATTTCCATTCGAGGCGGCGGTAGCCGAGGTCGAAAGAGTGCTTGGCCAACAGGTACACCGCTTCGGTGCTTCTCGGCGAGCGTTGCATCGGCGCGCCGAAGGTGACGTGACCGATTTCAATGCGACCCTGGGCCGGGACGATCGACATCAGGCTGAGGATGCCTTGCACTTGGCCGCTGGCGCGGTCGATGACGCTGAAGAAATACGGGTCGCTGGCGGCCGCGTGGTTGTTCAGCCAGGCGTCGAAAGTGCTGCGCTCCGGAAAAGGTCCATAAGGCAAGTAATCCCAGAGTTTCGGGTCGGCGCCGGGGCCTTCGAGGGCGGCGAACAGTTCGTCGCCATGGCGCGCCGGGTCGAGTCTTTCCAGGCGAATGAAACGCCCTTCGAGCAGCGTGGCAGTGGGGGCGGGGGCGCCTTTCCAGTCAGCCAGTGAAGTGGTCATGCAGGTGTCTCCTTAAATGGCCTTGCGAAACTGGATGAAGCCCGGGCGTTCGGCAATGCGTTCGTAGAGCTGGATCGCAGTGGCGTTGGTTTCGTGGGTCAGCCAGTGCACTTTGCAGCAGCCGTCAGCCTTGGCCGTGGCGTAAACGTGTTCGATCAACAGACGACCGACACCGCTGCCACGGGTTTCCGGCACCACCAGCAGATCCTGCAGGTAGCAGGAGTTTTCGATGCTCCAGTTCGAGCGATGGTAGATGTAATGCACCATGCCCACGGCTTTACCGTCGGCCCACGCCAATGCTGCGTGGGTTGGTTCACTCGGGTCGAGAAAACGCTGCCAGGTACTTTCCGTCACGGCTTGCGGCAGTTCGCTGTTGTAGAAACGCAGGTAGGCCTGCCACAGCGGCAGCCACGCGGCGCGGTCGGCGGCGCTGACCTGGCGAATGTCGATCTGACTCATGGTGATTTCCTTAGCGCATCAATCGGGCGAGGGTTTGATCATTGATTTCCGGGCTGGCCGCCAGGCCTTCGCGCACGCCGGCAATGTCTTCGGCGCTGCGGTTCTGGCTGAGTTTGCGCTTGCCTTCGAGGCGGTCGATGGGAATGGCAAAACCGACGATGGCCTTGAGCATGCCGTCGATGTAATCGGCGGGCGCGTCGTCGACTGACCACGGTTGCGCGCGGCCGGCTTCATGACGGTCGGTGAGGGTGCTGACGATGTCGAGCAGACGTCCGCCATCGCTGAAGGTTTCGGCGTGACCATAGGCGTGCACGGCGATGTAGTTCCAGGTCGGCACGACTTTGCCGTGCTCGGCTTTGCTCGGGTAAAAGCCCGGGCTGACGTAGGCATCGGCGCCGGCGAAGATCAGCATGGCTTCGGCACCGTCGCGCAAGTCTTTCCACTGCGGGTTGGCGCGGGCCAGGTGCCCGTACAGCGTGCCGTACTCGCCTTGTTCGCAATGTAGCAGCACCGGCACATGGCTGGCCTGCAAGCCACTTTCGCCGTGGGTCACCAGAATGGCGAGGCGGGTGGCGAGGATCAGCTCGTGCAGTTGGGACAGGTCTTCGATGGCAAAGGCGCGCGGTGTGTACATGGACAAATTTTCCTTGGCGAATGCCTGCATCGTAGGCAGGCTATTGGTCTGTTGTAAGAGCCATTGATGACCAATTTCATAGGTCCATTGCCATGCCCGATTCGCCAACGTTGTCCATGCCATTCAACCCTGCCGGTATCGAGCTTGATCGGCGCCAGGGCTTGAGTCGCCAGCTCTATCAGGCGTTGCGCCTGCGTGTGCTGGATGGACGGCTGGCGAGTGGTACACGGTTACCGGCCAGTCGCGATCTGGCGGCGGCGTTGGGGATCTCCCGCAACAGTGTGGTGCGCGCCTACGATCAACTGTATGCCGAAGGCTTTATTGAGGGGCGGGTAGGGGATGGCACCTACGTCGCCCAATTGATGCCCGTGACGACCCCAACGAAAAAACTATCCACAAAAGTATCCACAGGGTTTTCAACAGGCTTACCCACAGCCTTATCCACAAATTGGCTGGATTTACCTGTGATTCCATCCAGTAAAGTTATCCACAGTGATAATTTTTCGCGCATTGAAAAGAACCATTTGGCCCGGCCCCCGAGTGGTCCGCCGCGAGCATTCAGGGTGGGTGTTCCGGCGTTTGATCTATTCCCCTTCGAGGTGTGGGCCAAGCTGAATGCGGCTTTCTGGCGTAAACCGGATCTGGAGCAACTGTGTTACGGCGATCCGTCCGGCGATGCGCGCCTGCGTGCAATGATCGCTGCCTATCTGCGCAGTTCGCGCGGCATGCAGTGTTCACCTGAGCAAATTGTGATCACCAGCGGCGCACAGCAAGGCATTAGTCTTTGTGCACAGTTGCTGGTGGCGCCGGGCGACGGTGTCGCGATCGAAAATCCTGGCTACCGCGCGGCCGGTCATGCGTTCGCTGTGGCGGGCGCTCGTTTGCACGGTATTGCCGTAGACGAAGAGGGCATGGATTGCTCGGCGCTGTCGGCCACCGGGGATTGTCGCGTGGCGTATGTCACGCCCTCTCATCAGTACCCGACCGGCGTGGTGATGAGCCTGGCGCGACGCCTCGAACTGCTCGCCTGGGCCGAGCGCTGCCAAGGCTGGATCGTCGAGGACGATTACGATGGCGAATACCGTTACACCGGCGCGCCGCTGGCACCGTTGGCGGCACTCGATCGACAGGGCCGCGTGCTGTATGTCGGCACTTTCGGCAAGGTCGCGTTTCCGGCGCTGCGCCTTGGGTATTTGGTTTTGCCGCCGGGGCTGGTGGATGCGTTCTCGCAACGCCGGGCGGTGGATGTCCGGCATTCCGAGGTGAGTACGCAGGCGGTGATGGCTGAGTTCATGGCGGCCGGGCATTTCCAGCGGCATATCCGGCGCATGCGCCGTGCCGCGCTGAGCCGGCGCAACACCTTGCTCGACGGTTGGCCAACCGCCATCGCCGGGGTGGGTGATTTGCCCGCCGTCTCTGCCGGGCTGCACCTGACCGTGGCCGTGGACAGCATCGAGCGCGAGCAGCAGTTGATTGCGCAAGCTGCTGGCGTCGACGTCGAGATCAACGGCTTGAGCAGTTACTGGCTGCCGGACTCGACGACGCCGCTGGACCAGCGTGCCGGGCTGGTCCTGGGCTTTGCCGCTGTCCCTGAACCGGCAATCAACGCAGCGTTGATCCGGTTACGGCAGGCGTGGAAGGCGTGAGAAACAGTGCCTTCGCCGATTTGTCGGAAATGCCGCTGCGATGGATGTCGATCAGCGCCTGATTGTTCAGAAAGCGCGGCTCATAGGCACCTCCCATACGCCGCTGCGCCACGGTTTTCATATGGCCGACGGGGAAGGGCCCGACGGGCGCCTCTGCACTGCTGTAATGGAAATGTGCGTAACACAACACCTTGTTGGTGTGGGCGTCGCGTACTTCGTACTCGTCGAGGAAATCCCTGGCCTGACCTTTGAGCCTGCGTCGCGTCACGGTTTGTGCAATCCGGACTTCGCCCTTGTCCTTGAGCCACTGCACTCCTGCGGCAGTCGGTAGCTGTTGCTTGACCATGCCGATACGGGTGCTGGTACCTTTTTCTTCAAGTTTATTGGCAGCGTCGTCAAGCTTGTGGCCGAGTTCTTCGGTCGGCTTCTTGAGGTCGGCTGTCAGGTTGCTCGCAGTCAATGCTTCATCGATTGCCGCGTTGGCTTCCCGCAGGACGGCCGCATGCGTGTGGTATTGCTCCTCGACCTCGACAGGGATCCGCCGTCCTCGTTTGAGCTGTGCTTCGATACGTCGGTGAAAGCGGGCCAAACCGTCGATCAGGGCCTGACCTTCACGAACGCTGCTGCTCAGGGAGGGGCGGGCCTTGGGCGGCTGGGGTTTCGCCGTGCGCTGTTCGACCCAGACACCAGGCGATTCCTCCTTGAACGTGGCGATGACCCCTGTCAACGTGGTTCGGACTTCCACCAGGTCGGTATCCGGGCCTTCGAGGCTCTTTTTCCGTTCGCCGACCACCGTGCCCCTGGATTTGGTTTTGATGATCCGTCGCGTCGATGAAGAGGCTGATCTCGGTCTGGAAGGCCCCGGCCCCGGTTCCAGCAAGTGCTTGTAGCGCAGCAGTTCGACCAGTTTGCTTTCGGTGCGGGCCTGGAACGCGCTCACCCGGCTGCGTACATGCTCCAGGCGTGCGGTATTGATCTGCTCGGGGTAGTCGATCAGCAGATCGCCAAAGCGTTGATTGATGGCAGAAAATTGTTCGGCCACATTGTTCAGGGCATCCGTGCGTTCGCGCAGATTTTCCAGGCTTTCATCCGCGGTCAGATTCAACGTGCTCTGGATACTCAGCGCGGCGTCTTCGATGAGACTGCCCAGCGTTTTATAGGCATTGGCGGTGTCCGCCGTGGCAGCGGCCTTGATGCAGATTTCCTGGCCGAGACTGATCTGCAACAGTTTGAGGTCGTTCAGTTCATATTTCGGTAACGCCTCGCGATAGGTTTGCAGCACCTCGACAGCTTTTTTCCCCAACAACTTCAGTTCGTCAAAACGGCTCTGGGCCATCTCCATTTTTTCAATGATCGCCTGGGTCTGATCGGTCATCTTTTCGAAGGTCTGAACAAACGCCTGTACGGCGAAATCACCTTCATTGGCCAGCATTGTCTGCATTGTCTTGAGGTTGGCCTGGAACTCTGTGGAGTGCAGTTCGAGCCATTCCTGGCCGAGAAAAAGCTGCATCTCCAGGCGCTGGATCATGACGATGCGGTAGTTGGGAATGGGCTCCTTCAGATGCAACGCCTTGATTTGTTCAATGTTCGCGCCGTACGCCTTGTGCTGTGCGTCGAGTGTCGCCAGATACTGCTCGCGCGCCGGTGCCCGGGCTTCCCCGAGCGCATTGCTCAAGGCGTTATGGTCGGCGTCACGCTGAACCTGCTTGGTTTGCATCGTTGCATCGAATGCGCTGATTTCGGCGGTCAGTTGCCCGGCATCCATTTTGTTGACGTCTTGAACAGCCTCAAGGGCGCTGTCGAGTCCGCCGCCGCGCAGGCGCAATCGAAGGTCTACCACCCATTGACCGTTGGCGGTGCGAGTCAGCTGCGGCCCGTTACGCGGCGGTTGCTGACGTGAGTCGATGATCTGCACCTCGGCGTGCTCATTGAACATGACTTCGAACCAGCGCTTGCCGACGGGGGCGAACCATTGTTTCTGGCGGGGATAAAGGTGCCTGTGCGTACCCTCCCTGGCGGCGTCGCCGATGCCTCTGGGTTTGGCGATCTGTAAACTGTCGAGCAGCGCTGCCAGTGCGACCGGGGATCGTTTCAGAGCAGTGAAGGGGTTCACCACCATCTCATGCGCGATGGGCAGTGCAGTGCTGGAAACGTCCGGCAGCTGCAAAGGTTTGCTGACGACGAGGTCGGTGGTGACGGTGGGGGCGGTTCTTCCTGCGGGATCGACTCGCTGATTGGCTTGTCGCCCATTGCTGCGCGATGGGCGAGGACCATGCCCAAGGCCAGAAGAATGTCGGTGAGGGCCGTCCAGGCAATCTTGCCGGATTGCTCATTGGCCACATCGCTGATTTCTTGCAGGTCGTCCATGATCTGCCAGATCCACGCCGCCGTGCCGACGCTGCGCCCGAGGAACGGCAAGGCGGCGTTGAACAGCATCCAGCCGCCGTGTTTAAGCGTGACCCAGCGTGCTTCTGCGTCAGAGACCGATTGGCGGTCGGCCTGGGTGATGACTGCCTGCACGTTGCTGTTATGCAGGGTCGCGAGTACATCGTGGTTAATCGTTGTTGTCGCCAGTGCAACGGGGCCGGACATGTCGAGGGCGGTCAAAGGGTTCACCAGCAATTGCGGGATCGTCCAGACAGAAGGCAATCGGGCGGTGAAGACGAACTGGCTGTAGTCGAAGCGCACGTCGTCCGGCAACCAGGCCAGGACCGACTCGCGCAGATCCCGTGAATGCTGGATTTCGTACAGCAGGTTGGCGTGCGAGGGAAATTGCATCAGTGCTTTTTCGAACAGCGGTCGATAGAGCAGACACGGCCCCTTGTCCGTCTCGCGCGGGCCGATGACGAACATGTTATTGACGGTGTCCGCCTGTGAGCGGCTGCGATGGGCAACGAACCCCAGCGGGCGAATGACGATTTCATCGCGATCGACATAACGCTCATCGCTGGTGTTTGCCAGCGCGGCAACCACATAGCGATAACCCTGCTCAGTGATGCCGGCCTTGCCTTGTATTTTGTGCTGCAACGCCAGCAGCGGCAGTTCGATGGGCAACTGGCTGGTGTAGAGCGCTTGCAGTGCCGACGCCTGCTCTGTGTCGTCAATCAGCAGGTTTTGCAGGTACGCCGGGTAGGTCTGGCCGATATCGACGCTGCTGACCAGTTGTTCCAGGTAGCTTGCAGTCACCCACTCAGGCGCCGCGCCGCCATCCTTGTAACCAACGGTCTTATTGCCTGCTGGCTGCCCTGCGAGGTTTTGCAGGGCCAGCTCGATGAGCGACAGCGTCTGGGTCTGCGTGTTACCCGGCAAGACGAATGTGCCCCAGACCACCAGGCTGGTGATGCTGATTTCGATGTCATCGATCCTCACCTCGCCGGCCTGCGGATGATCCTTGGCGATCTGTTGTTTCAAGGCATCACGGGTGAACGCTTGCAGGCTGATGACTTCGCTCTGAAATGATTTTCCCTTGTTCGTGTGCTGCACCATGGTCAGATCCAGCAGGTGCCGGCTGTAACGGGTTTGATCGGCGGGAGAGGCGTTGTCGAGCCAGGCTGGCAGCATCGGACGCAAGAGATCGATGTGAGGCTTGAGGCGCGGTGTCGGCTCGCGGGGATTGCCGACAGTCCCGGCGTGCGGATAAAGCTCGCTGGAACTCGAGCCCTGGAAATAATTGATCGCACCCAGCGCTTCTGCTTCCAGGGCAACCAGTGTGCAGGCCTGATAGTCGAAGAAATCGCCCTGCGGTTCGACCAGTCGCCATTTCAACCCGGTCCCGGAGGCACCTTTCCAGTAACGACGCGGCAGGGCTTCTCCGAGCTTTGCCAACGATTCAAAACACTCGAATCCTTTAAGCACCGAGTGGGTCATGATCAACGTACGTTTGTCGTGGGTGCCGATCAGTACAGCCGTATCGAGCAGGCTCACGTGGTTCTGCTCGTCGCCCTCGCCGCGGTCAAGATCAATCAGGCAGGCGCGGGTCTTGTATCGGTCGGTGGGCAGTCGTTGGTGTTTATCCGGGAACGTGTAAAGCGCTTCGGCCATGGCGCGCTGGTCGGCGTCCCAGTCCGGGTTCGCGTCGATCTTCCACAAATTGCGCAAGGCTTGTGACAACTGCTGCCAGCGCGGCTGCCCCGGATAGGTGAAATCGTCCCAGTAATTGACCTGCTGTTCCTTGTAGGCGATGAACAGCAACGGTGCCAGTTCATTGAGCAGCTTGCCGATTGCGCTGATTTTTACCGGCAGCTGGATGGCGGACGGCAGGTCCGGTTGCAAGGTCAGATAATGCTCACCGTCGAGATACGCCACCGTGGTGCCGGAGAGGCCCAGACGTACAAGAGTGTCGGTCAGCGATTCGATCAGATGGCGACCGGGGACCACTTGATCATTCTCAATGACCCAGGTCGGTCTTACGACCATGGCCAGTTGCGGGTCGAGATCGAGGTCGGGATACAACGTCCTGAGCGCCGGGCGCAGCGTTTTCGACGCGACTTCTCGCAGCGAAGGGCCGGTCACCAGTTGGGTCACGACATCGACGGCGCTGGGCGAAGGGATTTCGGGCATGGGCAACTCCTGCTCTGATGGCCGCGCCGAAAGGGCGACGGTTCCGGGCAAGGTAGAGGCGGGCTGCGGCGCGCGTGCGGTACATACATATTGCGGGCGAAAAAAGACCCGCCCGGGCGGGTCTGGTTTTTACGGTTGCGACGGGACTATGGTTATTGTTCGAAGCCTTCCAGCACGTTCACTGCGTTGATGCCGATTTCCTCTACAGCGTAACCGCCCTCCATGACGAACAATGTCGGCTTGCCGAGTGCAGCGATGCGTTTGCCCATTGCCAGATAATCCGGGCTGTCGAGTTTGAACTGCGAGATCGGGTCATCTTTGAAAGTGTCGACACCCAGCGACACGACAATCACGTCGGCGCCATACCGCTCGATCTCGTTGCAGGCCTGATCCAGCGCCGCACTCCATACCTCCCAGCCAGAGCCGGCGGGCAGCGGATAGTTGAAGTTGAAGCCTTCACCGGCGCCTTCGCCACGTTCATCGTCGTAGCCGAGGAAGAACGGGAATTCCGCCTCCGGATGGCCGTGGATCGAGGTGAACAGCACGTCGCTGCGCGTATAGAAAATCGATTGCGTGCCGTTGCCGTGGTGATAGTCGACATCGAGGATCGCGACTTTTTTGTGACCTTGATCGAGGAAAGCCTGCGCGGCGATGGCGGCATTGTTGAGGTAGCAATAACCGCCCATCAAATCGCTGGCGGCGTGGTGTCCCGGTGGGCGGCACAGGGCGAAGGCACTGCGCGCGCCACGCTGGATTTGCGCTTGTGCAGTTAGGGCAACCTGCGCCGCGCTGTAGGCCGCTTGCCATGTACCGGCGGTGATCGGTGCGCCGCCGTCGAAGCTGTAATAACCGAGCTGACCATGCAGGCTGGTCGGTTTGATTGCACGCAGGGTGCGCGCCGGCCAGGTGTAGGGCAGCAGATCACCGTCGGTGTTGAATTCAGTCCAGCGATCCCACGCGCCTTTGAAGAAGTCGAGGTAGTCGCGACTGTGGATACGGGCGAGGGGTTCCAGGCCGAAATCTTTCGGTGCCTCGACCGGGCCGAGATTCTGGTTTTTAACGCGCTGCAGCACATGGTCGGCGCGCGACGGCATCTCGAAGCACGGCTTGAGCTGGCCATCGATGAGCTCGCAGCGGCCATGGTGCAGGTGGTGATCGTCCGAGTAGATCGTCAGCATTTGTTGTTCTCCGCAGGGCTGATTCGGTTGCCACCAGTGTTGCGGCGTGAGGCGAATCGGAAAACGGCAGGAAAGGCCAAAAGGGGATGGATATGGCCAAAAACACTGACCGAAATTGCCCCTTTAGGATCAAAAGATCGCAGCCTTCGGCAGCTCCTACGCCGATCCCTTGTAGGAGTTGCCGAAGGCTGCGATCTTTTGATCTTCAGGCCCGGAATTGGCTCGGCGCCACGCCGCTCCAGCGCACAAAGGCATGGCGGAAACTGGCGGTCTCGCTGAACCCGAGCGTTTCGGCAATGCGATAGATCGGCAACTGATCCTCACACAACATCTGCTTGGCCCGCTCGAAACGCAGCTCATCGAGCAGTTCCTGATAGCTGCTGCCCATATCTTTCAAATGCCGGCGCAAGGTGCGTGGCGAACACTTCATCTGCTGCGCCAGACCTTCCAGTCCCGGTGCTGCATTCAGTTGCGCGCTGAGTAACTGTCGAATCCGCCCCAGCCACGCCTGACGCCCGGTGAACTCAAGATTCTGCTTTCGGCAACGTTCGGCCATGGCTTGGTGGGTGATGGCATCCGCCAACGGCAGCGGCTGGTCGAGCCAGTGCTGATCGAAGGCAAAGGCGTTGTCCTTCGCCGCGAAGTGCAACGGTGAGTTGAAGTGTTCGGCATAGCTGTCGCGATAGTCCGGCGCGGCGTGTTCGAAGCGCGTGGCGAGCAAAGGCAGCGGATGCCCGAGCAGGTCATCGCAAATGACTTTCAGCGACACCAGGCAGAACTCGGCGTTGAACACCGCCATCGCCGGGCTCTCGCGATAATCGGCAGCGACGAACCAGACGCGCTCGCCGTCGTCTTCCAGACTCAGTTCGAAAAGTGTTCCCAGCAGCGCCGGATAACGGATCGCCAGGCGCAAAGCGTCACCGAAGGTGGCACAGGTCAGCAGCGCGTAACCGAGGATTCCATAGCAGGACACGTGCATGCGCCGGCCCAGTTCTAGGCCGATATCGCGCTTGAGCGCGACGGCGTTGGCGCAGACCTGCATCTCCTGATTGGTGGTGATGCGCGTGTCGGCACGGCTGAGATCCGCCGCACTGATGCCGCTGCCGGCCAGCAATGCCTCGCTCGACAGGCCTTCGGCCTTGAAGGTGTTGAGGATCAGCGACACGGCGTTGAGGGTGGTGAGGTGGGAGTGGAGCATAGGATCTTCCAGCCTTGAGATGGCTGGATCGCAGCAAGTTGCATGCCGCAGCAGCCCCTCACCCCAGCCCTCACCCAAAGGTAGAGGGGGCCGATTGGGGGATATTGGCGAGATACGCCGACCTGAAAAAACGCTGCCGAATCCATAATCGACTGTTTTTTTCAGATCGGCGTATAGCGCAAGACACTAAGGTCAGTTCCCTCTCCCTCCGGGAGAGGGCTAGGGTGAGGGCCGATCCAGAGCCATGCTCAGAGTAGCTCACCACACAGATCCAGTTCGATCAGCCGACGCACTTCTTGAGTTTCAAGGCCTGCACCGAGCAGGCCGTGCAACTTGCCGAACGCGGCCTCGCGAGTCATGCCACCACCGGACAATACGCCGACACCGCGCAAGCGACTGCCAGCCTCGTAAACATCCAGCTCGACGCCACCCTCATGGCACTGCGTCACTGCAACCACCACCACACCGTTATCCCGTGCGCGGCCAAGGCTTGCCAGAAACTCAGGGTTGTCGCTCGGCCCGGTACCGCTGCCGTAGCACTCCAGCACCAGGCCTTGAATGCCGCTGTCGAGGAGGCCATCGAGCACTTCGGCGCTGATGCCCGGGAACAGCGGCAGCACGGCAACTTTGGCCAGCTGTTTCGGCTGGTTGTAATTCAACGACGCTGGAATCGAAGAGGCTTTGACACCGCCGCCCTGACGCTCAAGTCGTTTGAACGGATGACGGCCGAAGCTGCGCACCTTCGCGCAACGGGTTGGCGCCAGCAGTTCACCGTGGAAGTACAGATGCACACCGGGCGCCAGGCCTTGGCCGAGGGCAACCAGTGCGCCACTGAGATTCTCCCAGGCATCGCTGTCAGTAACGCCAGCCGGCAACATTGAACCGGTGAAGCACACACGGGCATTCAGCCCCAGCAGCTGGAAGCCCATCGCTGCCGCGCTGTAGGCCAGCGTGTCGGTGCCGTGCAGGATCAGCACGCTGTCGCAGCCTTGCACGTCAACGGCATCGACCACCGCTTCACGCAGTTGCTGCCAGTAGGCCGGGGTCATGTTGGCGCTGTCGATCAGCGGCGACATCTCGCGAAAGCGCCACTGCGGTACGACGAGTTCAGGCTGGCTGTGCAGATAGTCGCGCATCCGCGCTTCGAAACCGGACGCCGGGGCCAGGCCATTGGCGCTGGCCTGCATGCCGATGGTGCCACCGGTGTAGAGCACCATGACGTGTTGGGCGGCGGGGTAGGTCGACGAATTCATGGGGATTCTCCGAAAGGATGAGGTCCTTGTGGGAGCGAGCCTGCTGGCGATGGCGGTTCATCATCCAGCGTTGATGTTGGCTGAAAGACAGCTATCGCGAGCAGGCAAACTCCGACAAGTTATTGCACCACAATAACTGACGGGCGCAGGGGATGCGCCCGTCATTCACCTGTCAGCGTTGCGCTGCAGGCACGCCTTGCGGCTCGGCTTCAGTCTTGCCGACAGCGGCAGACGGATTGGTCGGCCAGGCTTTCAGGTCGAGGTCCAGATCAGCAAATTTGCTCGAGTCGAACACCGGCTGTTTGACGCCGGCGCGGCGTTGCGCATCGTAGTCTCGCATCACACGCATGCCGACCTTGAACAGCATGGCCAGGGCCACGAGGTTGACGAAGGCCAGGCAGGTCATGGTGATGTCGGCGAAGGCGAACACGGTCGACAGGTCCTGCATCGAACCCCATACCACCAGCGCCAGCACCAGGCCGCGGAAAATCATCAGCGCGGCGCGGTTGCGAGTGAGGAACTGCAGGCTGTTTTCGCCCAGGTAGTAGTTGTAGAGGATGCAGGTGAAGACGAACAGCGACAGCGCGACGCTGACGAACATGCGACCCCAGTCACCGACCACGGCGGCCAGCGAGTTCTGGGTCAGGACGATGCCGTCACCTTCGAAGCCCGGGGTGTAGAAGCCCGACAGCAGGATCAGCAGCGCAGTACAGGTGCAGATCACGAAAGTGTCGAGGAACACACTGAAGGCCTGAACCACGCCCTGCGCGCCCGGGTGCTTCACGGCGGCCACGGCGGCGACGTTCGGCGCACTGCCCAGGCCCGCTTCGTTGGCGAACACGCCACGCTTCACGCCCATGACGATGGCGCTGCCGAGCAGGCCGCCAAAGGCCGGGTCGAGGCCGAAGGCGCTCTTGAAGATGGTTTCCAGCATGGCTGGTACGTGTTCGATCTGAGTACCGATTACGTACAGGGTCACGCCGATATAGGCGAGGGTCTTGATCGGTACCAGCAGGTCGGACACCGAAGCGATACGCTTGATGCCGCCAATGAAGGTAATGGCCAGCAGCACTGCCAGGACGATACCGGTGTGTTGTGGGTTGAATTCAAAGGCGTTCTGCAGCGAGTGGGTCACGGTGTAGGACTGCAGGCCAATGAAGGCGAAGCCGTAGGTGACAAGCAGCAGGACCGAGAACACTACCGCCATGCCTTTGAGCTTCAAGCCGTGCTGGATGTAGTAGGCCGGGCCACCACGGTACAGACCGTCGCCATCGGCGCGCTTGTAGACCTGGGCCAGGGTGCACTCGAAGAAGCTGCTGGACATGCCGACCAGTGCGGTCACCCACATCCAGAACACCGCACCTGGACCACCGAGTGTCACGGCGATGCCGACACCGGCGATGTTGCCCGCACCAACGCGGCCGGCAAGGCTGAGCATCAGGGCCTGGAACGAGCTGAGTTGCCCGGCGCTGCCCTTGAGGCTGTCGCGGAACACCGCGAACATGTGGAAGAAGTGACGCAATTGAACGAAACGCGAGCGAATCGTGAAGTAGCTACCGAGCCCGACAATGAGCACGATCAGTACTTTCCCTGAGAGGAAGTCGTTAATGACTTCGAGCATGGATTTTTCCTCGCTGTTTTTTGTGTGAGCAAATGCTGGAAGGTCGGAAACATCGCGTTACACCGGTTTGCGCGCGGCACAACAGGTGAGGCGAGGGTTTCGTCCCGGATCCATTTCGCGGGTTTGTTATTAGTTCGGGTTTCACATGGGTTATGGCCTCGTTACCGACGACCGCTCATGCGAAGAGGGGCGGCACTATACCGATCAGTGGCGCGCCCGTCTGCACAGTCGTGGTGCAAGCGACGAAACGAGGCTTTGAAACACCCGGCGTTACCGGCGCCGGGCTTGTGCAGGAACTGCTCTTCTGTCAGAGCGAGCAATCCCCAGACATACGGGTCTCAGGGTCAGAAAGTTAAAAAAAAGGGCTTGGGGACTAAATCCCCAAGCCCTCAAAAGGTGAGAGGTGTCTAGTCCCTCGACCTGGTGAGCGGTGCTACAAGTAACGTGTCGGCTCAGGCTTTCAGCGGAACCAGACGCGGAGCAATCATGTTTTCCGGGCGCAGGATGTCGGCGAGCATGGCTTCGTCGAGCAGGCCTTCTTCGCGCACCAGTTCCAGCACGCCGCGGCCGCTTTCAAGAGCAAGACCGGCGATACGGGTGGCGTTTTTGTAGCCGATGTACGGGTTCAGAGCGGTAACCAGACCGATCGAGTGCTCGACCAGTTCACGGCAGCGCGCTTCGTTGGCGGTGATGCCGACGATGCAGTGCTCGCGCAGCATGTCCATGGCGCGTTGCAGCAGGCGGATCGAGTCGAAGATCTTGAAAGCGATCAGCGGCTCCATCACGTTCAGTTGCAGTTGGCCGCCTTCGGCTGCCATGGTCAGCGCCAGGTCGTTACCAATTACTTGGAACGCCACCTGGTTAACCGCTTCCGGAATAACCGGGTTGACCTTGCCAGGCATGATCGAGCTGCCTGGCTGACGCGCTGGCAGGTTGATTTCGTTGATGCCGGTGCGTGGGCCGCTGGACAGCAGGCGCAGGTCGTTGCAGATCTTCGACAGCTTCACCGCGGTGCGCTTGAGCATGCCGGAGAACAGCACGAAGGCGCCCATGTCGGAAGTCGCTTCGATCAGGTCGGCCGCCGGAACCAGCGGTTGACCGCTGATCAGGGCCAGACGCTGTACCGCCAGCGCTTGATAACGCGGGTCGGCGTTGATGCCGGTACCGATCGCGGTGCCGCCCAGGTTTACTTCAGTCAGCAGTTCCGGGGCCAGCGTCTTCAGACGGGCCAGGTCTTCGCCCATGGTGGTGGCGAAGGCACGGAATTCTTGACCCAAGGTCATCGGCACGGCGTCTTGCAGCTGGGTACGGCCCATTTTCAGGACGTGATCGAATTCTTTGCCCTTGGCGGCGAATGCCTGAATCAGGCTGTCGAGGCTGGCCAGCAGGGTGTCGTGACCGAGCAGCAAGCCCAGGCGGATCGCCGTCGGGTAAGCGTCGTTGGTCGACTGCGCCATGTTCACGTCGTCGTTCGGGTGCAGGTACTGGTACTCGCCTTTCTGGTGACCCATTGCTTCCAGCGCAATGTTGGCGATCACTTCGTTGGCGTTCATGTTGGTGGAGGTACCGGCGCCACCTTGAATCATGTCGACCACGAACTCTTCGTGGTAATCACCGCGGATCAATCGGGCACAGGCTTCGCTGATGGCAGCGTGCTTGGCTTCGCTCAGATGACCCAACTCGCGGTTGGCGTCAGCAGCGGCCTGTTTGACCATTGCCAGGCCGACAACCAGTTTCGGGTAATGCGAAATCGGAACGCCGGAGAGACGGAAGTTATTCACCGCTCGCAGGGTCTGGATGCCGTAATACGCTTGAGCCGGTACTTCTAGGGCGCCAAGCAGGTCGTTTTCTGTGCGGAAAGATGCAGCGGAGGACATGATAGAAATCATCTCGATATGGACCCGGTCTGTGCCGGAACGCTGCGAATGCTAGGCTTGTAGGAAATTTTGGGCCAATGCTGTTCAGCACTGCCCTATGCACATTCGGCATAATGCCCGTGTGACGCCGCGTGCGCGGCAGACGTGTGACCTGTTTTGGTGCGTGTCCGGGAGGACGTGATGAATCTGGAAAGCAAATGGCTCGAGGACTTCAGTGCTCTGGCCGCCACCCGTAGCTTTTCGCAGGCGGCCGAGCGACGCTTCGTGACCCAGCCGGCCTTCAGCCGGCGGATCCGCAGTCTGGAGGCTGCGCTGGGGCTGACCCTGGTCAATCGCTCGCGCACGCCGGTTGAACTGACGGCGGCGGGGCAGTTGTTTCTAGTGACCGCACGCACCGTGGTCGAACAGCTCGGTGAAGTGCTGCGTCATCTGCATCATCTGGAAGGCGGGCAGGGCGAAGTGATGCAGGTCGCGGCGGCGCACTCGCTGGCGCTGGGTTTCTTTCCGCGCTGGATCGCACAACTACGTAATGAAGGTTTGAACATCGCCACTCGCTTGGTCGCCACCAACGTCGGTGACGCGGTGCATGCGTTGCGTGAAGGTGGTTGCGATCTGATGCTGGCGTTCTACGACCCGGACGCGGCGATGCAGATGGACCCGGAGATTTTCCCGTCGCTGCATTTGGGCCAGACCGAGATGTTGCCGGTGTGCGCGGCGGATGCTGATGGCAAGCCGCTGTTCGATCTGGAAGGTGATGCCAGCGTGCCGTTGCTGGCGTACAGCGCCGGAGCGTTTCTCGGGCGCTCGGTGAATGGATTGCTGCGTCAGCGGCAGTTGCGCTTTACCACTATTTACGAAACCGCGATGGCTGACAGTCTGAAGAGCATGGCGTTGGAAGGTCTCGGGATTGCCTGGGTGCCACAGCTGAGCGTGCGCGCGGAATTGGCCCGTGGCGAACTGGTGGTCTGCGGCGGCCCGCAATGGCATGTGCCGCTGGAGATTCGCTTGTACCGCTGCGCTCTAGTGCGCAAAGCCAACGTGCGCCTGCTGTGGCGAAAGCTCGAAGGCGGCGCTGCGCAAGCCTCCTGAAAAGATCGCAGCCTTCGGCAGCTCCTACATTGGAATGCATATCCCTGTAGGAGCTGCCGAAGGCTGCGATCTTTTGATCTTTTTGGCTGACCTTCAGGTCAATAAAACCGGGCATTTGCGGCAGATGACGGATGGTCGCGCAGGGGGCTGTTTATTGCTTTCTTTGCGGTATACTGCGCGGCCTTCGGCCGGCACGTCCGGCCATTTTTCGTACAATCAAGCCACGCAACCTGCGTGGCTTGTTGTTTTATGACGCGCCTGCGGGCGCTCCAGAGAGAAGAGGCGCGACGATGAGTGCACTGGTTGGCGTGATCATGGGCTCCAAGTCCGATTGGTCCACCCTTAGCCACACCGCCGATATGCTGGAAAAGCTCGGCATCCCGTACGAGGTCAAAGTGGTCTCTGCTCACCGCACCCCGGATCTGCTGTTCCAGTACGCCGAAGAGGCTGAAAGCCGCGGCATCGAGGTGATTATCGCCGGTGCCGGTGGCGCAGCCCACTTGCCAGGCATGTGTGCGGCCAAGACCCACCTGCCGGTGCTGGGGGTGCCAGTGCAGTCGGCCATGCTCTCGGGCGTCGACTCGCTGCTGTCGATCGTGCAGATGCCAGCGGGCATTCCGGTCGCCACCCTGGCCATCGGCAAGGCCGGCGCGATCAACGCAGCCCTGCTCTCGGCGAGCATCCTCGGCGCCAAGCATCCGCAGTTCCACGCGGTACTGAAAACCTTCCGTGCCGAGCAGACAGACAGCGTCCTGGACAATCCAGACCCACGTATTGCCTGAGGTTGTTGAGATGAAGATCGGTGTAATCGGTGGCGGCCAGTTGGGTCGCATGTTGGCCTTGGCGGGCACTCCGCTGGGCATGAACTTCGCTTTCCTCGACCCTGCGCCGGACGCTTGTGCGGCCGCTTTGGGCGAACACCTGCGGGCCGATTACGGCGATCAGGATCATCTGCGCCAACTGGCCGATGAAGTCGATCTGGTGACCTTCGAGTTCGAAAGTGTCCCGGCCGAAACCGTGGCATTCCTCTCGCAATTCGTCCCGGTCTACCCGAGCGCCGAAGCCCTGCGCATCGCTCGCGATCGCTGGTTCGAAAAGAGCATGTTCAAGGACCTGGGCATCCCGACTCCGGCCTTCGCTGACATTCAGTCGCAAGCCGATCTGGACGCTGCGGTGGCTTCGATCGGCCTGCCGGCCGTACTGAAAACCCGCACCCTGGGTTACGACGGCAAGGGCCAGAAAGTCCTGCGCAAACCGGAAGACGTGGTCGGCACCTTTGCCGAGCTGGGCAGCGTGTCCTGCCTGCTGGAAGGCTTCGTGCCGTTCACCGGTGAAGTCTCGCTGATCGCCGTACGTGCTCGCGATGGTGAAACCAAGTTCTATCCGCTGGTGCACAACACCCACGACAGCGGCATCCTCAAGTTGTCGGTTGCCAGTACCGATCACCCGTTGCAGGCGCTGGCCGAAGACTACTCGAGCCGTGTGCTCAAGCAACTCGACTACGTCGGCGTCATGGCGTTCGAGTTCTTTGAAGTCGACGGTGGCCTGAAAGCCAACGAAATCGCCCCGCGCGTGCATAACTCCGGGCACTGGACCACCGAAGGCGCCGAATGCAGCCAGTTCGAAAACCACCTGCGCGCCGTTGCCGGCCTGCCGCTGGGGTCGACGGCCAAGGTCGGCGAGAGCGCGATGCTCAACTTCATCGGTGTGGTTCCGCCGGTTGAGAAAGTCATCGCCATCGAAGACTGCCATCTGCATCACTACGGCAAGGCCTTCAAGGCCGGGCGCAAGGTCGGCCACGCCAACCTGCGCTGCGCCGACATGGCCACGCTGCAAGCGCAGATCGTCAAGGTCGAAGCGCTGATCGCCGAGTAACGACAGTTTCATGTGGCAGCGGCGGAACCATTCAGGGGCCGCTGTTCTCTCATGGCAGGATGCCAAAGTCTGACTAGGCTTCGCATATCTATCTTTGAGAGGGAATTGCCATGGGAATTATCGGAACCATCTTTATCGGCTTGATCGTCGGCCTGCTGGCGCGGTTCCTGAAACCGGGCGATGACAGCATGGGCTGGATCATGACCATCTTGCTCGGTATCGGCGGTTCGCTGGCAGCCACTTACGGCGGCCAGGCTCTGGGCATCTATCACGCGGGCGAGGGCGCAGGTTTCATTGGTGCACTGGTCGGCGCAATCGTGTTGCTGGTGATCTACGGCCTGATCAAAAAGAACTGATCCAAAGCGACAAAGCCCTCTCGGCCAAAGTGGCCGGGAGGGCTAGAATGCTCGGCGATTCACTGTTCCTTCCTTTCTATACCGAGCACTTTCATGCGCCGTCTTCTGTTGACTCTCCTCTTCCTGGGCAGCGGTTTGGCCCACGCCGGCGAACTGCCGGAAACCGACTGGCTCGAACTGATGCCCAAGTCGGACCAAAAGGCCCTCGAGGCCATGCCTGAAATCGACCACAACTCCCCGGAAGCCACCGGCACCTTCACCGAGAAGGGCGGGATGAAGCAGGCCAAAGGTCTGCCGGCGGTGATGTATTCGACCAAAACCGTGGCGTCGATGAACGACAAGCACATTCGCATCGGTGGTTATCCGGTGCCGCTGGAGTCCGACGCCAAGGGTCGCAGCACGCTGTTCTTCCTCGTGCCGTATCCGGGCGCTTGCATCCACGTGCCGCCACCGCCACCGAATCAACTGGTGCTGGTGCGTTATCCGAAAGGTTTGAAACTGGACGATATCTACACGCCGTTGTGGGTGACCGGCACGCTGAAGGTTGAAAAGGTCAGCAATGACCTGGCTGACGCAGCGTATGCGTTGGAAGCGGACAAAGTGCGGGTGGTGCAGGAGTCTGATCTCTGAAGCAAAAGATCGCAGCCTGCGGCAGCTCCTCCAGGGATATGCATTCCAATGTAGGAGCTGCCGAAGGCTGCGATCTTTTGATCTTAAAGCGGTTTGCTGGCGACACTGACGCCCATGGTATGGCTCGCACCCGGTGCCAGATCCACAACGTCATCCATCACATTAGCCGTCTCGATGCACAGCATGCGCTGCCAGCCATCGTTATCCATGTCAGCAAGCGCCGCCGCGCGATCGATCCACGGGTTCCAGATCACTGCTGTGCGCGAGCCGGTGGCGGTCAGCACAATGCGCCGCTCCCAGGTCGGGTCGACGATGCTCAGCTGTGGCGGCGCATTGAGATAGATACGGTCGGTCTCACCGGCAAACTGCAGGTCACCTTGCTGGCTGTTGGTTTTCCAGTCATCCAGCGTCTCGATGTAATTCAAGCCATCGACACCGTCGACATGCACATTGCGCACGTCACTCACTGCGAAATACGTGTGCAGCGCCTGACTCAGGCTGACGGTGTCACTGCCACGGTTATGGCTGGTCAGGCTGAAGCTCAATTGGTCGGACAAATGCAGGGTCAGGCTCAGATCAACCTGATGCGGCCAGCCCGGCAGGCCACCTTCGGGGTAAGGCAGCTTGAATTCGACCTTGACGCCGTCAGCCTCTGATTCGATGCCGCCCAGCTCCCAATCCATCGCCCGCACCAGACCGTGCGCGGGTGCCGGTTGCTCACCGGTGTACATGGCCTGCACGCTCTGCGGGTTGCGTTCGAACTTGCCGAACCACGGCCAGCACACCGGCACGCCGGCGCGAATGCTTTTACCTGTCTTGAACTCGGCCTTGTCGTTGAGCCAGATGATCGGCGGCTGGCCATCGATCTGATAACTGAGGATGTGCGCGCCTTGCTGGGTCACCAGCACTTCGGCCTGACCGTGGCGGATGCGCCAGCAGTTCAGTTCATCCAGTTTCACCGCTTCAACGTTGGGCGTGTTCATGGGACAGCTCTCGATCAGACACTTGGAACGGTTATCGACCGCAAAACGGCCGCGAGGTTTAACGCGCGCGCGGTGGAACCGAGCGGGTGCGACCGCTGCCGTCGATAGCGACGAAGACGAATACGGCTTCGGTGACTTTACGCCACTCGCTGGACAGCGGGTCGTCGCTCCACACTTCGACCATCATCTGGATCGAGCTGCGGCCGATCTCCAGGGTCTGGGTATAAAAGGACAATTGCGCACCCACTGCCACTGGCACGAGAAACGCCATGCGATCAATGGCTACGGTCGCTACACGACCACCTGCCACGCGGCTGGCCATTGCGGTGCCGGCCAAATCCATCTGCGCTACCAGCCAACCGCCGAAAATATCGCCAAAGCCGTTGGTTTCGCGTGGAAGTGCGGTGATTTGCAGGGCCAGGTCGCCTTGCGGGATCGGATCTTCTTGTTCGAGCTCTATCATGCCGTGGGGCCTCTGACCCGTGACTCTTCGTGGGTATTGCTGGTGGTAGCCGTCTTCAAGAAAAACGATTCAACACCGAACACACTGCGTTCGTCACGTTTTCCATCAGGCGCCTAAAGGGAAACTCTGCGAAAAAGGCTAAATCCCGAGCAAAGGACGGGCCAACAACGTTTTCGCACAGTAACCTCTTACAAATCCTGCGCAGGTGGCGAGTATATCGGTCGGTAGACTCCGCGACGACCATCCGGTTCTGATTTTGACCGTCAATTACGCGCCTCTATGTGCTTTTTCGAACAATTTGCTATGGTGCCGAACCTGCCCGAGCCACTGCCAGCGTTGTTGTGGCGGCAGATCCGACTATAAGAGAAGCCCTTGCCATGACCACAGCGCCTTCGAGCCTCGCGCAGCCCGAGCAACCCGCACGACCATTGACCCGCAATGACTACAAGACTCTGTCGCTGTCCGCTCTCGGCGGCGCGCTGGAATTCTACGACTTCATCATCTTCGTCTTCTTCGCCACCGTGGTCGGCAAGCTGTTCTTCCCGGCCGATATGCCCGAGTGGCTGCGCCTGATGCAGACCTTCGGCATCTTCGCCGCCGGCTACCTCGCGCGGCCGCTGGGCGGCATCGTCATGGCGCACTTCGGCGACCTGCTGGGGCGCAAGAAGATGTTCACCCTGAGCATTTTCATGATGGCCGTGCCGACCTTGATCATGGGTCTACTGCCAACGTATGCGCAGATCGGCATGTGGGCGCCGATCCTGCTTCTATTGATGCGGGTGATTCAGGGCGCGGCGATTGGCGGTGAAGTGCCGGGCGCGTGGGTCTTCGTTTCCGAACACGTACCGCAAAAACACATGGGTTATGCCTGCGGCACGCTCACCAGCGGCCTGACCGCCGGCATTCTGCTCGGCTCGCTGGTCGCCACGGCGATCAACAGCATTTATACCCCTGCGGAAGTTTCCGATTACGCCTGGCGAATCCCGTTCCTGCTCGGCGGTGTGTTCGGCCTGTTCTCGGTCTACCTGCGCCGCTGGCTGCACGAGACCCCAGTGTTCGCCGAGCTGCAACTGCGCAAAGCCTTGGCTGAAGAAGTGCCGCTGCGCGCGGTGCTGCGTGACCATCGCGGCGCGATTGCAATCTCGATGCTGCTGACCTGGTTGCTCTCCGCTGGCATCGTCGTGGTCATTCTGATGACGCCGACCGTGCTGCAAACGGTCTATCACTTCACGCCGACCGAGTCGCTGCAGTCGAACAGTCTGGCGATCGTGTTCCTGAGCATCGGCTGCATCATTTCCGGCGCACTGGCGGATCGCTTTGGCGCAGGCCGGGTGTTCGTATTTGGTTGCCTGGGTCTGCTGATCAGCTCGTGGACCTTCTATCACAGCCTCGCCGATCACCCGAACTGGCTGTTCCCGCTCTATGCGCTGACCGGTTTTCTGGTCGGCACCATTGGTGCGGTGCCGTACGTGATGGTCAAAGCGTTCCCGCCGGTGGTGCGCTTCAGCGGGTTGTCGTTCTCGTATAACGTGGCTTACGCGATCTTTGGTGGCCTGACGCCGATGGTGGTCAGCCTGCTGCTGAAAGAAAGCGCGATGGGGCCTGCCTACTATGTGGCGGTGCTGTGTGCGATGGGGATTCTGGTCGGGGCGTGGCTGTGGAAGAAAGGGCGCTGATCCCAAGATTCTGCTTCTAGGGCTCTCGCCAGCGTGAGAGCCTTGATTCACATTCTCCTGTCGGGAGTCGAGCGCCATGCTCAAGCATGTGGGCCAAGGCGTTTGCGGCATCCGACTTTTCAATTACTTGATGCTCAACCATCAGATCAAGTAACCAAAGAGCGCCGTGCACCTCCAGTCCATCTCGTTGTGCCTGGCGCCTTAACTTGCCATCTCCGGTCAGCAACGGACGTCCTGTTTCCTGTGCGAGCAGGTAACAAGACACGTCTGCCAGTGAGCTGTTGTTGTGTTCGACTTTCAGCTCAAAGAGTCTGATCACGCCAGATTCATCGAACGATTCGACACTCAGCCCTCGATCAAGCAGTTCCTGGTGGGGAAAGTCTGCAAGTTCATGCATGACAAAGTCGGTGCAGCAAAGTGTGAATGGCAATCGAAACATCTGCTCCAGTAATCCGGCGTTTCTGAAATCAATCCAGATATTCGTATCACTGATGAAGATCAAACTCATGCATTCTCCAGTGAACCCAGGAAATTGGGGTCCAGTGCGCTAACTGGTTTGCGCAGGAGTTCGGCAGCCCGAGACTTGGTGATCAGCCCTTCTGCCAACGCCCAGAATGCTAGCGACTCAAATCTTTGCGGCGGTTTGCAAGGTAGCGGCTCAGGTTCTGATTTGCGCCAGCCGTTGGCGCTGAATTGGATAGTGAGGGATTTATAGCCACTTTCGCTAAGAAGCTTCAGATCTTTCAGGCGTCTCAACGCGGCATGCATTGAGATCCCGTATTGACGCTTTGCAATCAGCAATTCTCGTGGATGAACTCTGGAGCGAGGATGGCTGCCGAAGTCACCGGTGACACTTTTCGCCGGGTAGAGAAACGCGCCGGCGAATCGATGGCAGCAATTTTCCTTGTCCCTCTCCGGCATATCCTCGGGTAATGCCATGACCCAGTGGCCGAGTTCATGCGCGGCAGTGAACCTGATTCGTTCGCCTGGGCGATCGGCATTCAGTGCAATCAACACGTGTTCGCCGTTACCGGTGGCAGCGCAAGCGCCGTCGAAGTCGTCCGGGCCGTTTAGCATGGCGACTTTTATGCTGTGCTCCTCCAGCTGTTCAGTCAGATTGGCTATAGGGTCGCTACCAATTCCCCAGAACTGACGAAGTTGCTCTGCTGCGCGTTCGGCGTCCTCAAGGCAGGAAACGGGGATCATTTGTGCCGGAGTAGCTGGGGTATGTATGTCGGCAGGATCGAAACACTCCTCAAGCGCGATGTAACGCTCAAGGTGTTCCCGAATTTTCTCTTCCACCTGTGCCTGGCGATATTTAGGCATTCGGGCCAGTTTTCGAAACTCCAGAGGCGCCAGCGCAATTGCTTCCACGCGGAAGAAATACTCAGGGCTGACCTGAAGCGCTCTGGCCAGTTGCAGCAGACGAGTTGAGTTAGGGGTACTCAACCCTTTCTCATATTTGCTCAAGGCTTGCTTGGTTATGTCGCCAAGCTCCATCGCCAAAGCCTCAAGGCTGAGGCCTCTTTGCAGACGTGCGCGGCGAATTCGATCGTTTATCATGGGGCCCTCTCGTGGTTGACAAGACTATATTTAGAAGATGATTTGTCAACCTGCAAAGCGTTTCCTTTTTTAAAGGTGATGCCCATGCTGGCCTTTCATCCAATTGTCATATTTCAGCCATAGAGTGTTCACACGGCCTGCTGATACTTGGCCCCGACTTAACACACCCTATCTGCTAGGAGTAAGGCATGAAACTGAAGCGTTTGATGGCGGCAATGACTTTTGTCGCTGCTGGCGTTGCGACTGCCAACGCGGTTGCCGCTGTTGACCCTGCTATCCCGAGCTACACCAAGACCACTGGTGTGTCGGGCAACCTGTCCAGCGTCGGCTCCGATACCCTGGCCAACCTCATGACCCTCTGGGCTGAGAACTACAAAAAAGAATACCCGAACGTAAACATCCAGATTCAGGCCGCCGGCTCCGCCACTGCGCCACCTGCGCTGACTGAAGGCACCTCCAACCTGGGCCCGATGAGCCGCAAGATGAAGGACACCGAACTGGCGGCCTTCGAGCAGAAGTACGGCTACAAGCCAACCGCTATCCCGGTGGCCGTTGATGCCCTGGCTGTCTTCGTACACAAAGACAACCCGATCCAGCACCTGACCATGGAGCAGGTTGATGCGATCTTCTCGTCGACCCGTCTGTGTGGCGCCAAAGCCGACGTGAAAACCTGGGGCGAACTGGGTGTGACCGGCGACCTGGCCAACAAACCAGTACAACTGTTCGGCCGTAACTCGGTATCCGGCACCTACGGCTACTTCAAAGAAGAAGCCCTGTGCAAAGGCGACTACAAACCGAACGTCAACGAGCAACCAGGTTCGGCGTCGGTTGTGCAGTCGATCAGCTCCTCGCTGAACGGCATCGGTTACTCGGGTATCGGTTACAAGACCGCCAGCGTGAAAACCGTGCCATTGGCCAAGAAAGGCAGCACCGACTTCATCGAAGACACCGAAGAAAACGCCCTGAACGGCAAATACCCGCTGTCGCGTTTCCTCTACGTTTACGTCAACAAAGCCCCGAACAAGCCTCTGGCTCCGCTGGAAGCCGAGTTCGTGAAACTGGTGCTGTCGAAGCAGGGCCAGGAAGTTGTGGTGAAAGACGGTTACATCCCGTTGCCAGCCAAGGTCGCTGCTAAAGCACTGGCTGACCTGGGTCTGCAGGAAGGCGGCGCTGTCGCAAAGAAGTAACAAATTGAGTCCAGGGTGAACCCCACCGGACTCAGGTAAAAGGCCGGATCTGCGCGCAGGCCGGCCTTTTCCACACCTCAAATTTTTGATCCTCTGCCAGTCCCGCTGGCGGTGGATTTGCTGCGTCACTGCATTGTCATCTTTCTGTCATACAGGATCGCTAGGGTGAGCGCATGAATGATCTGGCCAATTCCCAAATGACTACTAATCCTCCCAAGCGCATTGATTTCAATACGCCTGAGCTGCAACGCAAGCGCCGCATTCGTGCGCTCAAGGATCGCTTCACCCGCTGGTACGTCCTCGTTGGCGGTCTCGCGGTGCTGGCAGCCATCACCCTGATCTTCTTCTTCCTCGCCTACGTGGTGGCGCCGCTGTTCCAGGGTGCCGACCTGACCGCGAAAGACTCGATCACCCCGGCCTGGATGCAGGACGCCGGCAAGCCGCTGATGATTTCGCTCGAAGAGCAGAATCAGGTGGCCATGCGCGTTTCCGATAAGGGTCAGGCATTGTTCTTTGATATCGACAGTGGCGCTGAACTGAAGCGCGTCGATCTGCCGGTGCCTGCTGGCGCCACCGTGACCTCGATTGGTGAAGATCAGCCGGGCCACCCGCTGGTAGCCGTGGGCTTGTCCAACGGCCAGGCGCTGGTGTTCCGTCACACTTATAAAGTCAGCTACCCCGATGGCAAAAAAACCATCACCCCGGCCATCGAATATCCGTACGGCGAGACGCCGATCGCGCTGAACGAAGCCGGCGGTGCGCTTGAACATGTCAGCCTGAACGCCACCGACACGACGCTGATGCTGGTCGGTTCGACCGGTTCGCAACTCAACGTGCTGTCGCTGACCAGCGAAGAAAACATGATGACCGGCGAAGTCACCAACGAGCAGAAGCGTATCGATCTGCCGCAGATGACTGAACCGGTGAAAAACATCTTCGTCGACCCGCGCCAGCAATGGCTGTATGTGGTCAACGGTCGTGCCCAGGCCGACGTCTTCAGCCTGCGCGACAAGAGCCTCAACGGTCGCTACAAACTGCTGGAAAACGCTGACGCCGAAGTCACCGCGACCACGCAACTGGTCGGTGGCATCTCGCTGATCGTCGGCGACTCCAAGGGTGGTCTGGCCCAGTGGTTTATGGCCCGCGACACCGATGGCGAGCTGCGCCTGAAGCAGATCCGCACCTTCCAGATGGGCACCACGCCGATCGTTGAAATCAGCGCTGAAGAACGTCGCAAAGGCTTCCTCGCGCTGGATGCCAGCGGCAAGCTCGGCGTGTTCCACAGCACCGCGCACCGCACTTTGCTGGTCGATCAAGTGGTGGAAGGTCAAGGCCTGTTCGGTCTGTCGCCGCGTGCCAACCGTGTGATCGTCGAAGCCGGCGGCAAGCTGCAACCGCTGCTACTCGATAACCCGCACCCGGAAGTCTCCTGGAGCGCGTTGTGGAGCAAGGTCTGGTACGAGAACTACGACGAGCCTAAATACGTCTGGCAATCGACCGCGGCCAACACCGATTTTGAACCGAAACTGAGCCTCTCACCGCTGACCTTCGGCACCCTGAAAGCTGCGTTCTACGCGATGCTGCTGGCCGCGCCGCTGGCTGTGGCTGCGGCGATCTACACAGCCTACTTCATGGCCCCGGGCATGCGCCGCAAGGTCAAACCGGTGATCGAGCTGATGGAAGCGATGCCGACGGTGATCCTCGGTTTCTTCGCCGGCCTGTTCCTCGCGCCGTATGTCGAAGGGCATCTGCCGGGCATCTTCAGCCTGCTGATGTTGTTGCCGATCGGCATCCTGGTCGCCGGTTTCACCTTCAGTCGTCTGCCTGAATCGATCCGCCTGAAAGTCCCGGATGGCTGGGAAAGCGCGCTGCTGATTCCAGTGATTCTGTTCGTGGGCTGGCTGTCGCTGTACATGAGCCCGTTCATGGAGAACTGGTTCTTCGGCGGTGACATGCGCATGTGGATCTCCCACGACCTCGGCATCACCTACGACCAGCGCAACGCCCTGGTGGTCGGTCTGGCCATGGGCTTTGCGGTGATCCCGAACATCTACTCGATCGCAGAAGACGCCGTGTTCAGCGTGCCGCGCGGCCTGACCCTCGGCTCGCTGGCTCTCGGTGCCACGCCGTGGCAGACCATGACTCGCGTGGTGATCCTGACTGCCAGTCCGGGGATTTTCTCGGCGCTGATGATCGGCATGGGCCGTGCAGTCGGTGAAACCATGATCGTGCTGATGGCCACCGGTAACACCCCGGTCATGGAAATGAACCTGTTCGAAGGCCTGCGCACCCTGGCTGCCAACGTCGCGGTGGAAATGCCCGAGTCGGAAGTCGGCGGCAGCCACTACCGCGTGCTGTTCCTCTCGGCGCTGGTACTGCTGTTGTTCACCTTCGTCATGAACACCCTGGCAGAACTGATTCGTCAGCGTCTGCGCAAGAAATACTCGTCGCTTTAAGCAAAGGTAGAAGTCTGTGAAACAGAACTCCCTGAAAGGATGGTTCAAGAGCGGCGCCCCGGGCGTCTGGATCAGCGGTGGCGCGGTGTCCATCGCGGTCATCATGACCATTGGCCTGCTGGCGGTAATTGCCGTGCGTGGTCTGGGTCACTTCTGGCCGGCCGACCTGGTCCACGCCCATTACGACGTACCGGGCCAGGCCAATCACCTGGTCATCGGCGAAGTGGTACAGAAGGAAGAAGTGCCCCGTGCCCGTCTGAAGAGTGCCGGTTTGCCGGTGCCCGATGAAGGCCCGGAATTCATGACCCGCGAGCTGATCAAGGTCGGCAACCGTGACCTGAATGGCAACGACTTCACGTGGATCGTCGGCGAGTGGCTGACCAACCAGACCACGCCGCCAGAGTTGATGGCGATCGAACGTCGTGAGTGGGGCAACTTCTACGGCTACCTGGTCAACGTCAAACAGGATGGCAAGGTCATCGCCGAAGGCGAGGCCGCGTGGCCTGAGTTGCAGGCGCGGATCAACCGTGTGAACGGGCTGGCGGCACAACTGAAGTCGCTGGAAAAGACTGACATCGGTGCAATCAACGCAGGTCTGGAGCGCATCCGTCTGCACGGTCGCAAACTGGAACTGGAAGGCAAGCTCGACGCCACCGCACAAGCTGACATGGAATCCGAGCGCGCCGAACTGAATGCGCGTTATCAGGACATCGAAGCACGCCTGGCCGATCTGCATGCGCAGTTCAACCGCGATGCCCTGACCGCTCGCGATGCCAACGGCAAAGAGATCGAAATCGGTCTGGGCAAAGTGGTTCACGCCTACCAGCCGAACGCGATGAGCACCTTTACCAAGGTCGGTTTCTACTTCAGCAAGATCTGGGAATTCCTTTCGGATGATCCGCGTGAAGCCAACACCGAAGGCGGGATCTTCCCGGCGATCTTCGGCACCGTGATGATGACCCTGATCATGGCGATGATCGTTACCCCGTTCGGCGTACTGGCGGCGGTGTACCTGCGTGAATACGCCAAGCAGAACACTCTGACGCGGATTATCCGCATCGCGGTGAACAACCTCGCTGGCGTTCCGGCGATCGTTTATGGCGTGTTCGGTCTGGGCTTCTTCGTTTACGTACTCGGTGGTTCGGTTGACCGCTTGTTCTTCCCCGAAGCATTGCCGGCACCGACCTTTGGTACCCCGGGTCTGCTCTGGGCCTCGCTGACTTTGGCGCTGCTGGCGGTGCCGGTGGTGATCGTCGCGACCGAGGAAGGTCTGGCGCGTATCCCGCGTACTGTGCGTGAAGGCTCGTTGGCCCTCGGCGCGACCAAGGCTGAAACGTTGTGGAAGATTGTGATCCCGATGGCCAGCCCGGCGATGATGACCGGCATGATTCTCGCCGTGGCTCGCGCCGCCGGTGAAGTGGCGCCGCTGATGCTGGTGGGTGTGGTGAAACTGGCGCCGTCGCTGCCGGTGGACGGCAACTACCCGTACCTGCACCTGGATCAGAAGATCATGCACTTGGGCTTCCACATCTATGACGTCGGCTTCCAGAGCCCGAACGTCGAAGCGGCCCGCCCGCTGGTGTACGCCACGGCGCTGCTGCTGGTACTGGTGATCGCGACGTTGAACCTGTCGGCGGTGTATATCCGCAACCACCTGCGTGAAAAATACAAAGCTTTGGACAGTTAACACAAATCCTGTGGGAGCTGGCTTGCCAGCGATGCAGGCGACTCGGTCAGCCAGTAACACCGCGCTGATGCCATCGCTGGCAAGCCAGCTCCCACAAGGATCGGCGCAAGCCACAGATTTTCAGTAACCCATTGGCAAGGCCAGTGGTTCAACGAACCGAATTTGTTAGCACAGGGAGCCTCCCATGCAGCACGAAACACATAGCCACGGCATCAACATGTCTGCCCTGGGTCGCGACAAGCAAAGCCTGAATCTGGCGCAGGAAACCGTGGCCATCGAAGTGCCGGGCCTGAGCCTGTACTACGGCGAGAAGCAGGCATTGTTCGACGTCAGCATGAACATCCCGAAGCAGCGCGTGACCGCGTTCATCGGCCCGTCCGGCTGCGGTAAATCGACGTTGCTGCGCACCTTCAACCGCATGAACGATCTGGTTGACGGCTGCCGCGTCGAAGGCGCGATCAACCTCTACGGCAACAACATCTATCGCAAAGGCGAAGACGTCGCCGAGCTGCGTCGTCGCGTCGGCATGGTGTTCCAGAAGCCCAACCCGTTCCCGAAGACCATCTACGAAAACGTGGTCTACGGCTTGCGCATCCAGGGCATCAACAAGAAGCGCGTCCTCGACGAAGCGGTCGAATGGGCGTTGAAAGGCGCGGCACTGTGGGACGAAGTCAAAGACCGTCTGCACGAATCGGCACTCGGCCTGTCTGGCGGTCAGCAACAACGTCTGGTGATCGCCCGCACTATCGCGGTTGAGCCGGAAGTGCTGCTGCTCGACGAACCGTGCTCGGCCCTCGACCCGATCTCGACCCTGAAGGTTGAAGAGCTGATCTACGAGCTGAAATCCAAGTTCACCATCGTCATCGTGACCCACAACATGCAGCAGGCTGCGCGGGTTTCGGACTACACCGCGTTCATGTACATGGGCAAACTGGTCGAATTCGGCGACACCGACACCCTGTTCACCAATCCGGCGAAGAAGCAGACCGAAGACTACATCACCGGTCGTTATGGCTGACAGTTGCGGGTTATTCACAGAATTGACGCTGCGGCCCACCGCACCTTACCGGACGCTCCAAGGACGCCAACATGATTAGTAAAGAAGGCCTTACCCACCACATCTCCGCGCAGTTCAACGCTGAGCTTGAGGAAGTGCGCAGCCACCTCCTGGCCATGGGCGGGCTGGTCGAGAAGCAGGTCAACGACGCGGTGACCGCGCTGATCGAGGCCGATTCCGGCTTGGCTCAGCAGGTGCGCGAGATTGATGACCAGATCAACCAGATGGAACGCAACATCGACGAAGAATGCCTGCGCATTCTTGCCCGTCGTCAACCGGCGGCGTCCGACCTGCGTTTGATCATCAGTATTTCCAAGTCGGTGATCGACCTTGAGCGCATCGGTGACGAAGCGACCAAGATCGCCCGCCGCGCGATTCAGCTGTGCGAAGAAGGTGAAGCGCCGCGCGGTTACGTCGAGGTTCGCCATATCGGCGACCAGGTGCGCAACATGGTTCGCGATGCACTGGACGCGTTCGCCCGTTTCGACGCCGATCTGGCGTTGTCGGTGGCGCAGTACGACAAGATCATCGACCGCGAATACAAAACCGCCCTGCGTGAGTTGGCGACCTACATGATGGAAGACCCGCGCTCTATCTCGCGGGTCTTGAGCATCATCTGGGTGCTGCGTTCGCTGGAGCGCATCGGCGATCACGCACGTAACATCTCTGAATTGGTCATCTACCTGGTGCGCGGTACCGACGTACGCCACATGGGCCTCAAGCGCATGAAAGAAGAAGTTGAAGGGACAAGCGGCGAAACCGCTAATGTTCCGGGCGATGTTGACGATAAGTAAGATTGCCTGAGAAAAGCGCCCGGCCCTTTGGCCGGGCGTTTTTGTTTGTGCTTTTCACAAGGCAGATCGAATTAAAAAGCAGCACCCGCGAACGAAAAGTCCCGGCGTGACTGAAGAGTTTTGGCAATGTGCCATCAGCCAGCGTTATGCTTGCCGGGATTTTAATAGGGGTGTTGGATGAGCAAGATCAGTGTGTTGGTCGTGGACGATGCTTCGTTCATTCGTGACCTGGTGAAAAAGTGCCTGCGTAATTATTTCCCGGGGATCCGTACCGAGGACGCCGTCAACGGTAAGAAGGCTCAGGCCATGCTGGCCAAGGAAGCGTTCGACCTGGTGCTGTGCGACTGGGAAATGCCGGAAATGTCCGGTCTCGAACTGCTGACCTGGTGCCGCGAACAAGACAACCTCAAGACCATGCCATTCGTCATGGTCACCAGCCGTGGCGACAAGGAAAACGTCGTGCAGGCGATTCAGGCCGGTGTTTCCGGTTACGTCAGCAAGCCGTTCACCAACGAGCAACTGCTGACCAAGGTCAAACAGGCGCTGAACAAGGTCGGCAAGCTCGATACCCTGATGAACAGCGCGCCGACCAAGATGAACTCGGCGTTCGGTAACGATTCTCTGAGCGCCTTGACCGGTGGCAAGCCTGCCGTGGTCGGCGGTGCCCCGGCAGCGGCTGCGGTCAACCCGTTCGCGAAACCGGCAGCTGCCGCGCCAGCGCCCGCCGCCGCGCCGTCCCGTGGTTTGCTCAACAGCCCACCGGTCAAGGCACCCGTCGCCGCGTCGGCGCCGGCCAGCGGTCGTGGTCAGGGCCAGTTGCGCCTGCCAAGCGGTACTCAGCAATGTGTGATCAAGGCTTTGAGCATCAAGGAAGCGTTGCTGGTGGTGAAACGCACCGACACCCTGCCGCAGATCCTCGACAGCGCCGTGCTCGATCTGGAGCAGGGCGACAACGCCGAAATCGCCCGCCTCAACGGCTACCTGCACGCCGTCGTTGCGTTTGAGCCGAAACCGGACAGCGACTGGCTGCAACTGACGTTCCGCTTTGTCGACCAGGATGCGCAGAAGCTCGACTACATCTCCCGCCTGATCGCCCGCGGCACGGCGCAGAAGCACTTCGTTCCGGGCGCGTAATCGGCGTCTGTGAAAAGATCGCTGCCTTCGGCAGCTCCTACATTGGAATGCATTTTCCCTGTAGGAGCTGCCGAAGGCTGCGATCTTTTGCTTTGTGCGCTGGGCAAATTGAAACATCTGTCGACTAGCCTGGTCTGCTTCACCTGCTAGGCTCTTTTCCAGGCCTTACTTCGACAGACTTTTGCCCATGCGCGCGCGCCTGCTGTTTTTCTGTGGTCTCTTCATGGCCTCCACCTCGGCTGTGGCCATGACCATTTACAAATCCACCGATGCCAACGGCGTGGTCTCGTACAGCGACCGGCCGAGCAAAGGCTCGCAGGTGTTCGTCTTTCAGGACCGCATGGTTGAGCGCCTGGAGCGGCAGGTCTATCTCGATATCAAGAAGCAGAAGGGCGTTGACGTGGTGTTCGTACGCAACGATCTGTATGCACCGGTCGAGGTGGCACTGGCGTTTACCGGCATGAGCAATGTACGCGGCGCGCCAGCCAAAGCCATCCGCCGGGTGCTGCCGGCGCGCAGCAACACGCGTCTGGCGCTGCTGACGGCGATTACCAGCGGCAAGCCGCTGGTCTATTCGCCGCAGTTCCAATATTCACTGGGTGACCCTTCTGGTGCTGCGCAGAGCTATCGCTACCCGTTGCCGTGGCGCGGTGGGCCGTTTCGTCTGAGTCAGGGCGCCAACGGTCAGTACAGCCACTATGGGCCGAAGAATCGCTATGCGATGGACATCGCCATGCCGGTGGGTACGCCGATCATTGCCGCGCGGGCCGGGGTGGTGGTGAAGACTGAAAACTCGCAGAGTGGGCGCGGCAATGATGCGTCGGGCAATTTCGTGCGGGTGCTGCACGACGACGGCACCATGGGCGTGTACCTGCACCTCAAGCAAGGTTCGGTGAGCGTACGCGAAGGGCAGCGGGTGACGGTGGGCAGTCCGTTGGCGCTGTCAGGCAATACCGGCAACAGCAGCGGCCCGCATTTGCACTTTGTCGTACAGCGCAATACCGGCGAGGGGCTGGTGTCGATTCCGTATCAGTTCAACCAGCCGCTGGGGGCGTTGCCCAACTTTGCGTTGGGCAAGCAGTAAGCTTCTAAAAGCAAAAGATCGCAGCCTGCGGCAGCTCCTGCATGGGAATGCGATCCCTGTAGGAGCTGCCGCAGGCTGCGATCTTTTAGCAGGCAACGCGGTTTCCCGCATTGCACTCAATCCAGCATCAACACCTTGGCCAGCACAATCTTCGGCCCTTTCATCTTCTTGATGATGATCCGCAGGCCTTCGACCTCCAGCACTTCTTCCTCTTCAGGTACGCGCTTCAAAGTCTCGTAGACCAGCCCGGCAAGGGTTTCCGCTTCGATGTGATCAAGGTCGATGCCCAACAGGCGTTCCACCTTGAACAGCGGCGTGTCACCCCGCACCAAGAGTTTGCCCGGCTGATAGGCGAGGATCCCGCGCTCAGCCTTGCGATGTTCGTCCTGAATGTCGCCGACCAGCACTTCCAGTACGTCTTCCATGGTCAGGTAGCCGATGATGTTGCCGTCAGCCTCCTCGACCACGGCGAAGTGCGAGCCGCCCTTGCGGAACTGCTCCAGCAACTGCGACAGCGGCATGTGCCGTGATACGCGTTCCAGCGGGCGGGTCAGTTCGGCGAGGTTGAACGACTCGGGAATGTGATCCAGTGCTGCCAGTTCCAGCAGCAGATCCTTGATGTGCAGCAGGCCGACGAACTCCTGGCGCTCGCTGTCGTACACCGGATAACGGCTGAACTTGTGGCGACGGAACATCGCCAGGATTTCTTTCAGCGGCGCGTTGAATTCGAGGGTGATCAGGTCTTCGCGGGAGTTGGCCCAGTCGACCACTTCCAGTTCGCCCATTTCCACCGCAGACGCCAGAACACGCATGCCCTGATCGCTCGGATCCTGGCCACGGCTGGAGTGCAGGATCAGTTTCAGTTCTTCACGGCTGTAATGGTGTTCGTGGTGCGGGCCGGGTTCGCCTTGGCCGGCGATACGCAGGATCGCGTTGGCGCTGGCGTTGAGCAGGTAGATCGCCGGGTACATCGCCCAGTAGAACAGGTACAGCGGCACGGCCGTCCACAGCGACAGCAGCTCGGGTTTGCGGATCGCCCAGGATTTCGGGGCCAGTTCACCGACGACGATGTGCAGGTACGAAATGATGAAGAACGCGGTGAAGAACGACACGCCTTTGACGATTTCCGGCGACTGCACGCCGACCGCGCTGAGCAGCGGTTCGAGAATGTGCGCAAAGGCCGGCTCACCGACCCAGCCGAGGCCGAGGGAGGCGAGGGTGATACCCAGCTGACACGCCGAGAGGTACGCATCGAGCTGACTGTGCACGGTGCGCAGGATGTGTCCGCGCCAGCCGTTCTGATCAGCGATGGCCTCGACCCGGGTCGAGCGCAGTTTGACCATGGCGAATTCCGCCGCAACGAAAAAGCCGTTGAGCAAAACCAGGATCAGAGCAAAAAGGATCATGCCGAAATCGGCGAATATTGTTGCGAGGGACAAGCCAGGGGAAGGGTCCATGATGGAGTTTTGCGGGTTCCGTGTGATTCAAGAGGGAGAAAAATCGCGCCTGAAAGGCAGGCACAAGTCAGCCAATGTAGCGGCTGACATGGCGATTGCCTAGTGGCGAGTGCCGGTCGGTCTTACTCGGCGGCGCTGATGGCCCGCACATGGGCCACCTGAGCCGGGGCAAAATGGCAGGTGAACGTGCTGCCGTGACCGGGCACGCTGCTGATCTCCATGCGCGCGCGGTGGCGCAGCAATACGTGCTTGACGATGGCCAGACCCAGCCCGGTGCCGCCGGTGTTGGAGTTGCGACTGGAATCGACGCGGTAGAAGCGTTCGGTCAGGCGCGGCAGGTGTTTGCTGTCGATACCGATCCCGGAATCCTGCACGCTCAGGTGCGCGCCCTGATCGTCACCCCACCAGCGAATGCGGATGTTGCCCTCGGCCGGGGTGTACTTCACCGCGTTGAACACCAGATTGGAGAACGCACTGCGTAACTCCGCCTCGCTGCCCTTGAGCAACAGGCCGGCGTCGGCTTCGAGGCTGATGCGCTGGTTCTTCGCGCCGGACAATTGCTGCGCATCGCTCTTGATCGATTGCAGCAGGCTGTCAATCTGCACTGGCTGGTTGTCCGACGGGTAATCGGTGGCTTCGAGTTTCGCCAGCAGCAACAAATCGTTGAGCAGCGTCTGCATGCGTCCGCCCTGTTGCTGCATCTGCTGCAGGGCGCGGCTCCAGCGCGGATTCACTTCTTCGACGTTGTCGAGCAGGGTTTCCAGATAGCCGCAGATCACTGTCAGTGGTGTGCGCAACTCGTGAGAGACGTTGGCGATGAAGTCTTTGCGCATCTGTTCCAGCTGATGGATGCGCGTGACATCGCGCACCAGCATCAAGTGTTCGTTGTTGCCGTAGCGGGTCAGGTACAGCTGAATGCGCACGCGATCGTTGGTTGGCGAGGGGATTTCCAGCGGCTCGGCGTAGCTTTCCTGCTCGAAGTATTCCTTGAAGCGCGGATGGCGTACCAGGTTGGTCACCGGTTGGCCGCTGTCCTGCGGGGTCTTGAGGCCGAGCAAGGTTTCGGCAGCGCGGTTCCACCATTCCAGGTTGCCGTCGCTGTCGAGCATGATCACCGCGTCTTTCAGCGCGGCGGTGGATTCCTGCACCCGGTCAATCACCGCTTGCAGGCGCCCGCGCACACGTTGGTCGCGGCGTTGCAGGTGGTAGATGCTGTCGAACACTTCGCCCCACAGACCATAGCCATCGGGCGGTGCTTCGTCGGGTTGATGCTGGCGCAGCCATTCGTGCAGACGCAGCAATTGCTTCAGCGTCCAGGCCAGATAGATCCCCAGGCCCGCCGCGAGGCTCCAGCCGTAATAGCCGGTGATCAGGCCGATCACCAGGCAGACGGTGACCAGCAGCAGCATGTGGCGAATCAGGGTGCCATGCCAGTTTTGATTCACGGGAAATACGGTCCTTGTCTGCGAGTCTGGCGGTCGGCTCAGGCCTTGGTGGAAAACCGGTAGCCGGTGCCGCGCACGGTTTGTACCAGATTTTCGTAAGCGTCACCGAGGGCCTTGCGCAGGCGGCGGATGTGCACGTCGACGGTGCGCTCTTCAACATAGACGTTGCCGCCCCAGACCTGATCCAGCAATTGGCCACGGGTGTAGGCGCGTTCCTGGTGGGTCATGAAGAATTGCAGCAGACGGTATTCGGTCGGGCCCATCTCGGCCGGTTTGCCGTCGATGGTTACGCGGTGGCTGATCGGGTCGAGCAGCAGGCCACCGACTTCGATCGGCGCTTCGCCGTCGGTCGGACCGGCGCGGCGCAGCACGGCTTTGAGGCGTGCGACCAGTTCGCGCGGGGAAAACGGTTTGGTGATGTAGTCGTCGGCGCCGACTTCAAGACCCTGGATCTTGTTGTCCTCTTCACCCTTGGCGGTGAGCATGATGATCGGGATGTCCCCGGTCAGTTCATCACGTTTCAGACGACGGGCCAGCTCGATGCCGGAGGTGCCGGGCAGCATCCAGTCGAGCAGGATCAGGTCCGGCTTGCGGTCGACGATGATGGCGTGCGCCTGCTGCGAGTTCTCTGCCTCGAGGCAGTCATAGCCGGCCATTTCCAACGCAACGGCGATCATTTCGCGAATGGGCGCTTCGTCGTCGACGATCAGAATGCTCCTGCCAACCATGCCTTAATCCTCTTGTCATTTAACTGTCTTGCGCCGCATTAGATAACGGAATTATTGCAGTCGTGTGACAGTATTTTAGTCCGGCAGCGATTGTGCAAATCCTCAACTAAGCTCTAAGTCCGAATCCTGACAACCACAAAAGAAGGTTTCCATGACTCAAATGACTGTTTCTTTCAAAGCCCTGCTGATGGCTGCGGCCCTGACATTGCCTGGATTTGCACTGGCTGCGGATCCGGCGATGGAGAAGGACGGCATGTACATCGACCACAAGGGCATGACCCTGTATACCTTCGCCAAGGACTCGGGCGGCAAGTCGATGTGCAACGACAAATGCGCAACGAACTGGCCGCCGTTGATGGCGACCGCGGGTGACAAGTCGATGGGTGACTGGACTGTCATCAAACGCGACGACGGCACGATGCAATGGGCCTACCAAGGCATGCCGCTGTACACCTTCGTGATGGACAAGAAAGCCGGTGACATGACCGGTGACGGCAAAATGGACGGCGCGTGGAAAGTCGCCAAAGCCAAGTAAACGCGGTCCCTTGTAGGAGTGAGCCTGCTCGCGATAGCGGTGTATCAGTCGGCATTTTCGTTAACTGACACACCGCTTTCGCGAGCAGGCTCACTCCTACATTGATTTGCGTTTAGCGCAACGCGTAATCCAGCACGATCCCGACGAATATCGCCAACCCGGCCCAATGATTGTGCAAAAACGCCTTGAAGCAGCGCATGCGGTCACGATCGCGGGTGTACCAGAATTCCCACGCATAACACCCGGCAGCCACCAGCAAGCCGAGATGGAACCAGATCCCCAACTCGAACTTCGACCCCGCCAGCAGCAGGCAGCCCAGCGACAACGCCTGCAGGCTCAGGATGATCACCCGGTCCGCCTCGCCGAACAGAATTGCCGTGGATTTCACGCCAATCTTCAAATCGTCATCGCGATCGGTCATCGCGTAATAGGTGTCGTAACCCACCGTCCACAGCAGATTGGCGATCCACAGCAGCCACGCCGCCGCCGGCAACTCACCGGACTCGGCAGTAAACGCCATCGGCATCCCCCACGAAAACGCCGCGCCCAGTACCACTTGCGGGTAATAGGTGTAGCGCTTCATGAACGGATAAGTGAACGCCAGCGCCAGACCGCCCAGCGACAGCCAGATGGTCGGCGCATTGGTGCACAGCACCAGCAGGAAACTCACGCCCATCAGCAGCGCGAAGAACACCAGCGCCTCTTTCGAACTGATCTTGCCGCTGGCCAGCGGCCGTTGCGCGGTGCGTTTGACGTGGCCGTCGACCTTGCGATCGGCCCAGTCGTTGATCACGCAGCCGCCGGCGCGGGTCAGTACCACGCCGAGAACAAAAATCACCACGTTGGCCAGCGATGGCGAGCCTTTGCCGGCAATCCATAACGCCCACAGCGTTGGCCACAGCAGCAGGTAAATGCCGATCGGCTTGTCCATCCGGGTCAACTGAATGAAATCCCAGGCGCGCGGGTTCAAGCGGTTCAGGGACTTGAGCAGGCTCTGATACATCAGCAGTTCTCCGGATGGGCGCGGGCGGCGTTCCACAGACTCGGCAGGAATATTTCCGCAACCAGTACGCTCAGCGCGCCACGGTCGAAGCGCGAACGCCGGCCCCACAATTCTGGCGCTTTGGCGGCTGGCGGCAGCCATTGTTCAGGGTAGTGGCAAACTTCGAGGGCGCGGCGCTGGAAGGCCTGATCGCAAAACAGCAATTCGCCCAGCGAGCGGCTGCCCAGTTCGTCCATGTGCAAGCCGTCACCCTGTAAGGCGGCGCGCGAAGCGACGCTGCGGGCAAACACCCAGACCTCGCCGTGACCGCGCAAATACACCTCGCGCACCCAGCCTTCGCTGCCCTCGGCCAGATCCAGTGCGGCGCATTCATCGGCACGCAAGGTGTCCCAGCCTTCAAACAGTGGCGTGACGCTGAAGCCGTCATTGGACAGCCGGGTCAGTCGGCGGGTGAGGGAGCCTTCGTCGAACAGCCAGTCGAGGGTCAACGAATCGGGGAGGGGCGTCAGTCGGCTTTGAGTCAGCCAGAGCGGGGCCGGGCAGGCATTTGAATGTTGCACAATGAGTCATTATTGGCCGCAAATGAGGCGGCGAGCTTAACATGGTGGCCGCCGATATTGATTGATCCGGGTCGCCGTTGCGCCGAACAGGCTTGCATCTGCCCGGCTCCATCAGTACAAAACGCCCTGAGCCGGATGGCAGCGCAACACCCATCGACCGTCCGCGCCGGCAATAAGCCTGAACCCTGAGGAAGTACTTGAATGAAAAAGTGGCAATGTGTGGTCTGCGGCCTGATCTACAACGAAGCCGAGGGTTGGCCGGATGACGGCATTGCGCCGGGTACTCTATGGCAGGACGTGCCGGAAGACTGGCTGTGCCCCGACTGCGGCGTCGGCAAGCTGGACTTCGAAATGATCGAAATCAACTAAGCAAAACAAAGGAGTAAGGCATGAGCGCACCTGTCGTCATCGTTGGCACTGGGCTGGCGGGCTATAACCTGGCCCGCGAGTTTCGCAAGCTCGACAGCGAAACCCCGCTGCTGCTGATCACCGCCGATGACGGGCGCTCTTACTCCAAGCCGATGCTCTCCACCGGTTTCGGCAAGAACAAAGACGCCGATGGCCTGAGCATGGCTGAACCGGGGGCCATGGCTGAGCAGTTGAAAGCCGAAGTGCGCACTCATACGCGCATCAGCGGCATCGACGCCGGCCATAAACGCCTGTGGATCGGCGAAGAAGCGGTTTATTACCGTGACCTGATCCTCGCCTGGGGCGCAGAAACCGTGCGCGTACCGGTCGAGGGCGATGGCGCCGATCTGGTGTTCCCGATCAATGATCTCGAAGACTACGCGCGCTTTCGCGCAGCGGCGGCCGGCAAGCGCCGGGTGCTGTTGCTCGGCGCCGGCCTGATTGGCTGCGAATTCGCCAACGACCTGATTCTCGGTGGCTATGAAGTGCAACTGGTGGCGCCGTGCGAACAGGTCATGCCGATGTTGCTGCACCCGGCCGCAGCGGCAGCCGTGCAGGCCGGGCTGGAAAGCCTCGGTGCGAAATTTCATCTCGGCCCGGTACTGACCCGATTGCAGAAAGTCGCCGACGGCCTGGAAGCGCATCTGTCCGACGGCCAGGTCATTCCTTGCGACGTGGTGGTCTCGGCCATTGGCCTGCGTCCGCGCATCGATCTGGCGGCGGCCGCTGGCGTACAGGTCAATCGCGGTGTCGTAGTGGATCGCCATCTGAAAACCTCCCACGCCAATATTTACGCCTTGGGCGACTGCGCTGAGGTCGACGGGCTGAATCTGCTGTACGTGATGCCCCTGATGAGTTGTGCGCGAGCACTGGCACAAACCCTCGCCGGAAACCCGACCGCCGTGAGCTACGGCCCGATGCCGATCACCGTGAAAACCCCGGTGTGTCCGCTGGTCGTATCGCCGCCGCCACGGGGCAGCGAAGGCGTCTGGACTGTCGAAGGGCAGGGCGCCGACATCAAAGCCCTGTGCCACAGCGCCGACGGCCAATTGCTCGGCTACGCGCTAACCGGCGCCGCGGTGATGGAAAAACTTGCCCTGAACAAACAGCTTCCAGCCCTGCTGGCGTAAATACCGGTCGTTCTGTCGGAATCACCCCGCTTTTGCCCCTACAAAGGTCGCGGGGAGACTGGCGCCGCCGGTATCCGCGTGCCATTCTCACTCCCGTCTGCCGCAGAGTAGAGCCTGCGGCGCCTTGGGCGCTGTTCCAACGAGAACAGCACGGACATAACAACAAAAAACCGTCAAAGGGGCTTCACTAATGCGTAAACCAGAACTCGCCGCTGCAATCGCTGAAAAAGCAGATCTGACCAAAGAACAGGCCAACCGCGTACTCAACGCCGTTCTCGAAGAAATCACCGGCGCTCTGCACCGCAAGGACAGCGTCACGCTGGTAGGCTTCGGCACCTTCCTGCAACGCCACCGCGGCGCCCGTACCGGCAAAAACCCGCAGACCGGTGAGCCGGTGAAGATCAAGGCCAGCAACACCGTTGCGTTCAAGCCAGGTAAATCGTTGAAAGACAGCGTCAATCCTTAATTGCGGCGAACTCCTCGAATAACGGGGAGAACCGTGTAGAAAAATGGGCACACCGATTGCGGTCGGGTGCCCATTTTTTATGCCTGCCGATTTATTCTGGCCTGCAGCCTTAATAAAGGCCGAGTAACTGATTGCATTTGTTGGCTATCGATCAGCCTCACAGTTAAATAAATCCTCTATATATAAAAGCCATCATATTGATGGCACTTTCTGAGTTGTTGGTTGTCTCGCGGTGACTTGTTGAAACAACACCGAAGTCTTTCGGAATCATCCTACATCCGAATTTTTCAAAACCCGTCATGCTCCGCGCCACTCTCGCCAGCCCCGGCTTCCGGTGATCGACGGCAGTTGGAACGATCGCTCTAAATCAAGCTTTCCCGGTGTTTTGTAAGGGTATGCGAATATAAACAGAGCATCGGGGATTCCCTGACTGAATATAGGGAAACCTCCTACAACAAACAAAGAACAGTTCGTCTTGTTGTTTAATCAGATGCTTGCTAGTGGCCATCATAGTGATTACGATGCGCCCACTTGAAAGAGCACATCTCAATTGGATGAGTCGCGTCACCGCTCTTCGATACTGTCCCGCGCCGCGGTAACTCCAATAGGCGCCTGACTGTAATCCTTAATAAAGGCCATGGATGTCCTACTCAAGCAAACTTTCCGCCCATTACCTCGAACTCGCAAAAGTCTCTGTTTCCAAAGAGAATTTCGCGGGCGAAGACGTTCGTTTTTCGAGCGAATTCGAGGCCCTGGAAAGTGAGCTGGCCAAAGCCTCGTCGATGCACGAAAGCGGGCAGATCGACTGGCTGAAAATTCGCGAAAACAGCGAAAATCTGCTGCGTACCCAATCCAAGGATTTGCGTGTCGGCGCCTGGCTGACCTGGTCGCTGTACCAGCGCGAATCCTTCCCCGGTCTGCTGGCCGGCCTCGGTCTGCTGCACCATCTGTCGGAAAACAACTGGGCCGACGTTCACCCGCTCAAACCCCGTACCCGTGCCGCCGCCATCGGCTGGCTGGTGCCGCGCCTCGAGCAGGTCATTACCGAAAACATTGCGATCAAAGAGCAGTTGCCGATGTTCCGGCAGCTCTCCGAGCACCTGTCCGGCCTTGAAGCGGCGTGTGCTGAGCATCTGGGCGATGACTCGCCGCTGTTGCTGCCGATCTCCCGTCGCCTGAAAACCATGATCCAGCGCGCGGCCGACAACCAGCCGGCTCCCGGTGTGGTCGGTGCGGCGGTGGCGCAGGTCAAACAGGCCGCGAGCCAGTTGCTTACTCCCGGCGCACCGATCGATAACGAACGAGACGCGCACAAAGCCCTGCGCGCGCAACAGGAAAGCGCCCGGCCATTGTGCGCCTGGTGGCTCAAGCAGAAAGCCACCGACCTGCGCGCCCTGCGCCTCAATCGCACGCTGTTGTGGATGACCATCGACGCAGTGCCCGAGCGCAACGCCGAGCAGATCACCGTGTTGCGCGGTCTGCCGCTGGAAAAACTCAAGCTTTATCAGGACCGTTTCGATCAGGGCAAATACGCCGACCTGCTGGTGGAACTGGAGGCGAGCCTGGCGAAGGCGCCGTTCTGGTTCGATGGCCAGAGGATGGTCTGGGAATGTCTCCAGAACCTCAACGCCGAGTTGGCAATGCGCGAAGTGGAAATCCACTTCGCGCTTTTGGTTCAACGGCTGCCCGGCATTGTCGAGTTGCGCTTCCATGACGGCGCGCCGTTTGCCGATCCGTCCACCCGCGCGTGGATCGCCGCCAACGTCATGCCGCACCTGCAAAGCGCCAGTGCGCCGCGCAAGGTCGAAAGCGAAAACGTCGAAACCCAGCCGGCCTGGGAAAAGGCCCTCGAAGAAGTTCTGCCGCTGCTGCGCAAGGAAGGCCTGAAGCCTGCCGTGCAGACGCTCAAGCAAGGCTTGCAGTCGGCCCACGGCGGTCGCGAACGCTTCTTCTGGCAGTTCGCCCTCGCGCGCCTGTGCTTCATGGCCAAGAAATACGAACTGGCCAAGAACCAGCTGGAAACCCTCGATCAGACATTACAGGACTCAGGCCTGCACGCCTGGGAGCCCGATCTTGCATTGGAAGTGCTGCATTTACTGCATAGCTGCTGCGAGTTGTTGCCGCAGAACCATGCCGTACGTGAACGCAAGGAAGAGATTTATCGCAGGCTGTGCCACCTCGACCTCGAAGTGGTACTCGAATAGGCCCCAGGGCCACAACCGCAAGGAGAAAAGCCATGGCCAAAGAAGGCTCGGTAGCCCCCAAGGAACGCATCAACGTCACCTTCAAACCCGCCACCGGCGGTGCTCAGGAAGAGATTGAACTGCCGCTGAAGCTGCTGGCAATCGGTGACTACACCCACCGCAAGGACGATCGCAAAATCGAAGATCGCAAGCCGATCAGCATCGACAAGATGACCTTCGACGAAGTGTTGGCCAAGCAAGAACTGGGTCTGACGCTGAGCGTGCCGAACCGTCTGCAGGAAGATGGCGAGGCCGACGAGCTGGCTGTGCAACTGCGCGTCAATTCGATGAAGGACTTCAACCCGGCCAGCCTGGTCGAGCAAGTGCCTGAGCTGAAAAAACTGATGGAACTGCGCGATGCGCTGGTGGCCCTCAAAGGCCCGCTGGGTAACGCACCTGCGTTCCGTAAAGCGATCGAAGGCGTGCTCGCCGACGACGAATCCCGCGGTCGCGTACTCGGTGAGCTGGGCCTGAACGCCGCAGCCCCGGACGCCTGAGACTCCAGCCAAGGAAGCCAACACAATGAGCACTAGCGCAGCACAAGAGAAGAGCGCCGGCAACGGCGAGTACAGCATTCTCGACAGCATCATCGCCGAAACCCGTCTGACTCCGGACGACGAAGCCTACGACATCGCCAAGCGCGGTGTGTCGGCGTTCATCGAAGAACTGCTCAAGCCGCAGAACAACGGTGAGCCGGTCAAGAAGGCCATGGTTGACCGCATGATCGCCGAGATCGATGCCAAGCTCAGCCGTCAGATGGACGAAATCCTGCACCACCCGGACTTCCAGGCGCTGGAATCGTCGTGGCGTGGTCTGCAGTTGCTGGTCGATCGCACCAACTTCCGCGAAAACATCAAGATCGAAATCCTCAACGTCTCCAAAGAAGACCTGCTGGACGATTTCGAAGATTCGCCGGAAGTCATGCAGTCGGGCCTGTACAAGCACATCTACACCGCTGAATACGGCCAGTTCGGTGGTCAGCCTGTGGGCGCGATCATCGCCAACTACTACATGTCGCCAAGCTCGCCAGACGTCAAGCTGATGCAGTACGTGGCGAGCGTTTCGTGCATGTCGCACGCGCCGTTCATCGCTGCGGCCGGCCCGAAATTCTTCGGTCTGGAAAGCTTCACCGGCCTGCCGGATCTGAAAGATCTGAAAGACCACTTCGAAGGCCCGCAATTCGCCAAATGGCAGAGCTTCCGTACTTCGGAAGACTCCCGTTATGTTGGCCTGACCGTGCCGCGTTTCCTGCTGCGTAACCCGTACGATCCGGAAGAAAACCCGGTGAAATCGTTCGTGTACAAGGAAACCGTTGCCAACAGCCACGAGCACTACCTGTGGGGCAACACCGCTTACGCGTTCGGCACCAAGCTGACCGACAGCTTCGCCAAATTCCGCTGGTGCCCGAACATCATCGGCCCGCAGAGCGGTGGCGCGGTTGAAGACCTGCCGTTGCACCATTTCGAAAGCATGGGCGAAATCGAAACCAAGATTCCTACCGAGGTTCTGGTTTCCGATCGTCGTGAATACGAACTGGCCGAGGAAGGCTTCATCTCCCTGACCATGCGTAAAGGCTCCGACAACGCGGCGTTCTTCTCCGCCAGCTCGGTGCAGAAGCCGAAGTTCTTCGGCATCAGCGCAGAAGGCAAGGCGGCAGAGCTGAACTACAAGCTCGGCACCCAACTGCCGTACATGATGATCGTCAACCGCCTGGCTCACTACTTGAAAGTGCTGCAGCGCGAGCAACTCGGTTCGTGGAAAGAGCGCACCGACCTCGAGCTGGAACTGAACAAGTGGATCCGTCAGTACGTTGCCGACCAGGAAAACCCGAGCGCCGAAGTGCGTGGCCGTCGTCCGCTGCGCGCTGCGCAAGTGATCGTCAGCGACGTTGAAGGCGAGCCGGGCTGGTACCGCGTGAGCTTGAACGTGCGTCCGCACTTCAAGTACATGGGTGCCGATTTCACCCTGTCGCTGGTTGGCAAGCTGGACAAAGAGTAAGAGCGACTCATGGACGGATACGGCAGCCTGTTCGAACGCCTCAACGGCGACGCGCAACTACGCAAGGGCAACAGCCTTGAGGCTTGTGCCATGGCGTCAGTGGCTGCCCATCTGGCCAAAATGCTCAGCACCCGGGCCGGCAGCGTGCAAACGCTGGCCGACTACGGGTTGCCCGATCTCAATGACATGCGTCTGAGCCTGCACGACTCCCTGAGTCAGGCCCGTCTGGCCATCGAAAACTTCATCGAAGCCTACGAGCCGCGCCTGAGCAATGTGCGTGTCATTTCCCTGCCGCGTGACCACGATCAGCTTCGCCTCGCCTTCAGCATCGAAGGCCTGCTGGAAGTTGAAGGGTTCAAGCGTCAGGTCAGTTTTTCCGCGCGCCTGGATGGCAGCGGACAAGTGAAGGTCACCTAAGGAGATCCCCGATGTCTGGCAAACCCGCAGCACGCGTATCTGACCCCACCGCTTGCCCGCTCCCCGGCCACGGCACCAACCCGATCGCCGCCGGTTCCGGTGACGTGTTCTTCGACGGCCTCGCGGCCGCCCGCCAAGGCGATGCCTCGGCGTGTGGTGGTGCGATGTCCGGCGATCTGGCGACCACGGTTTTGATCAATGGCAAACCGGCCGCCACGGTCGGCTCCGTTGGATCTCACGGCAACAAGGTTACGGCAGGTTCCGGGACGGTGATCATCGGGAATTCGCATTCGCCAGTGCCATTTTCGGGGCTTGCCGCCATAGCGGTTATCGCGGCGCTGGATTACCGACTGGGTTTAAAGTCCGGTGGCAACTCGGTACTGACGCCGCTGGAAATTCCAGACTTCGACGAGCTGAAATCAGGAACATCGAAAAACCGTGAGTTGGTCGATTTCGTCGTCGAGAACCGCATGGACGCTGCTGACAGTGTGAAGTTGGAGGTGCTGGACGGCGAGAAGCTGGTATACGCCGAAGCCAATACCGCGCCGTTCTTCCCGCCAGGCAAGCATCCATGGCAATGGGACGGCTACGACACAGCCGGCGTCCTCGATACCAAAGTCCTGAAAAGCCCGAACCTGAAAGTGCGCCTCACTGCGACCGGGGCGGGAAAACAGCAAGTGACTGAAGTGAAGCTTGATTGCTCGGCTAAAAAGGTGAAATGGGTCGATGTGCGTGTTGACCGCAACGCCAAGACCGTTGAAGTCACGTTACGCCCGAGCTTTTCGGATGGCGGCAGCAGTGGTTCCACACCCGGACTGATACCCACGCCTTTCAGCACGTTGCTTGGCTGGGCCAGGGAAGGTATCGAGTTGTACTGGTCGCGTAATGGCGCGCGCGGCGGCGGTATCGCCGAGGGCATCACGACCAGCAAAGGCCTTTACAAAGTCACGGTCAAAACCGAGATCAACGTCGAGCCCAAAGCCGGGAATTTCCCTCTGATTGATTCGCTGTCGGCGGACTTCGGTCGTTCCACCAGTCTTGCGATTGCAAGAAAGGTTTATCACAACGCCGGTTATGCCTATGAAAGCTACGTTGTTCAACGACGTCGAACTCCAGAGTTCGCTAGAGACATTGCCAGAGAAGAGTTCAAAGAAACGTCGGCTCATGAGTTTGGTCATTTGATTCTCAATGAGTACGGCGGGGGAATCATCCCCGGTTACTCCTGGACTCACAAAGAAACATCGACATTGATGCAAAACCCTAAGGACAACCACCCGACGCCGAACGCCGGCGAGGTGGATGTCATGCATTACTTCAGCAGTTACACGCAGTCCTCCGCTGATCTGCAAAAGAGAATGGCGGCGTCTGAACAGGACGTCAAAAGCCTGCTTTGGCTGGCAAGGGTCGAGTTCGATGACTAGGTTGACCGGTCTCATCTTGCCGTTCGTTTCCCTTTATGGCTGTGCTGCTCAGCAGGTGTACCAGCGCGAGTGGACAATCAGCGAGGCATCGGTTTGTCCATGAAACTGCCAAGAACGATTTTGATGATGAGATGGGTAAGCTTCTTCGCGTGCTTCGTTTCGCTGACCGCATGCGCTGCGCAGCAGGTCTATCGCAATGATGTTTACCTGCTGAACACTTGTGGAGTACCGCTGGAACTGACGCTGGCAAACGACTCCAACTATGACGATCAGCCACGCAGTTTCACGTTAAACCCGAACCAGCGCAGTTCCATCGGCAACTACCAGTCATTCGGTGAAGACGTATCGGGTCAGATCAGCGACCAGTACAGCCTGTCGATCAAAAGCCAGAACGCGACTAAGTCCATCGACGCGCAGACCTTGCGAAAGGCAGTAGCGAGCATCAAAAAAACTGAAGAAAAAGCTGTCCGTTCGTGGACGGTCGATACCGGGGCTTTCTGCCCATGAAGCACTGGTTCGGGTTGGCTCGATGAAACTCAGAGCCTGGCAATGTCTCATCGCTTTTCTCAGCTCGGTCGGTTTGCTGGCGATTCTGGTCGGCTTGACGCTGCTGGTGCGAATGGAAAGCTCGACCGAACCAAAGCTATTCGCGCATCCCAACGCGTTGTGGGTTGGCGCCGAGGATGGCGGGGTATTCGTCGAGATTACCAAGCACGAAGCGCCGGACTATTACGTGGAAATTCGTCACGAAAATGGTGGGATGTGGACTGAAGGCTGGGTTCGATATGGCACCAGGGACAGCCATCCACTCAGCGCTGCGGCAATTGGTGGCTACGGCGGTGAAGAGCTCTATGTCTATACGGGTGTCGCGATCACGCCGCAAAAACAGGGAGTTGCGCAGCGATGAATCAATACGTGCCAGCGACCCCGGGGCAGGAGACGGACGCATGACCGACTCAGGTCGCTTCGCAATGATTTGGCTGCAGCGCTTGCTACTCGTGGTGGGAGCGTTCGCTTGCATGCTCTATTTTGCTGCGCACGCGCTTTCCAACGCTTTTATGTTGCTGATGGACCGCGAAAATTTTATCCCTGCGCAGTCGTCCATCTGGACATTCGAACCTTACGAAATCAATCAAGGTTCTTCGTCTTACTGGCTCTACGGTGAGGACAGGGACAACTATTACTTTTTTGCGTACGTCCCTGAACATTCATATCGCGTGATCGCAAAAGACAATCGGTGCGAAGGCTTCGACAAGCGCGATGTCCGCACATGGTGCATGGATCACGCTGTGGAGGTTCGCCGATGACCGACTCATCAAGCGAGATGCTCATGCTCAGTCGCGCGCAACTCAGCTTCTTCATGGCTGCATTGTGGTGGCCATTGCTGGCGGTGTTGGCGATCAGTTCCTATGACCTGTGGAGTGGCGAGTATTCAACACCCGAGTCGTCCGGGATTTATTGGCAGTACCTGTTGTGGTGGGGAATTCCCGGGCTTCTGGGCTTTTCGCTGTGGATGTCCCGATCGGCGCAGAGCCGCAACGAGCAACAGGCACTGCGGATGGTTTGGTGGGCGCCGGTGAAGTTCATCCCGTTCTACGCCGTGCCATGGATGCTGTATGGCCTGCTCAGTCTGGTCGTCGGTCAGCTTAGTGATGCCTACATGGCGTACGGCTGGATCTCGATTGTGCCGTTCCTGCTGATTGGCGGTTATGTCTGTGCCGGCGTGACAGTCGCGCTCTACAGGATATTTTTTTGATGAGTTCCACTACCAGGCAGGTAACCCGTGTCGTTTAACCACTACTACCAAAGCGAACTCACCGCACTGCGCCAACTCGGTCGCCGTTTCGCCGAGCGTAGTCCGGCGTTGGCGCCGTATCTGGGCCAGGCCGGGCGGGATCCGGACGTGGAGCGGTTGCTCGAGGGCTTTGCTTTTCTCACCGGGCGGCTGCGGCAGAAGCTCGATGACGAGCTGCCGGAGCTCAGCCATTCGCTGATGCAGCTGCTGTGGCCGAACTACATGCGCCCGCTGCCGGCGTTCAGCATTTTGCAGTTCGATCCGCTCAAGCGTTCCGGGCCGGCATTGCGCGTCGAGCGCGATACGCCGATCGAAAGCAAGCCGATCGAAGACGTGCGTTGCCGCTTCCGTACTTGCTACCCGACTGACGTGCTGCCGCTGGATCTGGCCGCGTTGAATTACTCGGTGAAGGGCGACGGCTCGCTGCTCAGCCTGCGTCTGGAAATGAGCGCCGACGGCCACCTTGGTGAGCTGGAACTGAGCAAACTGCGTCTGCACTTTGCCGGCGAGCGCTACATCAGCCAGATGCTCTACCTGAGCCTGCTGCGCAACCTTGAAGGTATCGAGCTGATCCCGCTCGACGGCGCTGGCAAGCCGATCGATGGCGTCAGCGGCAAGCCGATGGCGTTCAAGATTCCCGGTGATCGGGTCAAACCGGTGGGCTTTGCCGAAGAAGAAGCGTTGATTCCGTATCCGCTGAACACCTTCCGCGGCTATCGCTACCTGCAGGAATACTTCGCCTTCCAGGACAAATTCCTGTTCGTCGACGTCAACGGTCTGGACATCATCAACGCACTGCCGGAAGACACGCTCAAGCAGATGCGCGGGCTGGAATTGCGCTTCGATATCCGCAAGAGCGGCATCATGCGCATGCGTCCGACCCTGGATAACGTGAAGCTGTTCTGCACGCCGATTGCCAACCTGTTCGCCCACGACGCACTGCCGATCCGCCTCGACGGTAAGCAGGACGAGTACCTGTTGCTGCCAGCGGAATACGATCTGGAAAACTGCGGTGTGTTTTCGGTGGAAACCGTGACCGGCTGGAAGCCCGGCGGCCTTGGTTATCAGGAATATGTGCCGTTCGAATCCTTCGAGCACGACCCGAGTTTCGACGTGCCCAACAGCCGTCCGCACTACAGCATTCGCCAGCGTTCTTCGCTGTTGCACGATGGCCTCGACACCTACCTGAGCTTCGGTATTCGCCATACCGAAGCCCACGAAACCCTGTCGATCGAGCTGATCTGCACCAACCAGAACCTGCCGCGCAAGCTCAAGCTCGGCGATATTTGCATGGCCTGCGAAGAGACGCCGGAGTTCTTGAGTTTCCGCAACATTACCCCGGCCACGTCGAGCTTCGCGCCACCGCTGAACCGTGACTTCCTGTGGAAGCTGATCAGCAACATGTCGCTTAACTATCTGTCGCTGGCCGACGTCAATGCGTTGAAGGTGATTCTCGAAACCTACGACCTGCCGCGCTACTACGACCAGCACGCGGAGAAGGTCAGCAAACGTCTGCTCGGCGGCCTCAAGCACATCAAGCATCACCACGTCGACCGCTTGCACCGTGGGTTGCCGGTGCGCGGTTTGCGCACCGAACTGACCATCGACCCGGAAGGGTACATCGGCGAAGGCGACCTGTTCGTTTTCGCTTCGGTTCTTAACGAGTTTTTCGCGCTTTACGCCAGTCTCAATTCATTCCATGAGCTGCGCGTAAAAAGCACACAGGGAGAGGTGTACCAATGGACACCACGTATGGGCCTGCAGCCCCTGCTTTAAGCGGGCTGACCAAGGTAATACGCGAGTACTCGCTGTTTCAGGCCGTGCTGCTGGTGATCGACCGGCTGCGCGAGGCACACCCGCACCTGAGCGAAGACGATCTGTACGACCACGTGGAGTTCCAGGCCAACCCGAGCCTGGGCTTTCCGCGCAGCGACGTCGATCGTGTCGAGTTTTTCGAAGAACACGGGCAGATGCGCGCGCGCATGCGTTTCAACCTGATCGGCCTGGTCGGTTCCGGTTCGCCGCTGCCGGCGTTCTATGGCGAACAAGCCCTGGGTGACAGCGAAGACGGCAACCCGACACGCAATTTCCTCGACCTGTTCCACCATCGCCTGCAACGGCTGATGCTGCCGATCTGGCGCAAGTACCGCTATCGCGCGAGCTTCCAGAGCGGCGCGATCGACCCGTTCTCGTCGCAGTTGTTCGCCCTGATCGGTCTGGGCGGCGACGAGATCCGCAAGGCCAAGGAACTCAACTGGAAACGCCTGCTGCCGTACCTCGGTCTGCTCAGCTTGCGGGCGCACTCGGCGGCGTTGATCGAAGCCGTGCTGCGTTACTACTTCAAGCACGAAGATCTGGTCATCGAGCAGTGCATCGAGCGCCGCGTGGAAATTCTCGAAGAGCAGCGCAATCGTTTGGGCCGCGCCAACAGCCTGCTCGGCGAAGACCTCGTGCTCGGCGAACACGTGCGCGACCGCAGCGGCAAATTCCGCATTCACATCACCGAACTCGACTGGCAGCGATTCCATGAATTCCTGCCGATCGGTTTCGGTTACCAGCCGCTCTGCGCGCTGGTGCGGTTCACCTTGCGTGACCCGCTCGATTACGACATCCGCCTGGTCTTGCGCCAGGAAGAAATCCGCGAACTGCGCATCGGTGAGCAGAACGCCTGTCGCCTCGGTTGGACCAGTTGGCTGGGCCGCGAAAAAGCGGACGGCGTGGTGACCCTGGGCAGCAAAATTCATTAAGGACGTGAGCCATGATCAACGTAGACCTGCAACAACTCATCCAGGCGCTGGACGCCGAAACCCGTCGTGATCTGGAACGTTCCGCCGAGCGTTGCGTGGCCCGTGGCGGTAGCAAGATCCTCGTCGAAGATTTGATGCTCGGCCTGCTCGAGCGTCCGAACGGCTTGCTGTCGCGCGCACTGCAGGATGCAGACGTCGACGCCGGTGAACTCAGCGCCGCGCTGCAATCGCGCGTCGAACACAGCGCTTCGCGCAATCCGGTGTTCGCCCCGGAACTGGTGCAGTGGCTGCAAGATGCGCTGCTGGTGGCCAACCTCGAACTGGGCCAGACCCAGGTCGAAGACGCCGCGCTGATCCTTGCGCTGCTGCGCAACCCGATGCGCTACGCCGGCAGCCGTTATCAGCCGCTGCTCGCCAAGCTGAACATCGATCGCCTGAAGGAATTTGCCCTGTCGCAACAGGAGCAACCGGCAGCCAATGGCAAACCGGCCGCGCAGGGCGAATCGCTGTTGCAGCGCTTCACCCACAACCTGACCCAACAGGCCCGCGACGGCAAACTCGACCCGGTGCTGTGCCGTGACGGCGCGATCCGCCAGATGGTCGACATCCTCGCCCGTCGTCGCAAGAACAACCCGATCGTCGTCGGTGAGGCCGGTGTCGGCAAGACCGCCATCGTCGAAGGCCTAGCGTCGCGCATCGCCGCCGGTGAAGTGCCGCAAGTGCTCAAAGGCGTTGAACTGCTGTCGCTGGACATGGGCCTGTTGCAGGCCGGCGCCAGCGTCAAAGGTGAATTCGAACGTCGCCTCAAAGGCGTGATCGACGAAGTCAAAGCCTCGCCAAAACCGATCATTCTGTTCATCGACGAAGCTCACACCCTGATCGGCGCGGGGGGCAACGCTGGCGGTTCCGACGCGGCCAACCTGCTGAAACCGGCACTCGCCCGTGGCGAATTGCGCACCATCGCCGCCACCACTTGGGCCGAGTACAAGAAATACTTCGAGAAAGACCCGGCGCTGGCCCGTCGTTTCCAACCGGTGCAATTGCACGAACCGACTGTCAGTGAAGCGGTGACCATCCTTCGTGGTCTGGCCCAGGTTTACGAGAAGAGCCACGGCATTTACCTGCGCGATGACGCGGTGGTTTCGGCGGCTGAATTGTCCGCACGTTATCTGGCCGGTCGGCAGCTGCCGGACAAAGCTGTCGATGTGCTCGACACCGCTTGCGCCCGCGTACGCATCAGCCTCGCCGCTGCCCCGGAAAGCCTTGAGCGCCTGCGTGGCGAACTGGCTGAAGGTGGCCGTCAGCGTCAGGCCCTGCGCCGCGATGCCGAAGCCGGTCTGCTGATCGACCACGAAGCGCTGGATGCTCTGGAAGCGCGTCTCGACGATGCCGAAGACGAAATGGTCGCGCTGGAAACCCTGTGGACTGAGCAGAAGCAACTGGCCGAGCGCCTGTTGGAATTGCGTCAGCAACTGGCCAAGGCTCGTGAAGCCGCCGCTGTCGAGCCGACCGTCACCGTTGAAGAAGACGCCGAAGGCACCGTGATCGAAACCGTCGCTGCCGAAGTCGAAGAAGGCCAAAGCGTCGAAGCGCTGGAAGCCCAACTCAACGAAACCCACAGCGCCTTGACCGCCGCTCAAGTCAAAGAGCGTCTGGTCAGCTTCGAAGTGTGCCCGCGTCTGGTTGCCGAAGTGATCAGCGCCTGGACCGGCGTGCCATTGGCGCAACTGGCCCGCGAGCACAACGCCAAAGTCGCCAGTTTCGCCACCGACCTGCGCACGCGCATCCGTGGTCAGGAACAAGCCGTGCACGCACTGGACCGCTCGATGCGCGCCACCGCTGCCGGCCTGAACAAACCTGACGCGCCGGTCGGCGTGTTCCTGCTGGTCGGCCCGAGCGGCGTCGGTAAAACCGAAACCGCACTGGCCCTCGCTGATTTGCTGTACGGCGGTGATCGTTTCATCACCACCATCAACATGTCCGAGTTCCAGGAGAAGCACACCGTCTCCCGTCTGATCGGCGCGCCACCGGGCTACGTCGGTTACGGCGAGGGCGGCATGCTCACCGAAGCCGTACGCCAGAAACCGTACTCGGTGGTGTTGCTCGATGAAGTCGAAAAGGCTGACCCGGACGTGCTCAACCTGTTCTACCAAATCTTCGACAAAGGCGTGGCCAACGACGGCGAAGGTCGCGAGATCGACTTCCGCAACACGTTGATCCTGATGACCTCGAACCTCGGCAGCGACCGCATCAGCGACCTTTGCGAAAACGGCGCACGCCCGACCGCTGAAGTCCTCGAAGAAACCATTCGCCCGGTACTCAGCAAACACTTCAAACCGGCGCTGCTGGCGCGGATGAAAGTGGTGCCGTACTACCCGGTCGGCGGCCCGGTGTTGCGCGAGCTGATCGAGATCAAACTCGGTCGTCTCGGCGAGCGCCTCAACCGTCGTCAGCTGGATTTCAGCTGGTGCCAGAACCTCGTCGATCACCTGTCCGAGCGTTGCACGCAAAGCGACAGCGGTGCGCGTCTGATCGACCATCTGCTCGACCAGCATGTGCTGCCGCTGGTGGCGGATCGTTTGCTCGATGCCATGGCCACCGGTGAAAGCCTCAAGCGTGTGCATGCCACGCTCGACGGTGAAGCCAGCGTGACGTGCGAGTTCGCCTGAGGTGGGTGTGATGTTCACTCAGGTGCCGCAGCCACTGGTCTATGCCGAAGCGTTGCTGGCGCAGTTCGCCAGTCTGTCGCGGGCGGCGGACGGTGCTGCGTTGCTGGGTGACTTCGTGCGCGGGTTGGCCGAGCTGAGCGGTTGCGAATTGACGCAGCTGTATCTGCTCGACGCCACCCACACGTGCCTGGGGATGAACGCCGAATGCCTCGACGGTGCCTTGCAACCGCGCGAAGCGGCGAGCCTGCCGGCGGATTACAACGGTGAGCAACTGCTGCAATTCGCCCTGTGCCAGAACCGCGTGGTGTGCCTCGACGACTTGAGCGGCAGCCTGCACGAAACCAGTTTTCTGCCGGCGGCGAACTCGCCGTGGCAGTCGCTGCTGTGCGTACCACTGGTCAATCAGCACAAAGCTGTTGAAGGTTTGCTGCTGTGCGCCAGCCGTCGTCGCACCAACCTGCAAGGCTTCGCCGATTCCCTCGGCCAGCTCGGCTCGTTCGTGCTTGGCCAGTTGCATTTGCTGCAACGCCTGCGCCAGCCACTGGCGGAGTCGGCCACGGTAGCGCGCAGCGTGCCGAGCATCAGTGGCTATGGCTTGATCGGCAAAAGCGCGGCGATGCGCCAGACCCATTCGCTGATCAGCAAAGTCCTGCACAGTCCGTACACCGTGTTGTTGCGCGGCGAAACCGGCACCGGCAAGGAAGTTGTCGCCCGGGCGATTCACGATTGCGGCCCGCGTCGGTCGCAGGCGTTTATCGTGCAGAACTGCGCGGCGGTTCCGGAAAATCTTCTGGAAAGCGAGTTGTTCGGCTATCGCAAAGGCGCCTTCACTGGTGCCGACCGCGACCGCGCTGGTCTGTTCGATGCGGCCAATGGCGGCACGCTGCTGCTCGACGAGATCGGCGACATGCCGCTGTCGTTGCAAGCGAAGATCTTGCGCGTGTTGCAGGAAGGCGAGATTCGTCCGCTGGGTTCCAACGACACCCACAAGATCGACGTACGCATCATCGCTGCGACCCACCGCGATCTGTCGACGCTGGTCAGCGAAGGCAAATTCCGCGAGGACTTGTACTACCGCCTCGCGCAATTCCCGATCGAGTTGCCGGCGCTGCGTCAGCGCGAAGGCGACATCCTCGAACTGGCCCAGCACTTCGCCGAGAAGACCTGCACGTATTTGCAGCGCGATCCGGTGCGCTGGTCGAGCGCGGCGCTGGAACACCTGTCCGGCTACAACTTCCCCGGCAACGTGCGTGAACTCAAGGCCTTGGTCGAGCGTGCGGTGCTGTTGTGCGAGGGCGGCGAGTTGCTCGCCGAGCATTTCTCCCTGCGCATGGAGGCAATGCCGGAAGACAACAGCCACCTGAATTTGCGCGAACGTCTGGAGCAGGTCGAACGCACGTTATTGCTCGACTGCCTGCGCAAGAACGACGGCAACCAGACCCTCGCCGCCCGCGAGCTCGGCCTTCCGAGGCGCACGCTGCTGTATCGGCTCGGCCGTCTGAACATCAATCTGGGAGATTTCGATGGGTAGGCAAAAAGTCATCGAAATCCTCGCAAAAACCAATTTCAGCGCCGCCCGCAAGGGTCGGCGCTTTGTGCTTTGTCTACCCCTGGAGACCCTCTGATGTCTGTTCGTCACTGGCAAGCTGTCCTGCTGACCCTCGTCGTTCTATGCGGCCTGGGCGGCTGTAGCGGCAATTACAAATTCAACGACAACGACTATCGCCCGTTGGGTGATCCGCAAGCGGTCAATCGCGGCAAGTGACCGCAAGGAGCATCAAACATGGAATTGGTTTTCGAAATGCTGAACACCAAGCAGTTCGTGCCCACCGAGTTGTGCCAGAAGACCTTTAAACAGGCCGGCGGCGTGATCGGGCGGGGCGAGGACTGCGACTGGATCATCCCTGACCGCAAGCGTCACCTGTCCAATCACCACGCGATTGTCAGCTACCGCGAAGGCACGTTCTTCCTCACCGACACCAGCAGCAACGGTGTCCAGGACGGCGAGAGCGGCGCGCGTCTGCACAAAGGCGAACCGGTGCGCATCGAGCACGGCAGCACCTACGTGCTGGGTGACTTCGAAATTCGCGCGCGACTGGTGCGCGACCCGGCGACCTTCGACGGTGAAGTCGGCCGTCCACGCGCCGCTGGCAGCATCATTCCCGACGACGCGTTCCTCGATCTCGACCCGCTCAATGCTCTCGAGCAGCAAGAGCGTGTGTACTCGGAAATCGACGAGTTGCTGGCGCCGAACACCAAACCTGAGGATTCCCGTCAACGCGCCGACTACGCGCGCATCGACATGGAAAGCCTGATGGTGCCGGAGCTGATCGCCGCCCCGGTCGAACCTGAGCCCGCTCCGGCACCGAAAGCCGTTGAGCGTCAAAGCGAAGGTTTCTGGGATCATTTCGGTGCGGCGCTGGGTGTCGACGTCAAAGGCCTCAGCCACGACGAACGCGAAGCCCTGGCGCTGAACGCTGCGCGCTTGTTGCGCCAAAGCATCGGCGGTCTGCAGCAAAGCCTGCGCACCCGTTCGGAGCTGAAAAACGAGCTGCGTCTGGCCCAGACCACCGTGCAAGGCACCAACAAGAACCCGCTGAAATTCGCCGTCGATCCGAGCGAAGCCCTGCAGATTCTGTTGCAGCCAAGCAAGCCCGGCCATCTGCCGGCCGAGCAAGCCATCTCTCGTGCGTTCCGCGATCTGCAGGCGCATCAAGTGGCGCTGCTGACCGCCAGCCGCGCCGCCGTGCGCGGCACGCTGGAGCACTTCTCGCCAGAGCAACTGACCCTGCGTTTCGAGCGCGACAACAAGCCGTTGATCGCAACCTCGGGCGGGCGCTGGAGAGCGTTCGGCCGTTATCACCAGGCGCTGCGTCAGGACGATGACTGGAGCGAGCGTCTGCTGGCCCGCGACTTCGCCCAGGCCTACGAAGAACAGATCCGCCTGATCTCCACCCTCCACACCGACCACCAAGGATGATGCGCATGTCTCGCCGCTCGACCGCTTTTTTCAAGACGCTGACTGCGCTCACCGTGCTGGTGCTGCTCGCCGGTTGCTCGTCGCTGTCGCCGTACTCGAAAGTGACCAAGATTAACCTGAAGCTGACCGGCAGCGATCAGCTCAACCCGGACCTCAACGGTCGGCCGTCGCCGATCGTCGTGCGCCTGTTCGAACTCAAGCACCCGGTGACCTTCGAGAACGCTGACTTCTTCAGCCTTTACGAACGCGCCAAGGAATCCCTCAATCCGGATCTGGTGGCCAGCGAAGAACTCGAGCTGCGCCCGGGTGAAACCGTGGAGATGAAGCTCAAGGTGGAAGAGGGCAGCCTTTATGTCGGCGTTCTCGCCGCTTACCGCGACTTGCCGGACACCCAATGGCGCCACACCGTTCAGATCACTCCGCTGGAAGTTACCGAAGTCGATTTGACTCTGGACCAGACCGGCATCCGCAACACCAATCAAGTGCTCGCCAAGGCGGATGACTGATCATGAATACCCATAAAGTCATTTGGCAGGAAGGCATGCTGCTGCGTCCGCAGCACTTCCAGCACAACGATCGTTATTACGATCACCAGATGAAAACCCGCACCCAATTGCTGGGTGGCTACACCTGGGGTTTCCTCAATCTGGAGATCGACTTGCAGTTCCTCAACATGGGCAAACTGGTGATCAGTGAAGCCTCGGGGATTCTGCCGGACGGCAGCCTGTTCGAACTCGGTGGCAACACCGAGCCGCTGGCGCTGGACGTACCGCCGAACACCGGCAACACGCCGATCTACCTGGCGCTGCCGCTGGTCACCGGTAACCACATCGAGTCGCGCCGCCCGGAGCAATCCGACGTGCTCGCGCGTTACACCGCGTACGACGCCGAAGTGGCCGACTCCAACGCCGGCGACGATTCCGCCAGCCAGGTCAGCTGCGGTCGCCCGGACTTCAAACTGTTGCTCGGCGAGCAGCAGAGCGATCAGGCCTACGTCAAGCTGAAGATCTGCGACGTGCTCGACACCACGCCGGACGGCGTGATCAGCCTCGACCCGGATTTCGTGCCGACCTACATTCAGGCCCACGCCTCCAGCTATCTGCTGTCGTGCCTGAAAGAAGTCATCAGCATGCTCAACCACCGTGGCGACACGATTGCCGAGCGGATTCGCTCCAACGGCAAGGTCGGCGGTGCCGAAGTTGGCGACTTCATGATGCTGCAACTGATCAACCGCACCGAACTGCTGCTGCGCCACTACCTCGGCCTGGAGCAAGTGCACCCGGAAGAGTTGTACCGCACGCTGCTGACCATGCTCGGCGATCTGGCGACCTTTTCCGGCGAGAGCAAACGCCCGCGCCTGGACAGCCGCTACTCCCACGCCGATCAGGGCGGGAGCTTCCGCAAACTGATGGAAGCGATTCGTCAGGTGCTGTCGATGGTGCTCGAACAGCACGCCATCGAACTGATCCTGCAAGCGCGTCAGTACGGCATCATCGTCTCGCCGTTGCACGACCACAAACTGCTTGGCTCGGCGTCGTTCGTGCTGGCAGCCAGTGCCAACTGCGACTCCGAAGAACTGCGCCATCGCTTGCCGGCGCACCTCAAGGTCGGCCCGGTGGAGCGTATCCGCCAACTGGTCAACCTGCACTTGCCGGGGATCAAGGTCAAACCGTTGCCGGTGGCCCCACGGCAGATCGCGTTCCACTCGAACAAAACCTATTTCATCCTCGAACTCAGTTCCGAAGACCTGGCACAACTCGAGCGCTCCGGCGGTTTCGCGTTCCATGTGTCCGGCGAATTCGCCGAGCTTGAACTGAAATTCTGGGCCATCAGGAACTGACCGACATGATCAAGGAAACGGATTACAACCAGGACGACAAAACCGTCCTGCTCGATCGTCAGGGCCACGGACCGGCATCGAGTCCGCTGACCGACTTCGCCGCGCCGCCGCGTTTCGAGCAACTGGAAGAACGCATGATCTACGCCGCGCGCTTGCGCCCGGCCGAAGCGTTCAACATCAGCCTCAATTCGCTGGTCGCTGCTTCGTCCGAGCTGCTTTCGGAAGTGGTGCGCCTCAAGCACAGCGAAACCCGCGAAGACTTGTACGCACTCAACGAGCGTCTGACTGCCGGGCTGAAATTGTTTGAAGTACGCGCCCTGCACAACGGCGCCGAAAGCAGCCAGGTGATGGCCGCGCGTTACGTGCTCTGCACCGTGGTCGACGAAGCCGTCGTGACCACACCGTGGGGCAACGAAAGCGAATGGTCGCAGATGAGCCTGCTGAGCAGCTTCCACAACGAAACGTTCGGTGGCGAGAAGTTCTTCCAGTTGCTCGATCGCCTGTCGAAAAACCCGGTCAAGCACTTGCCGATGCTCGAGTTGATGTACCTGTGCCTGTCCCTCGGTTTCGAGGGCAAGTACCGCGTACAGGCACGCGGCATGCTCGAGCTTGAAGGCATCCGTGACGCCTTGTACCGGCAGATCCGTCAGTTGCGTGGCGACGTGCCGCGCGAGTTGTCGCCGCACTGGGAAGGTCTCAACGATCAGCGTCGCAACCTGGTGCGCATCGTGCCGGCGTGGATGGTGGTGTTGTTCACTTTGGTCTGTCTGGTGGTGATGTATTCGGGCTTCGCCTGGGTCTTGGGCGAGCAGCGCGACACCGTTCTGCAACCATATCAGCCGCTTGATCCGGCTGCGGTGCAACCGCAGTCGCAGCCGTAAACAGGGACGTGTGATGAAAAAGTTTTTCAAGAAAGTCGGCGCCTTCCTGCGCCAGACCTGGGTCTGGACCTTGCTGCTGGTGCTGTTCGTGGCGCTGCTGGTGTGGTTCGTCGGCCCGTTGTTGGCGGTTGATGATTACAAGTTCTGGGAAAGCGCGACCGCGCGCCTGCTGACCATCGCTGTGCTGTTCCTGATCTGGGGCCTGACCATGGTCTTCGTCAGCTGGCGCAGCGGTATCCGCAAGAAAGCCGAGGAAGAAAGCGAAGACGGCCAGGACCGCATTCGCCGCGAAGAGCTGATCGACGAAGAACAGAAGGAGTTGAAGGCGCGCTTCAAAGACGCGCTGAAAACCCTGAAGACGTCGAGCCTGTATCGCGGCCGCAGCGAGCGCTGGCGCAGTGACTTGCCGTGGTACCTGCTGATCGGTCCGCAGGCCTCGGGCAAGACCAGCCTGCTGGACTTTTCCGGTCTGGAATTCCCGATCAACAAGATCGACCGCAAGCTGACCCGCGATACCCTCGGCACCCGTCATTGCGACTGGTACTTTGCCGACCACGGTGTGCTGATCGACACCGCCGGGCGTTACACCACGCAACCGGATGTCGAAGTCGACGGCGGTGCCTGGACGACATTGCTGGAGCTGCTGCGCAAGCGTCGTCGCGGGCGTCCGTTGAACGGCGTGCTGGTGACCATTCCGGTGGAAACCCTGCTCGGTGGCAGTGAGCAGGACATCGACACCCTCGCGCGCCAGATTCGCGGCCGTCTGCAAGACGTGCATCAGAAACTGCACGTCGACGTACCGGTCTATCTGGTCCTGAGCAAGGCTGACAAGCTGCTCGGCTTCGACGAGTTCTTCGATCAACTGACTCGCGAAGAAAGCGATCAAGTGCTCGGCACCAGTTTCCGCAAGGATCAGGTCGGCACCGACGTCGCTGTGCTGCGCAACGAGTTCGAAGAGCTGCTGCGTCGCCTCAACAGCCAAGTGATCATGCGCATGCACTCCGAGCGCGATACCCAGCGCCGTGGCCGCATCCTCGACTTCCCGCATCAACTGGGGCAGATCGGCGAGCGCCTGTGCCTGTTCGTCGACATGGCGTTCACTGGCAACCGTTATCAGCGTGCCACGCAACTGCGCGGTTTCTACCTGACCAGCGCGCCGCACCTGACCCAAGAGATGGATGCGACCACTGCCGGCATCGGCGCCAGCCTCGGCATGAGCGCCGGTGTGCTGCCGACCCTGCGCAGCGGTCGTTCGCGGTTTATCCATCACTTGTTCAGCCAGGTGATTTTCCCTGAGTCCGATCTGGCCGGTCTGGACAAGCGCGAACGCAGCCGTATCCATTGGGGCCAACGTGCGTTGTATGTTGGCGCACTGGCGGCACTGGCTCTGTTCGGCATGCTCTGGGCGGGCGGTTTCTCGGCCAACTACGAGCGCCTGGAAAACCTGCGCAATCTGGCGCAGAACTGGACGCAACAACGCACGGCATTGTCGCCGCGTGATGACGCCATGGGCGTACTGAAAACCCTCGACAGCAGCTACGCCGCTACGCAGGTGTTCCCGAAGAAGGGCGACGTTTCGTATCACGAACGTGGCGGTCTGTATCAGGGCGAAGACGTCAATCCAGTGGTCAAAGAGGCTTACGAGCGCGAGCTTGAAAAGCAGCTGCTGCCACGGGTTGCAACCATGCTCGAAGGGCAGATCCGCGCCAACATGAAGGACCGCGACCGCCTGCTCAACAGCCTGCGCGCGTACCTGATGTTGAACATGAAGGACCGTCGCGATGCCGCATGGCTCAAGGACTGGGTCGCCACTGACTGGTCGACGCGCTACACCGGCAACACCGCTGTGCAGAACGGTTTAAGCGCGCATCTGGAACGTCTGCTGAAGCAGCCGTTTATCTACCCGCTGAACGATCAGTTGGTCACTCAGGCGCGTCAGGTCTTGCGCAGCGAATCGCTGGCCACGGTGGTTTACCGCATGCTCCGCGAGCAGGCGCGCAACCTGCCGGACTACCGTTTCAGCCAACACCTCGGTCCACAAGGCTCGCTGTTTATCGGCACCGAATACGTGATCCCGGGCTTCTACACGCAAACCGGTTATCAGCAGTATTTCTCGGTACAGGGTTCGGCGCTGGTTACCGACATCCTGCGTGACAACTGGGTGCTGGGCGAAGGTGCGGGCATCAGCGACATGGACTTGCGTCGTCTGATGGTCGAGCTGGAGCAGCTGTACTTCCGCGACTACGCCAACTATTGGAGCGAAGCGGTTGGCCAGGTTGCCCTGCCGCCGATCAGCGACGCCGGTGAAGGCGCCGAACAACTGGCGGGCCTGACCTCGGCGAATTCGCCGGTACTGGCGTTGCTCACTGAAGTGCGTGAGAACACCCGCTTCCAGGCGGCTGCAGACCCTGTCGAAGAAGCTGGCGACGCTGCTGATGCGCTGGCCGGGCAGAAAGGCAAACTGGGTAAGGTTGGCAAACTTGCCGCCGCCGCAGCAGACAAGGCTTCGGCCCTGAACGTGGCGAAGACCCTGCCGGACACCGCGAAGAAGTCGCTGCAACGCCGCTTCGAACCGCTGCATCGTTTGCTCGATGACAACAACGGCCCGGCGGCGGACCTGACGCCAGCGCTGAACGCGCTCAACGACCTGCAACTGCAACTGGCCGGCCTGGCCCGTTCCAGCACGCCGGAACAAGCCGCGTTCGAAATGGCGAAAACCCGCATGAGCGGCCAGCGTGATGCGCTGACCAACCTGCGCAATGCCTCCGGCCGTCTGCCGCGTCCACTGAGCGTGTGGTTCAACGTGCTGGCCGAAGACTCGTGGCGTCTGGTGCTTAACGATGCTTACCAATACCTGAACGGCCGTTATCAGAACGAGCTGTACAGCGTGTATGGCAAAACCATCAGCAAGCGTTATCCGTTCAGCGCCAGCAGCACCAGCGACGTGGCGATCAGCGATTTCCGCGAGTTCTTCCGCGCTCAAGGCACCGTCGACCGCTTCTTCGACAGCTACATGCGTCCATTCGTCAGCGGCGATCCGGGCAACTACCGCATGCGCAGCGTCGACGGCCACAGCCTGCCGGTGTCGAAAATGTATCTGGACCAGATGGCGGCGGCGCTGACGATTCGTCAGAGCTTCTTCTCGATCAACCCGGCCGAGCCGACCGTGCAGTTCAAACTGGAGCCGTACACCCTCGACCCGGCGGTCAGCCGTTCCGAGTTCAAGTTCGGCGACAAGACCATGGAATACCGCCACGGTCCGATCCTGCCAATGTCGTTCAAATGGCCGACCGATGCTGAAGACGGTCGCACCAGTCTGGTCATGGACAAAATGGCCGGGCGCCCGATCGGCATCGAGAAGAACTCCGGCCCATGGTCGCTGTTCCGTCTGTTCGACCTGATGCAGACCGAGTACCTGAGCGGTCGCGATGTACTGGTGCTGAAAGCCGACGTAGGTGGCCTGCGCGCCAACTACCTGCTGACCAGCCAGCGCACGCCGAATCCGTTCGACATGGGCGTACTGCGCACCTTCCGTATGCCGGTGCAGCTCTGATGCTGGTGGCCAGTGCCTGGCGCAGCGCGGCGCGGACCGACCCGGGCAAGGTGCGGGCGCGCAACGAAGATGCCTTCCTCGACTCGCCACAGCAGGGGCTGTGGGTGGTCGCGGACGGCATGGGCGGTCATCAGGGTGGCGACATCGCCAGCCAGTTGATCGTCGCCAGCCTGGCTGAACTGCCGCAACACGAGGACTTCGACGAACGCCTCAAAGCCATCCGCCAGTGCCTGCACTGGTTGAACCGGCGTTTGGGGCAGGAGTTGACGGTCACCGCCGGACGCCACGACAGCATCATGGGCAGCACCGTCGTCGCGCTGCTGGTGGAAGGCAATCGCGCGGCCTGCATTTGGGCCGGCGACAGCCGTTGCTACATGTGGCGCGGGCAGCGTTTGTATCAGCTGTCCAAGGACCATTCGCTGCAACAGCAATTGATCGACGAGCAACAAATGAGCGTCGAACAAGCGGCAGCACACCCGGCGGCTCAGGCCTTGACCCGAGCCGTCGGCGCGGCCGAAACACTGACCCTGGATGTACTGGAACTCGAGGTCTATCCGGGCGATGCGTTTTTGCTCTGCAGCGATGGTTTGTATCAGGGCTTGAGCAGCGATGCCCTCGGCAACGCCCTCAGCCTCAGCGCGCCGCACGTGGCGCTGGAACGTTTGTTCGACGGCGCCCTGCGTGGCGCCGCGCGCGACAACCTGACAGCCGTGGTGATCCGCCAATGACTGAAATCGAATCCTCAGTCGATGACTTGCTGATGAGCGAAGAACAGGCCAACAACCTGACCTACTTCGCCTTCGCCAAGGAAAACAAAGCAGAGCCTTTGCTGGCGCCAACCAAGGCCAGCATCGGTGCACTGCCGGATGTACTCGCCGGTCGCTACCACCTCGAGCGTCTGCTCGGGGCCGGTGGCATGGGCGCCGTTTACCGGGCGCGGGATCTGCTGCACGAACAGTTCGGCGATCCCGACCCTTACATTGCGCTGAAAATCCTCAGCGAAGAATTTGCCGAATCGCCGGACGCCAGTGCCTTGCTCTACAGCGAGTTTGCCCTGACCCGACGCCTGCGCCACGACAACGTCGTGCGTGCGCACACCTTTGAAGTCGACACCGACTGCCAGCGGGCCTTCATCACCATGGAATACATGCGTGGCCTGACCCTGGACAAATTGCTCTGCGAGCGGCCCCTCGGCCTGCCGTGGCAAGAGCTGCGCGACATCGTCCTGCCGCTGCTCGACACGCTGGCCTACGCCCACGGTCGCGGCGTGCTGCACGGTGACATGAAACCGAGCAACGTCATGCTCAGCGAAGACGGCTTGCGCCTCTTTGACTTCGGCCTCGGTCAGGCAGAGGAGGGCGTGATGCCCGGCCTGCCGCACCTGAGCCGCGAACGCTTCAACGCCTGGACCCCGGGCTACGCCGCCCCCGAACTGCTTGAGGGCCAACCGTTGTCGGCCAGCGCAGACGTGTACGGCGTGGCCTGCGTGGTCTATGAACTGGCGGGCGGTAAACACCCGTTCCGCCGCTTGCCCTCGACCCAGGCCCGCGACGAGCATCTGGAGCGCGAGCTGCAGGCCCCGCAAAACCTACCGAAACACTGTTGGCCAGCGCTGCAAACGGCGCTGAGCTTTGATCCGGCAGCACGCACCATTACTGCCGACCAATTGCGTGACGCCTTGGGCGCCACTTCGTCCTGGCTGCAACGTCTGCGACTTCGGGCCTAACGGATGACATTCGAACAGGGAGCACTTTATGTTCAACCCAGCTAACGAAACCCACTTCAGCCTCAAGGTCGAAGACTACGTCGGCGACCTGCAAGTGCTGTCGTTCACCGGCACCGAAGGCATCAGCCAGCCGTATCGTTTCGACTTGGAATTGGTCAGCGAAAACCCGGATCTGGACCTCGAACAGCTCCTGCATAAGCAGGCGTTCCTGGCGTTCGATCCACAAGGCTCGGGCATCCACGGCCAGATCTACCGCGTCGCTCAGGGCGATGCCGGCAAACGCCTGACCCGCTACAAAGTGTCGATGGTGCCGCAACTGCAATACCTGCATCACCGCACCAACCAGCGCATCTACCAGCAGATGTCGGCGCCGAAAATCATCGCGCTGATCCTCGAAGAACACGGCATCAAGGGCAACGCCTACAGCTTCCAGTTGAGCCAGCCGTGCCCGGATCGCGACTATTGCGTGCAATACGACGAAACCGACCTGCACTTCGTCCAGCGCCTGTGCGAAGAGGAAGGCATTCACTACCACTTCCAGCACAGCGACAAAGGCCACCTGCTGGTGTTCGGCGACGACCAGACCGTGTTCCCCGATCTCGGCCAGCCGACCGCGTACGTGCAGGGCAGCGGCATGGTCGCCGAAGAACCGGTGATCAAAGGCTTCAAACTGCGCCTGGAAACCCGCACCAGCCGCACCACACGCCGCGACTACGACTTCGAAAAACCGCGCCTGCAAATGGAAGCGGCCTACAAACCGGACGGCGAGAGCACCGAGCCGGATCTCGAAGACTACGACTACCCCGGCCGCTTCATCGACCGCGCGCGCGGCAAGTTCCTCAGCCAGCGCGCCCTCGAACGCCACCGCGCCGACTACCGCCAGGCCGAAGGTCGCGGCGACCAGACCAAACTGGTCAGCGGCCACTTCATGGCCATGTCCGACCACCCGCGCAGCGAGTGGAACGACCTGTGGCTGCTCACCGAACTCTTCCACGAAGGCAAACAGCCGCAAGTCCTCGAAGAAGGCGTGACCAGCGACACCACCGACAACAAGGACGACTTCCACCAGGGCTACCGCAACACCTTCCTCGCCACCCCGTGGGACGTGTTCTACCGCCCGGCGCTCGAACACCCGAAACCGCGCGTCCTCGGCAGCCAGACCGCCATGGTCACCGGCCCTAAAGGCGAAGAAATCCACTGCGACCAATACGGCCGCATCAAAGTCCAGTTCCACTGGGACCGCGAAGGCCTGGCCGACGACAAAACCAGCTGCTGGCTGCGCGTCTCCAGCTCCTGGGCCGGCGACCGCTACGGCGCCATCAGCATCCCGCGCATCGGCATGGAAGTCCTCGTCACCTTCCTCGAAGGCGATCCCGACCAGCCCCTCGTCACCGGCTGCCTGTACCACAAGGAAAACCCGGTGCCGTACGCCTTACCGGCGAACAAGACTCGCAGCGTGTTCAAAACGCTTAGCTCGCCGGGTGGCGGTGGGTACAACGAACTGCGCATTGAAGACAAGAAAGGTGCGGAGCAGATCTACATCCACGCCCAGCGTGATTGGGATGAAAACGTTGAGCATGACCAGAAGATTCGGGTCGGTAATGAACGTCATGACACGGTGGTGAAGAACACCTACACCGAGCTGAAGGCTGAAGAGCACCGCACCACGATCTCTGACCGCAAGATTGAAGCGAAGCTGGATGATCACCTCACGATTGGGCAGAACCAGCATGTGAAGCTGGGGACTGCGCAACTGACCAGCGTGGGGAAAGAAATTCACCTCAAGGCTGGGGACAAGATTGTTATTGAGGCGGGGACGGAGCTGACCATTCTTGGGGGGGGGAGCTTTATCAAGCTCGATGGCGGTGGGGTTACGGTGGTTGGGCCGGTGATCAAGATCAATGCGGGTGGCTCGGCTGGTTCCGGCACGGGGATCGGGATTAAGCCGCCGGTGCTGCCGGGGGCGGCGGATAAGGATAAGGCGGGGAGTTTGATGGATCAGGCGTTGTTGAATGCGCCGCCTGAGAAGGTTAAACCGAAGGCTTTTTTTGTGTTTTCCGAGTGATCGACATGAATGGTGTTTTGAAGAAGAGCAATGGCATCGCGATAGCGGTTTTCACCGCGTCGTTGTTGAGCCTGTTTCATGGCAGCGCTTATGCGGATGAATGTCCGTCCGAGGACTTTTCCCAGTTTCTGCCGGCGTTTTCTGCGAATGCTGAAACTCAGCAGCGGTTGACTGCGATGACGGTGAAGTCGCTGGTTTTGAAACCTACCGGGGAGAGCGGAAATTTTGATCCGCAAACGACGGGGGTTAAGAGCTCGACGTTGGCATTTCCACTGATGGCACCCGTAGCCACAGAAAAGACCGAAGGTGTCGAAGTCGAGGCGGTTGACGACAGTCATTTCAACGTTGTTGATAAGCGTGCAGGTAACAGCAACATCAAAATCTTTAACTTTTCTCGCCAAGCGTGTTGGGTTCTAGAGGGAGTTGAGGACTGGTCGATTAGTGAGAAAAATCTTGTTGTGGCAAGTACCCCGACCATGAACACGGCCGAGAATTTTTGTTATCAGCGCGCGCAAGCCTTCGCTGGGCTCGGTGGGCTGGAGCAGTATCGGCTGACCGGCGAGCTGTTTGTGGCTGCGCTGGAAAACTATGTGTGCGCTGCTGCTTCTGGAGACCCACAAGCAAGTTTGAGTGCTGCGGGCCTGAGTCTTTCCGGCATGGCACCACAGTTGGAAACGGAAAAAGTTGAGGCGTTTTTCAAGGCTGCCGCGACAACGCTTGCCGACGGTGCAGCCTCGCTTTCGACTTTTTATTGCTATGGGAACAACCCTGTACCTGAAGGACGTTGCCAACACCCAGAACAAGCCGAAAAGGAGCTTATTCGCGCCGCCTCAATGGGTTCGGTCGATGCGATGAATTACTTGGGTTACTCGTTTGAAAAAGGGCAGCTCGTTACTAAAGACATTTCCAGAGCGCTTGCCTGCTATCGCCTCGCCGCTGACAAGGGTAACGACACCGCTGCCGAAAATTTGAAACGTTTAAACGCGCAAAACGCTGCTTCAATCAAGACCAGCTATTGCTATTAATTTGCAGGATGCACAAATGTCCGAACCACTCGATTTAAGAAATCAGTACACCGGCGGTGATTACGTCTACCTGATGGGGGGCAATGGCACCCAAACCAATGCTGCGGGGAAAAAACTGATCGATTGCTCCCATATGGTGAATCTTCTGCTCACTGGCGCGGGCTACGAGATTGAGTATGAGGAGACGAGAGCTATGAATGCCTCCTCTCGCTTTTACACCGTGGTGCCACCGACAGAGGTCAAGAAAGGGGACATTGCTCTTTGGATTGACATCCTTCCTCTAACGGGAGGCAATCGTCGCCTGTTTCATACCGGCATTGTCATGGAGTACAACGCAGAGACGGGCCAGGGAAAAATTTTTGGTGCTCAGACCACTAACGGACCTTCGGAAGCGTTCTTTGGGCGGAACCCACCTGCATACTACTGGCCTGTTCCAACAAAGTTTTTAAGGGCTAAGGAGGAGTATCGGACAGGTGCCGCGCCAGCCCCGGCCCCAGCGGCTGCCCCTGCCCCGGCAGGACCTGCGCCCTTGATGAACTTTCAATATCCGTTCAGAAAAGGTGACGGTAAGCAGTTCACCGACGCGGAGGAGGTTTACAAAGCTCTCGAGGCCGAAACTGCTGGCAACTACCTGCTGGGCAGCAACAAGTTCTGGCACGGTGGTATACACATCAGCAATGCCAGCGCTCCCCAGTGCATCTTGAACGAACCGATCCGCTGCATGGCTGACGGCGAGGTGGTGGCCTATCGACTTAACGAAGACTATCTAGAGTCTACGTTCGGCGAAAACGAGAAAAAACTGAAGTATTCCAACTCATTTTGTTTGGTGCGACATGAGTATAAATCCGCGCCAAACCCAGAGGAAGGACCGAGTAAAGGCAAGCAAAACAAGCTGAATTTCTACAGCTTGTACATGCACCTTCTGCCCTTCAAGCGTTATCCACTGACTGAGGAAGAAACTCCGAAGCCTAAAGTGACCATGAAAGTAAGTGACTTCAACGCTTACGACGATTTCCCTGAATCCAGTAGCGTTCAGAACGTTGGCAAGCTCGTTGCGGGGACCAAACTTGAGATATTGGATCAAAAGGACTTAGGCAACGTCACCTATGCGAAAGGGAAAATCCTGTCAGGTAGCGTTAAAAAGAGTGGCCACAAAGTTCGCGAGGCTGGCAAAGAGGTCTGGTTCGCATACTTGAAAGATGGAGAACCCTACAAAAACTCCAAACCCGCACGTATATGGCTGGCAGACCCGATCCCGGAGCGTTTAAAGCCCAAATATTGGCAAGGTAAGGTGAAGGGAACCGCGTTGAAGAGATTGGATCTTTATCAGGATCCTGTCTCAGCCCAAAATGGGCAGACTGCCGGTGCTAAGATGGGCTCGCTGCAACTTACGCCTCAAAGTACGGTGGAGTTTGAAAGCAAAGAGGTACTGAACCTCAATGTTTCAGGGACAATTCGTCGAATGGCGAAATGTACCAGCAGCGGTAGTTTGGCTGGGACGGGAAGCCTTCCTACCAGCTTCTGGGCGATTGTGGAAAACGACTACGTTGCTTGGGATGTAATCCCGAGTAGCTTCAATTCTGTAGAACCTGCCAGTACCGGAATCAAGGCGGGAGATCCGATCGGTTATCTGGGATTGACTGAAAATCTGACCGGCGAAGATGGCGGTGTAGCAAGTAAGTATCAAGTACACGTCGAGATATTTACTGCCGAAGCCGATGTAAAAGACTTCCTCAAGAATACGGTTGGGCTGAAGATCGGCAAGCAATACCTTTATTTGCCGGTCGGAGGTGAGCTGAAGAAAAAAGCACCTGCGACTGACAGTACGCTGCTGAAAACGGAACATGCGGTTGATTTGAACAAGACGCCGGTCATCAAAGTGGGCGCCGACGATTACTACGATGTGACCGTTACCGACAATGCTCAGGCCGTCAATGGTCTGGTCAAGAAAGCCGGTGCACAAATCATCACTCAGCATGATTGGGAAAAGCTGGGGTTTCAGATCGTCGAAGAAACCAATGCGACAGCGGACGGGTTTCTTGATCCGAAAGATATGCCTACGTTCTTTCAGGATCTGTTTGCGAAGATCGATAAAGACCAGAGCGGGGAAGTCGATCCAACCGAGTTGGCCGAGGCTTTGAAAAAACCTGATACGCGCTCGCAGTGGTCCAGGCTGGTGGCCCATCATCCGACTGAGTGGAAAGAAAAAGCAGATGCTCAAAAGTGGAGCAGACTTGATCAGCTATTGGAAAATTCTCCGAAAACGCTGAAACACGAAAAAGAAAGGATCACGAAATACGTGTTTTGGGAAGACCTAATTGGGAAGGCTGTCGTAGATACAGATCTGGTTTGGCATTTCCATCCTATAGAAATGTTGAGTAATTTCATGAGCCGGTCGCAGCTCATAGATGTTGAGCGATTTGTAGCGATGTACGCTGAACAGCATGCGTCATTTCAACCAAATGTTCCTGCTTTCACTCCAAACTCAAGAGTTAATTTGCAAAAAATTGCTGAGCATATAAATAAATATATAGATGAAACGAAAGAAGTATACACCATATATGAATGGTCTTATATGTTTGCGACTGCTCGGCATGAGGCTTATCAATTTATGATACCTGAATATTTTAGTGTGGCTCCAGAATATGGTGAGGTTTCTTATTTTAATAAGTATGATCCTGTTCTTGCGAGTTCCGAAGAAGGCCGGCAAACAGCAATCGCGAATGGCAATACAGTACAAGGCGATGGTTTTAAGTATCGCGGTCGAGGCCTTGTTCATTTGACATGGAAGAAAAACTATCAAAAGGCTAAGGATCATTTCGGTATTGACTTTGTGAATAGGCCTGACGAGGCTGCGGGATTCGAAAATTCGATACCGATCATGATATGGGGTATGAAGGAAGGGATTTTTACCGGCAAAAAGCTCAGTGATTATGTTAATAATTCAACTAAAGATTATGAGGGTGCTCGCAAGGTTATCAATGGGTCTGACCGAAAAGAACTTATTGCAAGTTATGCTGTTAAATTTGAATCAATTTTAAGAGCGACTTCTTCTGCTCCGGAGACGAAATAGTATGAAGTTAAGGTTTCAAGCTGTTCTAATGTTCTCAGTTTTCATGGTCTCTGGCATTTCTGTGGCTGGCCAAGATGACGTTTATTTAGCGAATGCGAAGACTAAAAGTTTAAGCGTGACTTGGGCCGGCGGGAGCCGGACGATCGAGAACGTTGTTGGTAGTGAGGGTGAAACAACCAGAGAACTAGTCGACTTTAATGGGGGGAAAGCCCTACATTATGAAAATTTGGCGTCCCGCTCAACATTTGAAGCTTATTTTACACTGATGAGAAATGCCAAGGACGTCTTCATAGATTGCATTTATGCAAATGTACGTAATGAGCAGAACGGAATTCTTATTAACAAGGCGGTATGTGGACTAAATCGACCTCTTGCAGAGGAGTATGATGAGGCGATTTACGAATTTTCAGATGAGTGGAAAAGTTCAACCGATAATATAGCTATCGAACCTTTGTTGAGAGTGCCTCCGTTGTCACTGGAGGTCAGTGAGTCAACACTGGGTGAGGCAAAGTTATCGAGAATATATAACTCAAAAGATAATTTGAGTGTTTCAGCGCCGGAAGCTGTAATTGAAAAGGGGACTGGAAAGCATTCATTTGGCTCAAGCCAAGTTTTTTCTGTTTATAAAGTTGGTGATTTGGCTCGCCCAATCTATTTCGATGTTTCTTCCGGCGCATTGGGAGGGGTGTTTACTAGGTACGATCAAGTTGCTATAGATAAGTTATTCTAATCTAAGGTGCGGGTTTATGCTTTAAGCTAGACGGTTTTGATCTTGGTGCGATGCTTAAAGATAGGAATGTGAAATGGGGACAGACCACGTTTTAAAAAAGATCCGAAAAACGTGGTCTGTCCCATTTTTTCCACCTGTATGTACAGATCAGATAATTAAGATAAATGGACAAGAGAATCGTCGGAAGGTTGATAAAATATCACAGTTGACCAGCAACGGATCGACTGTGAAAATACTTTCTAATGTGGTCGTTTCGATGGCTTGTATTAAGGGGAGCAAGGGAAGTTTAATTTCCATCGGCGGTTACGGCGGCTGTGGTGCGTGCCCTGAGTGGCATGGTTATTATTCGTTAGATGGAAAGTTGGTGAATTACGTTTATAGTAATTCGTTTCGCTCTTTTGGGTCGCTGGGGACGCGTGACGATTTAATTGATAAGTATGGTGTTAGTAAAAAGATTTGGTGGATGAAAGTTCTTTTGCCAAAAAAATAACATACTCCGGCCTTTGACGATTCGGGGTGGCATAATCAAAGGAGACGGATTTATTTTTTGCGCTCGACTGCTTTGAGTTTAGTTGAAAGCTTAAATAGATCTGGCCCGTTTGTCGGTTCTGACTCTATCTTCTGTCGCAGGCCCGTTCAGAATTGAACGGATCACTGAGTTTTTTACGGACGCCAAGGAATGCAGATTTTCAAATTCAGCCTCATTTTTTTTCTTTCAATACTGTCGCCTGTGGTCATGGCTGAGGGCACGATGATTGCCACCATCCTTCAGGCCGACTTTTCCAAGGACCCGGAAGTCCGGTTGCTTGTCAGAGTCGTTGATGTGGGTGGCGGTTCGGATACCCCTTCCATGGCGGTTCGTAATCAATGCCTGGAGAGGAAGGCGTCCGCAGAACGTCCTGGGCCGGATCCGTGCTTTTCGATAGAGATCACTGAGAGCGATAAGCAACGGGCCATTGTTCGGCAAACGCTATTGAATGATCCTCAGCGCACAACCGACCCTATCTATTTGGAAATTGTTTATCGCTCGGAGGTCAGCGAAAGCGATCCGACGAATCACCATCAGCGATCCGCCACACTGAAGATCGAAGAAAACGGCCTCTACAATTGGAACAATGAGAGCGAACAGGCATTGGCGGACGTAGAGTGGTTTCCCTCGGGAAATGGTGTTCTTGATCTGATGGTTCCTGACGCGGATGCATTGTTGAATTCTGTATTTCGGGATCGTATGAGCCGGCTGGACGAAAGCGGTCAGAAAGCACTGAGGGAAACTCAAAGAGCCTGGATGAAATTTCGAGATGCGGAGTGCCAGGCCGACCCGAAATTGCATAAATCAGTTTTCGGTGAGTGGTCCGATGCCTGCCTGATTCGCGCGACGATAGAGCGTGCTCGCCAATTGGCTTTGGCACCGGACAAGAGCAGACGTTGAAACGGACAAGCCAGTGCATTCGCGCGAAAGCGTCGACTTGGATGAGCATGAACAAACTTTTCTTTCTCTTTTTTGCGCTATTTCCTTTAGGCGCTCAAAGCGCAGTCACCACCGAATCACTTTGCTTCGAACTATCCCAATCGAGCCCGGTAAAGTTCGAACTCCGTACCTACTACGACGAAGCCAGCAAATGGTCTGGTGGTTTCGTGAAGTACGCCAAATCAAGTGAGCCCATTTCCATTGTGTTGACGGATTCTCAGAATGAAGTCCTCGATCCGGACGCGCCTTGGCAGCACACCAGAACTTGGTCCGAAATCGTCAACGGCAAGGTCACGGGGACTTATGAGTTGATGACTCAAGGTTCGCAGATCGTCTCGATGTCTTACACGAAGCGGTCCAACGGTAAGGCTTATAGCTTCGGAATCAGCACCAGCATCGACTCCTCTCTCGAGTCCGGATGCAAGTGGGAGTAGGGCAGTACATGCAATTCAAAACTCTAGCGGTATCACTGCTCGGCCTGATGTGGACGATCCCTGCGTTAGCCCAAACCACCACGTTCAGTCCAACCAAAGGCGTCGACGCGACGCTGGTTCTCGAAGGCTCCAAGCTGAACGTCGCGGTTAAAAGCGAAACGCACAGCGAGTCTCGGACAATCGATTTTGAAGCCGAGAACGAACTCCACGTGCAGTTCGACGATTTCAATTTCGACGGCACCCAGGATTTCGCGATCTGGCAGCTGGATGACGGCATGGGTACTTACGATTACTACCGGGTGTTCGTTTACCAAACCAGAACCGGAATGTTCGAAGAGTTGCAGCCGGACTGCGGCGATGGCTTCGTTAACCTGCGCGTCGACCAAAAGCGCAAAGCGTTGCTCAGCACTTACTGGGAAATGAACATACCCAAGCAATGCATCACCCGATTCACCAAACGCAAAGCCTGAATGACTCAAGGAAGAACACTGTGAACCGTTTTGTTTTTACCCTGCTGGCCGTGCTGCTGCCGGTTTCAGCGGCCTATGCGCAGGATGACTGCAGCCAGGTCACCTCAAGTCTGGAAATGGTGCCCTGCTCGGAGGCGGCGAAGAAGGCTGCCGATGCGCAGTTGAATGTCAGTTACAAGCAGTTGATGACGCGGCTTGAATCTGACTATCGAGCAGATCCGGCATTGGGCGCGGAGTACGCAGCGAAGGTCAAAGAGTCGCAACGTGCGTGGTTGAAATTGCGCGATGCGAATTGTCCGTTGGAGGCATTCGAAATCGAGACGGGGATGCCGGCGCATGTATTTGCGGTTAACTCGTGCATCGCCAGAATGAGTCGTGAACGCTCGGCGTATCTGGACAAGATTGTGCCGGAACAGTCGGTGCAGCCATCCGAAAACGGTAGCGCCAGTACTGCTTGCCCATCCGAGGATTTCTTACCGTTCCTGGCAGTGTTTTCTGCCGATGTCGAAGCCCAGCGCCGGCTCACTGCGTTTACCGTCAAGTCGTTGGTGTTAAAGCCAAAAGCCGAGCCGGGACGTTTCGAGCCTGTGACCACGGGCGAGAAGGGGGCAGGGTTGGCCTATCCGTTGATGGCGCCTATCGAGTCTCGTAAAACCCCGGGTGTTGTGATTTGGGAATACGACGACAGCCACTCCACTGTTGTGGATCGACGCGCCGGCTGGAGCAACGTCAAAGCCTTCAATTTTTCCCGTCAGGCGTGCTGGATGCTTGAAGGCGTTGAAGACTGGTCTATTCGCGAGAAAGACCTGGTCGCGGCGAGTACGCCGACGATGAGCAAGGAAGAGAGTTACTGTTTCCAGCGTGCCGAGGCGTTCGAAGCATTGGGTGCACCGGAGGACCAGCCTCGCACCGTTGAGTTGTTTGAGGCCACGCTAGAAAACTTGTTATGTGCAGCGCACTCCGGGGACCCACTCGCCAGTTATAAAGCCGCTGTTTTGAGCCTCTCGGGCATGGCGCCGCAGGTGCCGACGGATACTTTGGAGTCACTATTCAAAGCAGCGGCCACTGCGTTGCCGAACGGTGCGATGGGACTTTCCGAGTTTTACTGCGATGGCAACGAACTAACATCAGACGGCCCCTGCAAAAATCCTGCGCTTGCAGAGCAAGCACTGATGGGCGCCGTGAAAATGGGCAATGCCAACGCGATCAGCAAGTTGGCATCTACCTTCGCGAGCGGCGAATGGGGTACCAAAGATCCATCCCGAGCCATGGCCTGTTATCAACTGGCTCTCGCGAAGGGTAGTGAAGGCGCGAGTTTCGGTTTGGAACACTTGAAGAAAAACTCCACCACGCCAATCAAACCCAGCTACTGCTACTGACAACCCCCGAAACCCCACGCATTTCCTTTAAACTCCCCACCCCCAAGGAATGCGCTCAGGACACGGAATGCCAGCCCCCTCGAACTCCCTTCGCCCAGCGTTAGTGCTCTGGCTATACGCCGCCGCAGTCGTGCACATACTCGCCGGCCTCACCCTGACCTGGGCCGGTCACTCCGGATTACTCGACGGCTACCTGCACAATCTCGAACTCGCATTCTGGGGCGCTGATGCGGTTCCCACCGCCGGCCACGAACAACAAGTCTGGTGGCTCGCGCTGTTCGGCGCGACGCTGCAAAGTTATTCGCTGTATATGCTCGCGCTGGTGCACTTGGGCAATCGCTTGAAAACCCCGGCAGTCTGGGGCTGGTTGATTGCCGGCATCCTGTTATGGGCGCCGCAGGACATGTGGCTCTCAGCGCAACAACAGGTCTGGTCGCACCTGTGGCTCGACGGTTTTGCATTGCTGGTGTTGTTGCCGCCACTGTTCTGGCTGTATCGGCATGACCGCCGAAAGGCTTCTTCAGTAAAGGCACCGAGCCAATCCAACCCGTTTGCCGATGGCGCCTACAAGCGAGTGCTAATCACCGGCGGCACCGGGTTCATCGGCGAAGCCTTGGTCAATCAATTACTCGACGCGGGCCACTCGGTCAGCGTACTGACGCGCGATCCGTTGAGCGCGGCCAATCTGTTCAACGGCCGCGTCCGCTGTGTGCATTCGCTCAGCGAACTCAGTCATGACGAAGCCTTCGACGTAGTGATCAATCTCGCCGGCGCGCCCGTCGCCGGCCCACGCTGGACTCCCAAGCGTCAGGCGCAACTGCTCGCCAGTCGAGTCGGCTCCACCGAAGCGTTGATGACCTGGCTGAAGAACACCAAGCACAAACCAACGCTGTGGATTCAAGCCTCGGCCATCGGCTACTACGGCGTGCGCGATGCCAGCGAAAGTCTCGACGAACACGCCAGCAAGGGCGACGGTTTCATGGCTGAACTCTGTGCGCGTTGGGAAGCTGCCGCGCAACCGGCCACTGAGTTTGGCGTGCGTCAGGTGGTGCTGCGTCTTGGCGTGGTCTTTGGCTTGGGCGGTGCGTTGACGCCGTTACTGCTGCCGTTCCGCTTGGGTTTCGGTGGGCGCATGGGCGACGGTCGGCAGATCATGAGCTGGGTGCATCGCGACGATGTGCTTCAGGTGATCGCGCGGGCGTTCAACGACGACACTCTGCGTGGCACCTACAACATGGTCGCGCCCGAAACGGTCAGTCAGGCGGCGTTCGCCGGGCAGGCCGGCAAGGTCCTCAAGCGCCCGGTGTGGTTGCACATTCCCGCCGCGCCAGTGCGTGCAATGGCGGGGGAGATGGCGCAGTTGTTCTTCGACGGTCAGCGCGTGGTGCCGCAGCGTTTGACCGAGGCCGGCTACACGTTCCGCTATCCAACCCTCGACGCCGCTCTGCGCGATCTGACCTGAGGATCGCTCATGAGCAAGCCGTTGATGTACCTGCTAGCCGGCAACGGCAGCGCCGCCGATTGGTGGGATGACGCGCTGCCGCACTTCCAGCGCTACGACGTGGTACCGCTGGAGTTGCCAGGCTTCGGCACGAATCCACAACCGCCCTGCGAGGATCTGGCGGACTACGCGCAGACCTTGTTGGCGATGACGCAGAAGGGCAGCGCGATCATGGCAGTCGGGGTTAATGCCTTGCTTGTATTGCATGCGTTGCAGCGTCGGCCCGGGCACTTTTCCCGCAGCGTTTTGTTGGCGCCGGTCGGTGCGTTTTTGTGGCAGCGTCGCTTGCCGGCGCTGATGTCACCGCTGCCGATCCGCAAGACCATCCACTGGCTGCTGTCGAACAAACCCACGCTGTTCGCCCGCAAGTTTTCCAACCAGACTTGGACGCCCGCGCAGTACCAGCGCATGGGCGCCGGCTATGCGCGCTGCCGTGCGTTTGTGCCGCACTGGGATTTGATTCGTGCCGACACTGCGCTGCCGCTGCTGGAGTGGATCACCGATCCGGTCGAGCTGGTTTGGGGCGATCAGGACGCGGTGCTCGGCATCGAGCAAGCGGCGGCGTGGTCGGCGATTCTCGCCCGCGCTGATCTGACCATCAGCCTCAAATCTGGTTGGGGTCATTACCCGTGGATCGACTCGCCCGCCGAATTCGCCGAGTGGCTGGAGTCGGGCGAGCGCGGGTTTGTCGCCCACACCAAGGGCGGGCGTTTGCGCCTGGCTGAACTGGCGCGGCAACCGGTGCCGGCGGCACTGACGCTCAACGATTGCAGCGATCCGCGTCTGCCGACGTTCCTCGCCGCCCAACCCCACGTGACCTGGGCGGTGCGCTCCTCCAGTTATGGCGAGGATCAGGCCGATTCGGCGAATGCCGGTTTGAGCACAACCTATCTGCGCGAGCCGTCCGCCAATGTGCCGAAACGCATCGCCGAACTGACGGCCGAAGGCGTCGAGGAAGTGGTGGTGCAGCGCTTCATCTCCCCGGTAGTGTCCGGAATCGCTTTTGTGCGACATCTGTCGGTAGAACTGGAGTGGGTTGAAGGTCATCTCGAATCGCTGGCCGACGGTCACGTCAGCCCCTCGCGGGCAACGCTTTCGCGGCTCGGTGATGCCTGGCGCAGCCGCACATTCACGCCATCCCACGGCTTGACCGAAGACTTGCTGTGGCGCTTTCTGCAAGACGTGCTGCGCGTGTTCCACTACGTGCCCGGCGACGTCGAATGGGCCTGGGACGGCTCACAACTGTGGCTGCTGCAATACCGGCCGATCAGCGATTACGGCTGGCGCCGCCACCTGACCGCCGCCAATATCGCCGAGATCCTGCCGCCGCAACCGAGCGTGTTGGTGGAATACGCCCAACGCCGAGCCGCCGCGAGTATTCCGGCGATCATGGCGCGTTGGGATGCGCGGGTGCTGCAGGACAACGAGCCGTTCACCGCGGTGTTCGGCGGCGCGTCCTACATCAACAATGATCTGTTTCTCGCCCGGCTGGCCGACTGGGGCATCAGCGCGAGTAACTACGCTGGTGAAGTCGGTGGCGCGACTCCGCATCTGCCGTGGCAACCGCTGAAGATGCTGCGTTCGTTGCCGCTGTTTTTGCGTATGCAACGCAAGGCTCGCGGGCATTTGCTGAATCTTGAAAACGGCTTGCAGCGCTTCGATCGGGAACTGGCCGAACTCGTCGCCCAAGCTGCCGATGGCCAACAACTAGCGGACTGGTTCACCCGGTTTTACGTGTTCGTCGTGCAAGGCAATCTGTGCATCGCCACAGCGCTGGCGAGCAGCGGCGGTGATTGGCTGGGCCGCCCGCCGACGGCTTACGACAATCTAGAAAACAGTCCACATCGATTGCCGTGGGAGACCGATCCGGCCACGCCTCGGCCGGCGGCGACTGAGCTGCCGTTACAGGTATTTCCACAATGGTCAGGGCTGATCCGCCTCGTCCACTTGAGCGGCCTGCCGGGCTTGCGTGGCTACTACCTGCAAGTGCGCGAGTGGTACCGCGACAACCTCATGCGCATCTTCTTCCGCCTGCACCACGCCATGCCGCTGGCGGATCGCGAGCACTGGTTCGCACCGCATCCGGATGTGCGCACTCGCGATGGCAGCTTCTGGCAGGACGGTCGCGAAGGTGCGGAGCAGGCCACCGGGTTCATGATTTATCCGGGGCAGGCGCAGGGCATTCTGGGCGAGGATATTTTGCTCGAAGACACCCTCGATCCGGGGCGACATGCGCACTATCAAACAGCGCGGGCGGTGATTGCGCGGATGGGTGGGCGCTTGTCGCATGGCTCGACGTTGCTGCGTGAGTTGCGAAAGCCGTCGGCGGTGATGCCACAGGTTGATCCGGCGTGGGTGGGGTGTGAGGTGTTGTATCGGGATGGTGAGTTGCAATTGATTAATTCGAAGGATGCGAAGTGAAACGATTGCTGGTGTTATGTGTGAGCTGGTTGCCGATAGCTGTTATGGCGGCAGAAGTTTGCAATCAGGAAGCTGACTCGAAATATTTCTTATCGCAATGGTCGCAGAGCAGTGAACATCCGGAAGACATACTTTCCAGTCTCGATGGAAAAGAGTTTTCTATCGATCCGGGCCACGTGGTTTTTCGCGGCGATCTAAATGGCGATGGCATCGAAGACTTCATCTTCAATTCCCGCGTCGGCATTGGCTCATCAATGGATAGCACATTCGCCTTCCTGATCCAGTGCCGTGGTTATTTGAGGTATTCGGGCGGCGGTTACTTCGCCGGGGTCAAAGTTCTGGACGGCCCAGCCAAGGGGGGAGGTGAGTTCAAGGACATCGAGATCTACTCCTACATCAGGGACAAGCGCGGGCGGATTCGCTACAAGGGTGAAAAGGCCATGACCCGGCCACATCTGTGGCAATTCGACCCGCAGACACAGCGTTACGAAGGGCAGGCTGAGTAAGCCGACGGTCCCCACGGCATTTACGGAGTTACTACGTGAAAGGATTTTCGATTGTTCTCGGCAGCTTGATATTGGCTGCCGCGTCCATGGCATTCGCTGCCGATCCAACCTTCAAGGATTACACCGTCACGCCAGTTTTCACCGGCCCCAACCATAAGCTGGTGCCGCAAGAAAACAGCAGCCCAATGATGGATCAGGCACGGGTGCAAGCCCTGAAAGGCAAGGTCAACTTCGCCGGCCATTACATCCTGCACAGGCTCGGCTGTGGCGGCAGCGCCATTTGCGGCGAAGTGCTGGACGCTCAGACTGGGGAAGTCGTTGGCGGTCTGCCGAATGCTTACGACGGCAGCAACTTCGGCATGGTTTACCAGCCCGACAGCCGCTTGATCATCGTCTCCGGCATCACGCTCGACGGCGAAGAAGATGCGCAGGGGAATGCTTTGGAAAGTGGTAATCGGGATCGTTACTACGAGTTTGTGAACAATGAATTTCGACTGCTGAGCATGACCGACGTGGAATCGTCGCCGATGGATGAGGAGTGAGTAGATGAACCGTCTTCTCGCGGGCAGTCTTAAGCGGTTGATGTTTGTCATGGGCCTGTTAGTTTCAGCCAATGCCTTGTCTGAAAATATTCAGATCGTGGGGGTTGGCGGGCACTTAGTGACGCTGAAGGACAAGACATGGGGCAGGCCCGCTGCGGAGTCGGCGGTTGCCTCGTTTACCGCCAATGGAAAAACGTTTCCCCTCTATGTACCCGCGGTGGGTACTGAAACGCATGAGGCTTGGTTAAGTCCCGACAAGAAAACATTGCTCCTCCTTCAGACTCTGTATGGCGTTGTCATTGGCCAGGAGGGTGAAGAAATCCCGACAGAGGAAACTGGTTGCGGGGTCATTTCAATGGAGACCGGTTGCGTGCTCAGTCAGCCGGCAGCCAGGTTTTGCTACGGCAAGTGGGAGGGCAATCGGTGGACTTCCGGGGAAGAGGATGCGCCTGACCTCGTCATGCAGACGCCGTCTCCAAAGGACTTATTGAAGCAGGTCTCAAATATTGAGATGCCGCAATCTCGCGTGGAAGAACTCGCATTCAATCTTCGCACTATAAGTCCAGAGTCCTATATGGCTTGTCACCCACCGGCGCGCAATGTTGAAGCTTTTAACGACTTGGCCTTCTATTTGGCCGAGGGCGGTAGAGATGAGCTGGCGCTGAAGTTTTATCGCGGCGTTGAGGCTGTTGGTGAACGTACGGTACTGATGTTGAACATAGCCGACTCGCTCTGGCGCCTTGATCGCAAAGATGAAGCGCAGCGCTATTACAGCCAGTACCGCGACGCGATGAGCGCCGATGGCAAGACGCAGAAAATACCTCAACGTGTCGTTGAGCGATCCGCCATTCAGGGAATGAAAAATTGAACAGGTTTGTGCGTTTTATCGCGTTGTCCTTTGGATGCCTGTTTGCCTCTTTTGCGATGGCCGAGGACGACTGCAAAGAAATCACCGTGAGTGCTCAGGTCGATCGGTGTGTGGAGGCAGCTCGCAAAGAGGCCGACACGCAACTCAATGCCAGCTACAAGAAACTGCTGGGACGGTTTGAGACTCAACAACGGCGTGACCCTGAGCAGGGTAAGGCGCTGGTCGCCATGGCCAGAGAATCTCAGCGCGCCTGGATCAAGCTACGCGACACCACATGCCCGCTTGAAGCCACGGAAATCGAGCCTGGGGTGGCAGCGCATGTCACGACGATCAACAACTGCATGGCAAGACTGAGTCTGGAACGTGCTGCTTACCTGGACACAATCGTCGCTGATGAGCCGGGTAATGTGGTCGATCTGAACAAGGTGTACCTGTCTGGCTCCCAGCGCTTTAGCGATGTCGTGGCACGTTATGTCAGCACCTTTGGCAGCCCATGCCTGACGGTCCAGATACTGGCGCCGAACGGCGGTTGGAGGGTGCTATCCTCCAAGCGGTTTTGCAGTTTCGAGGGCAAGGCATTTTGGACTGACTATGCCGATGCCGGATTTGAGGATCATGCGTTTGCCGAGGATGGGTTGCACGTGACGCTCAGTTTGACTGAGCTTCGCGGGCTCGGAGAGAAGCGCCTTGCCTGTGTGATTCCGATTCAGAACGCGCAAATCAAAGAGCTGAAATGCGGTGCGCTTGAGCCTGGTGCATAACAGGCCCGAATCGTTTGCTGATACCCCTGAAACCGCTAATGGAATGTTCGGTTTGAAATTTTCGTCTGCATTGTTCTCCGCGTTGCTCGTTTTCGTTCCTCTGGCGGCGCATAGCGAGGTCACGACCGAGGTTTTTTGCTTCCGCTCCTACGAAGGCAAACCCATAAATTTTGAATTCCGAACCTATTACGACTCTGTCGCCAAATGGAGCGGTGCTGGCGTCAAGTACAGCAAGTCAAAAAAGGCTATTGGGCTGGTTCATCGCAGTACTGAACAAGAAGAACTCGTGTATGGCCGGCCCTACCAGTACACGACAACTTGGGTTGAAGTAGTTGATGGCGCACTGACAGGTGAGTATCAGATGGTCACTCAGGGTGGCCGGGTTGATGCGATGTCGTATACGAATTACAAATCCGCAAAGAAGTATTCGTTTGAAAACGATTACAACGTGGATTCGAAACCTGAAACAGGTTGCCAATGGTGAGGCAGAGAATATTCAGGAAGGGGACTTAACGTCCCTTTATGGGTAGTAAATCTCGTCTCGCCGATGCGTGATGAGTCAGCGACAGGGATAGAACCTGCGGTTTGCTTCGATCAGATAATCAATGTCGGGGTGTTTCCGGCGGCTATTCAAGAGCTTTCAAATATCGCTACTCTCTCGACCTTCAAAATTGCCATTGATTATCCATGCCCAAGAATCAAAGGGGCGGGTGGCGCCGCCAGACAGGGCGATCCAGTCAAATTTCGAGACCCGAGAGGTTTCCATGAAAAAGTCCAAACATGAACCTAAGCCTATGATGGCTGCCCGGTTCCAAGCTGAAGCTCGTGAAGTTTTGGCCAAGCGTTCCGATAAGCGCAGCCGCTTTCTGGATGTTGCTCTGTCCAATGGCAGTGATTTCGAGCCTGTCGGTCGCCTAGCTGGCTGAAGGTTCCGGATTCTCAAAAAAGCTGCCGTGATTGGCAGCTTTTTTTCGTCTGGGTTTTTACAGGCAGTTGCAGAAAGGGGACTTAACGTCCCCTTTTTTCATCCACAAACTTCGCTACGGCTTGGCCGCCACGCTTCGCACTTCAATCTGGTCGAGTGTCCCTTCCACCATCAATCTCACCCCGTCCGCCATTCTGCTCAGGGCCAGCGCCACCGAGCGGCGGGAGCCGTGGAGGTCGTCGGCGAGGTCACAGGCGATGACGCTGATGGACAGTAGGTCTTCGGAGGCGTTGGCCATGAGGGCTTCGGCGTCGGTGCCGGGGGAGAGTTTGAAGAGGCCGTTTTCACGTTTGGGATGTGGTTCGACGGATGGTTTGAAATGGTGGTCGAGGGCGCGTTCGGCGGCTTCGTGGAATTTCTTTGATTCCAGGGTTTCGTAGGGCGAAACGTCTGGATTCTCTGGGGGGTTGGGTGTTGGTTTGATCATGGTGCAGCTTCCTGAAGTTATGAGGCCGACACCAATTCGCTTTGCACTTCGAATAGGTGGCAGCTGTGCGTTGGTGTGCAAGACCGGTTCAGGAACCCGGCAGACCCGAAGGTCTCCGACGCACAGCCGCCATAACGATCGGGAGCATAGGAAAACGCTCGGCGAAACGCCACTAACGATTGTGCACCTGAACCGGACTTGCACGTCCGAGTCACCGATTTTGCGGCGACACACAGAGCCTATCGATAGCCAGCCAACTCGCCTAGTTCACGCACAGCCCCGCACTTTGCAGGAAATTTCCCATAGATTCGCGGGCCGGAAGATCAAAAGATCGCAGGCTTCGCCGGCTCCTACAGGGATGTGTTTCAACAGGTGTAGGAAAGGTGAGTGGTGAGACGCAGAGCGTCTCGGGATGCATTCCCACGCGGAGCGGGGGAACGATCAGTGGGCGAGCGCTGAATCGTGACTTGGCGGTCATCGTGCGGGGAATAGTCAGCATCCTCTTCCAACAGCGGCAGATACTGGCGTTATCGTCCGAATCCCTTACACTGCCCCGGCCGTTCATTTTCCTTTTGAGGCTGTGCGCATGAAATTTCGTTTTCTTCTGTGGATGATGGGTTTGTTGATGGGTAAGGCCAGCCGGACAAATCCTGCGTTCCAGCAGCAGTTGGGTGACAAGGATTTGGTGTTTCAGTTGCAGACGCTGGATGGGAAAGTGGCGCGGCATTTCGTGGTCAAGGATCAGCGCATCACCAGCAAGTCTGGCGTGGTGGCAGAGCCGGCGTTTGCGATTGCGTTTAAAGATGCCGGTTATGGCTTCGCGACGATGCAGGCGAAGAACAAGCAGTTGGCGTTTATGCAGGGGATTCAGGACAAGTCGATCCAGCTCAAGGGCAACCCGGCGCTGGTGATGTGGTTTCAGGGGTTGATGAAGTATTTGAAGCCAAGAAAGGCTAAGGCTTAAGAAGGTGCTGGCTTGAACAGATCCATGCGCGCGCACTGAATAACGGTGCGCTTGTCTTGTAAGGCCATCATTGCGGCTCGTAAAGACAGCCGGACTGTCATTTCTATCAGGTGTTTTGTGCGTCATGGCGATGCTCTACTCAAGTTCCAGTTCCAGCGTTAAGGGACTCACCAACTTGATGGAACAAGCTCATGACGCAGACACACAGTATTTCGACCCCTAGGTCACTCGATCCGACATTTGCTCGCAATGGCGTGTTGACGTTACCGATACCCGGCATCGCGGGCGACGAAGCGGCGGCGGTCTTGGCGCTCCCCGATTCAAAATTTCTCGTGGCGATACCCTTAACGGGAGCGAATGCCCCGGTTGCCATTGCAAGGCTGAATGACGACGGTTCGCTGGACCAGACCTTCGGTCCGGCGCGCAGAGGTTTCGTTGAAATAGCGCTGGAAGGGGCTCGGATCAGCTATGTCTCCGGTCTCGATGCGCTCGAGGATGATGGTTGGCTGATACGCCTTCAGTATTTCTCGACTACCTCCGATGACGTTGGCCTCGCACTGGTCCGCCTGAAAAAGACCGGTGAACTGAACGAAACGTTCGGCACCAACGGCGTGCGGTTCATCTCCCATTATGGCAACCCCGACCCCGCTAGCGTGCCGCGCAAGACCAGTCGCCCGACCGGCAGATCTTCTCAGATTGCGCACGCTTCATTACGGTCAACGGCCCTGAAGGTGGGCGGCAAAATCGTCCTGCTTCATCTCGTGTTTTTTGCTGATGCGCCATTGCCAGTGGGCGTTGTGATACGTCTGCAAGCGGATGGCTCCCTCGATCGATCATTCAACGGTTCGGGCTATGTGGTTGTGAATGTCGCCACATCGAATAACGTCTCCGGTATCGCCGTTCAAGCCGATGGCAAGGTGCTGGTCTGCGGTGCATACCAGGACGAATCGGGAGGCCGTGGAGTTTTTCTGGCGCGTCTGGACACAAATGGCGCACTGGACAGTCAGTTCAACGGCGGCGTGGCCGTGTTGATTCCCGACGACGAAGGCGAGAGTTTTCTGCAATCGATTTCGGTACGTGAAGGCGATGGCAGGATTATCGTCGCGGGCCAAGCCTTGCGTAGTGGCCTTGAAGGTGGGTTGATCGCTGCGTTCACGACCAGCGGCGCGGCAAACCTTGTGTTCAATGGCGGCAAGCCGCTGTTTTCGCCGTTACTGAAAGGGTTGGCGTGGACGCATACCTCGCAGGTGGGTGGTTCGATCGTTGTTGTCGGTCACGGTGAATCAGCCATGGTGACGGCGCGTTTTCTTGCTAATGGAAAACCGGATACGGCTTTCAACGGTACGGGGCATGCGTTGTTTGAAGACAGCGCAGGGGCAGCCTTTGCGCGAGGTGTGGCCGTCATGGGGGACAGCCGGATCGTGGTGTGCATCGAACTATCCGTCCATTCTGATCTTCCCAAAGTCCCAGGGCGCTTCGTGCGCTATCTGGCGGGCACGTCACTTTTGAATAACGATCCGACTTTTGGCGACGCCGGCATCCTCAGATTTCCATTCCCGGGATTCTCGGGATATGACGTCAGGGCGCTGCTGGCGCTGCCGCAAAACAAATTGCTGGTCGCCGTTCGCCTTTCAACGCCCGGTGCGCCTACGCGGATCGTTCGCCTGCTTGAAAACGGTGCTCTCGACTCGGCTTTCGGTGGAGAAGACTCCGGCTATGTCGAGATCAGGCTGAAAGAAATTTTTTACATGAGCCGGATCCTCGGGTTTACACCGCTGAGCGATGGCGGTTGGCTGGTTGGTGCTCAGTACTCGGAAGAGGGCGCGACTAACTCGACGGGCCTGGTGCTGGTCAGGCAGCGCGAGGACGGGCAACTGCAAACGTCTTTCGGGGAACAAGGTGTGCTTTATCTTCCCTACGATAAGATGGGAGGAGGCGCATATTCCGAGGTGGTGCACGAGTCTGCCAGCGATGCCGCAAGGGCTGGCGCAGCAGGGATGGCTGCTCAGCAACTGGACGAAAAAATCGTCGTAGTCAGTACCATTGCAGATGCTGCCGGAAGGGCAAAAGGTATCGTTCTGAGGTTCGAGCCGGATGGCTCACCCGATAAGACCTTCAACGGCACTGGCATTGCGTTCATAGAGCTTGCAGATATTTCGCCTTCGGACATCGTTGCGCAAGCGGTCGCGACCCAGGCTGACGGCGCCGTGGTGATCTGCGGTAATTATTTCGCGGTGAGTAAGCCTGGCGCCTACGTGACTCGTTTCGATGCCACGGGCAAGGTTGACACGGGATTTGGAAGCAAAGGAGCGGTGTATGTGCCCCACGATGAATGGATCAGTCTGGACGTTGCGGCAGTAGTCGATGACAAAATCGTTGTGGCCGGCGGTGCGGCGGTGGAGGGCGTTTCTCATGGCTTGATTGCGGTGCTCAATCTCAGCGGCTCCTACAATCGGGTGTTCAATGGTGGTCAACCGCTAATATCTTCGCCTGTCTCTCAAGGCGTCAGATGGTTGCATTGCGTGCCGCGTGCGGACGGTTCAGTCATCGTTTGTGGTAGCAGTGGCACTGGCGCGCTTGATGAGAGTCTCAGCGCGGTCACCGCACGCTTTCTGGCCGATGGTTCTCCTGATCCTTCTTTCTTTGGTACGGGATTTACCGTTTTCAATGAAAGCGCGGGTTTCGAATATCCACACGGCATGGCCGTAATGGATGATGGCCGCATCGTGGTGGGCGGAGTGTATTTCACCGACTTCGGGTACGAAAAAGGCTGGGTGATCCGTTACCTTAACAAGTCGGATTAAGCCGGGGCGTTGGGTACATCGCGGGCAAGCGTCGCTCCAACTGGAGGTCGCTTGCCCGTTTTGCTTTCAGCCCTGACTGAACTGCGAAGCCAGTTCGCGCAGCAGGACTTCGGCCTCAAGCACTTTGCTGACGACGTCGTTGGCTTTGTCGCGAGTCAACCCCACGCGCTCCAGCAACGCATCCGGAATGTCTTCATCCGGCCCGGAGCCAATCCCGCGGCTGCGCAGCAGGCGCACGGCCAGGCAGACGAGGTTCGGGTATTCGGCGTAGGCGCCGTCGTAGCTTGGGTCGTGCTGGAAGCGCAGGGCGGTGGCCAGTTCGTCGGGCATGTCCCAGTAGCGCATCAGCCACGAGCCGATCTGTTCGCGGCTGATACCGAGCAGGTGTTGCTCGATGTAGCTGTGGCACAGGTGCGGGTTGACCTCCAGGTGGCGGCAGATCAGCGAGAAGTGCGGCGGGAACACGTGGGCCAGCAACAGGTAACCGAAGTTGTGCAGCAGACCGGCCAGATACGTCAGGCCAGCTTCCGGACGCTGGGCGCGCGGCATGGCGCGGGTCAGGCCTTCGATGACGGCGGCGGTGTAGATCGACTGCTGCCAGTACGGCGTGGTGTGTTGCGGGTGGTCTTTGGGCAGGCTCAGGGTCTTGCCGAGGGCCAGGCCCAGCGCGAGGTTGATTACCAGATCGAAACCGAGCACGCGAACGATCGCGTCTTCCACCGAACGAATCTTGCCTGGCGAGGCGTAGTACGGCGACGCTGCCCAGCTCACCACTTGCGCGGCCAGCGCCGGGTCGGTTTCAACCACGCCGGTGATGTCATCGATGGTGGCGTTGGGGTCAACACGCAACTTGATGATTTTTTGCGCGGTTTCGGCCAGCGGCGGAATCTCGATGGTCGCTTCCAGACGCTGCTGAATGCGCCGCGCGGTGAACGCTTGCACGGCCTGGGTGATTTCCTCGCGGTCATCGTCCGGGCGATCAAGGTTCGGGCGGATGCTGCTCAGGGCTTCGCCGAAATTGGCGGCGCTGGCCTTGGTCAGCATGGTTTTGAAGTCTTCGCTGGCGATTTCCAGCAGCAGGCCCGGCTCGCCGGAGTTGATCAGCAACTTCGGTTCACGCAGCAGGCTTTCTTCGTAGAGGCACGGCGAGCTGGTCAGCGCTGGCAGGCCCGGCAGCAGGCTCAGGCTGTGTTTGCCGAGCATCTTTTCCAGGCGCTCGGTGGACACGGCGGTCAGGCGCCGGCCCGTGAGTTCGGCGAGGCGATTGAGATCCAGCAGCTGGCTCTGTGGAAACAGCACCATCAACGCGCCGACGGCGTCGTCGAGCAACACGGCTTGTACCTTGCGCGAGGCATTGAGGCCGTGGTGATCGAGCACTTCTTCGTAGGCAACGCCCAGCTTGTTGAGCAGCAGCCGAATAACAGACGGAGCGTGCGGAGATTCGGGGGCGAGAGCAGCTTCGGTCATGGTCTGTATCCGTTTTTGAAACAATGGCAGGAGTATAACCAGCTCTGTCGGAACGATCCTTCAGAAACTGCGACGGTGCTCACACTTGGCCGTATTGCTGCCCATGGCGCAGCCAGCGGTCGAGCAATGGGCTGACGTGGGTCGGCCAGCGTTCCAGCAGCGCTTGCGCGGCGTCGCGGACGGCAGGCAGCAGGTCGGCGTCGCGCATCAGGTCGGCGACCTTGAATTGCAGCAGGCCGGTCTGGCGAGTGCCGAGCATTTCCCCGGGGCCGCGCAGTTCGAGGTCTTTTTCGGCGATGACGAAGCCGTCGTTGGTCTCGCGCATGATGCCCAGGCGCTGGCGACCGATCTGCGAGAGCGGCGGATGGTAGAGCAGCACGCAATGGCTGGCGGCGCTGCCCCGGCCAACGCGGCCGCGCAATTGGTGCAGTTGTGCGAGGCCAAGACGCTCGGGGTTTTCGATGATCATCAGACTGGCGTTGGGCACGTCGACGCCGACTTCGATCACCGTGGTCGCGACCAGCAGTTGCAGGTTGCCAGCCTTGAATTCGGCCATGACGGCGGCCTTCTCGACGGGTTTCATGCGCCCGTGAATCAGCCCGACTTTCAGTTCCCCGAGGGCAAGTGTGAGGTCTTCAAACGTGGTTTCGGCGGCCTGACAGGTCAGCTCTTCGGATTCTTCAATCAGCGTGCAGACCCAATAGGCCTGACGGCCCTCGGCGCAGGCACCACGCACGCGTTCGATGACTTCGACGCGGCGGGTGTCGGTGACCAGCACGGTGTTAACCGGCGTTCGTCCGGGTGGCAGTTCGTCGAGGATCGAGGTGTCGAGGTCGGCGTAGGCGCTCATCGCCAATGTCCGTGGAATCGGCGTGGCGGTCATGATCAGCTGGTGCGGGCACATGCGTCCGCCGACGCCTTTCTGCCGCAGCGCCAGACGCTGCTGCACACCGAAACGATGCTGTTCGTCGATGATCACCAGCGCGAGGTTCTTGAACTGCACTTCGTCCTGGAACAGCGCGTGGGTGCCGACCACCATCGGCGCGCCGCTGGCGATCTGTTCCAGCGCGGCGACGCGGTTCTTGCCCTTGAGCTTGCCGGCCAGCCACGCGACTTCGATGCCCAGCGGTTCGAGCCAGCGCTTGAAGGTGATGAAATGCTGTTCGGCGAGAATCTCGGTCGGCGCCATCAGTGCGACTTGGTAACCGGCCTCCAGCGCCTGTAATGCAGCGAGAGCTGCGACCACAGTTTTACCTGCGCCGACGTCCCCCTGAATCAGGCGCAGCATCGGTTCGTGCTGGCTGAGGTCGTAGGCGATTTCGTTGCCGACACGCTGTTGTGCGCCGGTCGGGTTGAAGCCGAGGTTGGCCAGATACTTCGGCGGCAGCTTCGTCGCTTTCGGCATCGCTGGCGCGCGCAGCGAACGCATGCTTTCGCGCAGACGCTGTTGCGACAGTTGATGGGTCAGCAGTTCTTCGAAGGCGAGGCGATGCTGGGCCCAGTGATGACCCAGGGCGAGTTCGTCGACGTCGGCATCGGCGGGCGGGTTGTGCAGGTAGCGGATCGCATCGGCCAGCGGCGCGAGTTGATAGTCGCGGGCCAGTTCGGTGGGCAGCCAGTCGGGCAGGGTGTCTGGCTTAAGCATTGTCAGCGTCTGCAGACACAACTGGCGCAGACGCGCTTGGGTCAGGCCTTCGGTGAGCGGGTAGACCGGGGTCAGGGTTTCATCCACGGGCGGCGGTTCGTCACCAGTAATGGCGCGGTATTCCGGGTGGTAGATTTCCAGTCCTGACGCACCGGGCCGGGCTTCGCCGTAGCAGCGAACGCGGGTGCCGCGCTTGAGGCCTTCTTTCTGCGCGTTGCTGAAATGGTAGAAGCGCAGACTGAGGCCGCCGGTGCCGTCCTGCAAACGCACAACGAGGCTGCGCCGGCGGCCCATGACCACGTCGGCGCCGCTGACGGTGCCTTCGACCACGGCGTCTTGCCCCGGCCGCAGCGCGCCGATTGGCACCACGCGTGTGCGATCCTGATAACGCAGCGGCAGGTGAAACAGCACGTCTTGCAGATTCTCCAGGCCGACCTTGGCCAATTTCTCGGCCATGGCTTCGCCGACACCCTTGAGTGCCGTCACCGACACTTGCGACAGCTCCGTCATGACGCTCGCTTAACCGGCTGTAACCGGTGCCGCTGGCTTGGCCACCGAACACAGGCGAATGGAGTCGGCGAGGATCTCGATGGCTTTCGGCCGTGGGAAGCTCGCGCGCCAGGCAATGGCCACGGTGCGGAACGGCACCGGCGGCGACAGCGGACGCACTTCGATCACGCCGGGGGCGTAGTGATGGCTGTCGACGGCCGACAACGGCAGGATCGAGATGCCCAGACCGGACGCAACCATGTGCCGAATGGTTTCCAGCGAGCTGGATTCGACCGTAGTGTGCTTGGCGCCGTCGTTGCCCTTGGTCAGGGTCGGGCAGGCTTCCAGCACTTGATCGCGGAAGCAGTGGCCTTCACCGAGCAGCAGCAGGCTCTTGTCGTTGAGCAGGCCGGCGTCGATGGTTTCTTTCTGTGTCCACGGGTGTTGGGCCGGCATCAAGACGTAGAACGGCTCGTCGTAGAGCGGCAGGGTCAGCACGTCGGCTTCGTTGAACGGCAGGGCGATGATGATCGCGTCGAGCTCGCCGTTGCGCAGTTTGTCGCGCAGCACGTGGGTGAAGTTTTCTTCGATGTACAACGGCATCTGCGGGGCGACCCGGTGCAGTTGCGGAATCAGGTGCGGGAACAGGTATGGGCCGACGGTGTAGATCGCGCCGACTTTCAGCGGCGCGGTCAGCTGGTTCTTGCCGGCCTGGGCCAATTCGCGGATGCCTTGCGCCTGCTCGAGGACTTTCTGCGCCTGGGCGACGATGCCTTCGCCGACCGGGGTCAGGCGCACGGCGCTTTTGCTGCGCTCGAAAATCAGCACACCGAGTTCGTCTTCAAGTTTCTTCACGCCCACCGACAGGGTCGGCTGGCTGACGTGGCAACGTTCGGCGGCGTGGCCGAAATGCTGCTCTTGGGCGAGGGTAACGATGTAGCGTAATTCTGTGAGGGTCATAGCAAGCGTCCATGAAGATGCGGGCCAAGCATACCGGCTGCAATCGATAGACGCACGTTATCAGACTGAGCGCTCAATGCGACTACGGCATAAAGCAAAAGATCGCAGCCTTCGGCAGCTCCTACATTGGAATGCATTTCCCTGTAGGAGCTGCCGAAGGCTGCGATCTTTTGATCTTGCTACTTAACGGCGGCGTTCGAGGGAGTAAACAAACGGCGCAACAATTTCGATCGAGCCGTTGTTGAGCATGTCGGCCGGTGGCTTGGGCAGCGGCTGCGCACGACGGATCATTTCCAGGGTAGCCCGGTCCAGATCGGCGTTGCCCGAGCGGCCCACCAGTTCGAACGACAGCACATTACCTTCGGCATCGACCACGAAGCGCAGACGGTTCAAGCCTTCCTTGCCCCGCGCCTGTGCACTTTGCGGGTACTTCTTGTACTTGGCCAAATGCGCAAGCAGAGTGCCTTGCCAACTGGCCTTGGCTGCCAACTGTGCCGGCGACGGGCCGGGCGCCGGTGCAGCGGATTTCTCCGTCGGTGCCGGGGTCGGCGGTGTATCGGCCGGCTTCTCCTCGGAAGGTTTTTCCTTCGGTGGATCAGGCAGCTTCTTCTCGACCGGCTTCGGCGGTTTAGGCTTGGGCTTCGGCTTGGGTTTCTGCACCGCGATTTCCGCTTTCGGTGCTTCGGCCAGCTTCGGAATCGGCAACTCTTCAACCGGAGCCGGTGGCTGCGGCGGTGTGACGACTTTCGGCGGAGCAGGCGGTGGCGGGGCCGGAACCGGGGCCAACTCGACCATCATTGCCTGCGGTGGCAACTCGATGGGCGGGCGGGCGGTCCAGTTCAGCGCCAGCGCGATGGCCAGCGCATGAACGCCCAGCACCACGGCCAGGCTACCGCTGTAACGCGTCAGCTTATGGCGCGTCGTGATCATTTCTTGGCTGCCGTCTCAAGTCCGACCAGACCGACCTTCAGGTAACCGGCAGAGCGCAGTTTGTCCATCACGCTCATCAGGTCGCCGTAATCCACGCCTTTATCGGCCTGGAAGAAGATGGTGGTGTCTTTCTTGCCCTGGGTCTTGGCGTCGAGAACGGCGCCAAGGGTTTCGGCTTTGACTTCATCGTCGCCGATGTACAGGCGCTGGTCAGCCTTGACGCTGAGGAACACCGGTTTCTCTGGCCGCGGTGCCGGTTTGGCGGTCGAGGCAGGCAGGTCGACTTTGATGTCCACGGTGGCCAATGGAGCGGCCACCATGAAGATGATCAACAGCACCAGCATCACGTCGATGAACGGCGTGACGTTGATTTCGTGGTTCTCGGCCAGATCGTCGTCTGCGCCTTCTTTCAAATGCAGGCCCATGGCCGATTACCCCACTTTGACCATGTGCGGCTGCGAGCTGCGCTCAGGCTGGTGATCAAGGTCACGGCTGACCAGCAGCAGCACTTCTGCCGAGGCGTCGGAAACCTGCGCCTTGTAACCGGCGATGGAGCGGGCGAAGACGTTGTAGATCACTACGGCCGGGATCGCGGCAACCAGACCCAGTGCGGTGGCCAGCAGCGCTTCAGCGATACCTGGCGCCACGACGGCAAGGTTGGTGGTCTGGGTTTTGGCGATGCCGATGAAGGAGTTCATGATGCCCCAAACGGTACCGAACAGGCCGACAAACGGTGCGGTGGAACCGATGGTGGCGAGGACGCCGGTGCCGCTGCTCATGTTGCGACCGCAGGCGGCAACCAGGCGCTCGAGACGGAAACTGACGCGCTCCTTGATGCCTTCTTTCTCGCGGCTGTTGACCGACAGGCGCATCTCTTCGAGCGCATCGTGCACCAGCAGGTTGGCGAGGGTGCCTTCCTTGCCGGCGGTGGCGCTGGCTTCTTTGAGGGTGGTGGCTTTCTTCAGGGCGGCAATTTCGCCACGCAGACGACGCTTGGCGCCCATCAGCTCGAAGCCTTTGGCGATCCAGATGGTCCAGGTGATGATGGAAGCGATGGCCAGACCGATCATCACGATTTTCACGATGATGTCGGCGTTCTGGTACATGCCCCACGGCGACAGGTCGTGGGCCATGCCCAGGCTGTTGTCGGCTTCGAGAACTTCAGGAACGTCGGCAGCGTCAACCGTTTGCACCGGATCGGTAGCGGCCGGGGCAGCCGGAGCGGCGGCTGGTGCGCTTTGCTCGGTGGCGGCTGGCGTTGCAGGTGCTTGGGCGTCGGCGAAAGCGGCGGTCGGTGCCAGCATCAGGCTGAGCAGCAGCGCTGCCACCGCGCTCCAGGCGCGAGGTCGATTGGTTGGCGAAGCGGAGGTTTGATTACGTGTCATGCTGGCCGGACCTGAGATAGAAAAACGGTGATGCTCTACCAGGCCTCGTAAGGCCGAGAACAAAAGTGGCGTGCATTATTGCAAGTAATTCTTGTTAACAAAAGTAATAGAGTATCTTTTTTTCTTGCATTGCTAGCCGTTCGTCCTTTGCCAGCGCTAGTCTGTGCCTTTGCGATAGGAGTTTTTTGATGTCCGCGCCTTCTGTTTTGATTGCCGGTTGTGGTGATGTCGGCAGTCGTCTGGCCAAGCAATTGCTGGCGGCTGGCTGGGAAGTTCATGGCCTGCGCCGGGATGTTTCGAAGCTGCCTGCTGGGGTGATCGGCGTTGCCGGCGACCTGTTCAACGAAGACTGCCCGGCCACCTGGCCGGTGGGGGCAGTGGACTATCTGGTGTATTGCGCCGCGGCTACTGATCACGATGAGGCCGGTTATCGTGCGGCTTATGTGCAGGGTTTGCAGAATGTGCTGAGCTGGCTGGATGACTATGGTCAGGTGCCTGAGCAACTGATCTTCGTGTCCAGTAGCAGTGTTTATGGCCAGCAGGAGGGTGAGTGGGTTGACGAAGCATCCGAGACGATCGCTGCCGGTTATTCCGGGCGGCTGATGCTCGAAGCGGAGCAGGTTGCGCTGAACAGTGGCATTCCTGCGAGCATCCTGCGCCTGACCGGGATCTATGGCCCGGGTCGGGAATGGCTGCTGACTCAGGTGCGTCGCGGTTATCGCGTAGCCGTCGAGCCGCCGCTGTATGGCAATCGCATTCACGTCGATGACGCGGCGGGACTGTTGGCGTTTCTGCTGGAAAAGTCACGGCAGGGCGTGCAATTGGAGAAGATCTACATCGGTGTCGACGATGCACCGGCACCTTTAGCTGAGGTCGTGGGCTGGCTGCGCGAGTATCTGGGCGTTACCGAATGGGCCGACGACGCCAGCGTTCGCCGTACCGGCAGCAAACGCTGCAGCAATGCGCGGGTGAAGGCGCTGGGCTGGACGCCTAAGTACCCAAGCTATCGCGAAGGTTACGCTGCGATCCTCGAAGGTAAATGCTGACTTCCTGACACCCCAAAAACAAATGTAGGAGTGAGCCTGCTCGCGATAGCGGTCTAACATTCAACACTTATGCTGACTGTTACACCGCTATCGCGAGCAGGCTCACTCCTACAGGGGATCTCAGCGGATTGTGGTCCGGGTTACTGCTTCTCCAGCAACCACTTGCGCTCGCCCGGCGTGTATTGCGGCATTTCGTCTGCCAGTGCCGTGTTCACAGCCTGGAATATTTCCAGTTCCTTGCCCTTGCGCGCAAAGATGTAGGCATTGCCCTGACCGTTGAGCTGCAACCACATGTTGTCGTTGGTGCTGCTCATCGACGCGCAGTCACCCGCCAGACACAGGGCATAACGATCAGCCCCCGGCAGCCCGGAGACCTGGCCATCAGCCTGGAACTGCACAGTGCCGCCTTCGCCCTGACCGCTGGCGATTGTCCAGTTGCCGCCCATGTAGGCGGAATACAGTGCACGTTCGAAACTGGCACCGATCGGTGCACCTTCCGGCACCGGAATCTGTGCACGGTCGAAAACCTGCTCCGGTTCGTTATCGCTGGCGGCTTGCTGCAGCTGCCCGCCGTCGCGTTTCAACTCACTGGCGGAGCTGCCATAGAAGTCGACTTTCCAGGCGCCGGATTTTTCACCCAGCAGCCGTCCTTCGACGTTCTCAAAACCGTTGGTGTAGCGGGCCTGACCGGCCTTGGTGTTGACGTCCCACTCAAGGTTCGGGCCGTAAGCCTGAAGCGCTTCGCGCAGGGGGCCGCCCTTGGCTGCAGCATCAATCGCCACCTGGTTGATCCAGGTGCCGCTGATATCACGGTCGGCAGGGTTGCTGGCGCAGCCGCCGAGGAAAATGGCGAGCAGCGGGAGAGCTAGCGCTTTGCGCATGGTGGAATCCTTTCAAAACCTTTTCTTGCAGCAGTCGGCGCGGCGGTTGAAGGCCGCGCCGTGCGCATCACTCGATGACCAGAATGGCATCCATTTCAACCTGCGAACCCTTTGGCAGGGCGGCAACGCCAATGGCGGCGCGGGCCGGGTATGGCTGGTCGAAGTACTTGCCCATGATCTCGTTGACCTTGGCGAAGTGGCTCAGGTCGGTGAGGAAGATGTTCAGTTTGACGATGTCCTTGAACGAACCGCCGGCCGCTTCGGCCACGGCTTTGAGGTTCTCGAACACCTGGACGGTCTGGGCTTCGAAGCCTTCAACCAGTTCCATGGTTTTTGGGTCCAGCGGAATCTGACCCGACATGTAAACGGTGTTGCCGGCCTTGATCGCCTGGGAGTAAGTGCCGATGGCGGCCGGGGCCTTGTCGCTGGTGATAACGGTCTTGGTCATGTATGACTCCTTGTAATGGTTGAGTTATGCACGCATGCGGGTGATTCGGATCACCCCGGTCAAGGCGCGCAGCTTCTTGATCACGCGGGCCAGGTGCACTCGGTCGTGGACGCTGACCACCAACTGGACAACGCTGATGCGACCATCGCGTTCGTCCATGCTGATTTTCTCGATATTGCCGTCGGCCGCGTTGACGCTGCTGGCCAGCAGGGCGATCAGGCCGCGCTGGTGTTCCAGCTCGACGCGCAGTTCGACGTTGAATTCGCCGGTGACATCCTTGGCCCACGAGAGCTGGATGCATTTTTCCGGGTTGTGCCGGATTTCGCTGATGTTGCGGCAGTTGTCCAGGTGCACGACCATGCCTTTGCCCGCCGACAGGTGCCCGACAATCGGGTCGCCCGGGATCGGCGTGCAGCATTTGGCGTAGCTCAGCACCAAGCCTTCGGTGCCGCGAATCGCCAGCGGGCCTTCCGGGCTTGGCAACTGTTCGCCTTCGCCGAGCAGGCGGCGGGCGACCACATAGGCCATGCGGTTGCCCAGGCCGATGTCTTCGAGCAGGTCTTCGATCAGTTCGAGGCGGTACTCGGTGAGCATGGCTTTGACGCGTTCGGCCGGGATCTTCTCCAGCGAACTGTCGAAACCGTTAAGCACCTTGTTCAGCAGGCGTTCGCCGAGGCTGATGGACTCGGAGCGACGTTGCAGTTTCAACGCATGGCGGATGTGCGTGCGGGCCTTGCCGGTGACGACGAAATTGAGCCACGCCGGATTCGGCCGGGCGCCGGGGGCGCTGACGATCTCGACCGTGGAGCCGCTTTGCAGCGGTTCGGACAGCGGTGCGAGACGACGGTTGATCCGGCAGGCAATGCAGCTGTTGCCGACGTCGGTGTGGACCGCGTAGGCAAAGTCGACCGCCGTGGAGCCTTTGGGCAGCTCCATGATCCGGCCTTTGGGCGTGAACACGTAGACCTCGTCCGGGAACAGGTCGATCTTCACGCTTTCGATGAATTCCAGCGAGTTGCCGGCACGTTGCTGCATTTCCAGCACGCCTTTGACCCACTGGCGGGCGCGGGCGTGAGTGCCTTTCGGCTGCTCGTCGCCGCTGGATTTGTACAGCCAATGCGCGGCGATGCCGTTGTTGGCCATCTCTTCCATTTCACGGGTACGGATCTGGATCTCGATCGGTACACCGTGCATGCCGAACAGCGTGGTGTGCAGCGACTGATAGCCGTTGGCCTTGGGGATCGCGATGTAATCCTTGAAGCGCCCCGGCAACGGCTTGTACAAATTATGTACAGCGCCGAGTACGCGGTAGCAGGTATCGACCTTGTCGACGATGATCCGGAACGCGTAGACGTCCATGATCTCGTTGAAGGCCCGACGCTTGCCGCGCATTTTCTTGTAGATGCCGTAGAGGTGTTTCTGGCGACCGCTGACTTCGCCCTGGATACCGTCGATGGCGAGGCAATGGCCAAGGGATTCTTCGATCTTGTTGACGATTTCCTTGCGGTTGCCCCGGGCGCGTTTGACCGCCTGGTAGATCCGCGCGGAACGCATCGGGTGCATGGCCTTGAAACCAAGGTCTTCGAATTCGATGCGGATCGCGTGCATGCCCAGCCGGTTGGCGATGGGCGCGTAGATTTCGAGGGTTTCCTTGGCGATCCGGCGGCGTTTTTCGCCGGACAGCACTTCCAACGTGCGCATGTTATGCAGGCGGTCGGCGAGCTTGACCAGGATCACGCGAATGTCGCGTGCCATGGCCATGGCCATTTTCTGGAAGTTTTCGGCTTGGGCTTCGGCCTTGGTCTCGAAATTCATCTGAGTCAGTTTGCTGACCCCGTCGACCAGTTCGGCCACGGTTTCACCGAACTGCGCTTGCAGCGCTTCTTTGGCAATACCGGTGTCTTCGATCACGTCATGCAGCATCGCGGCCATCAGGCTCTGATGGTCCATGTGCATGTCGGCAAGAATATTCGCCACGGCAAGAGGATGCGTGACGTACGCCTCGCCGCTGCGACGGCGTTGGCCGTCATGGGCTTGTTCGGCGTAGAAATACGCTCGGCGGACCAGGTTGACCTGGTCGTTGCCGAGGTAGGTCGATAAGCGATCGGCGAGGGCGTCTATGCTCGGCATGATAATTCCTGCCGTAGGCTGTGACCCCGCGCCGTGCTACGTCGACCAGGCATAGGCTTAGACGGCCTCGTTGGACTCGTCCTCGAACGCTGCAAACAGCGGTTCGTCTTCGACGATCTCAGCGTTGGCGATGAACTCGTAGCTCATCAGGCCTTCAGCGATTTCACGCAGGGCAACAACGGTAGGCTTGTCGTTTTCCCACTGAACCAGTGGCTCTTTGCCGCCGGTGGCCAGTTGACGGGCACGTTTGGTAGAGAGCATGACCAGCTCAAAACGGTTTTCCACGTGGTTCAGGCAGTCTTCAACGGTTACGCGGGCCATGGTATTCCTCGGAGCGAATGCAATATGCGCGCTGCCCGGTTGGGCGAGCGGACTCAACAGTTTAAAAAATCACCAGCGATTAGGGAAGCGCTGATTTTTTGACCAAGCCCTTCAACGCGCTGCAAGCACCAATGTAAAGCGCTTGCAGGCGTTTTGGGAAGTGCTGATTAACCGAGCAATTCGGCAAGCAATTTGCCGAAACGCACCTGCTGGCGTTTCTGTTGGAGTTGATTGGCGCGGAAAATCGCCTTCAGATCGTCCAGTGCGTGAGCAAAATCGTCGTTGATGATCAGGTAGTCGTACTCGACATAGTGACTCATCTCGTTGACCGCTTCGCGCATCCGGCCGTCAATGATCTCGTCGCTGTCCTGACCACGATTGGTCAGGCGCTGGTGCAGGGCTTGAAGCGACGGCGGCAAGATAAAGATCGAGCGTGCTTGCGGCATCAGCTTGCGCACTTGCTCGGCGCCTTGCCAGTCGATTTCCAGAATCAGGTCGTGACCTTCGTCCAGCGTCTGCTGCAGGCGGCTTTGCGAGGTGCCGTAGAAGTTGCCGAAGACTTCGGCGCGTTCGAGGAAGTCGCCATGCTCGCCCATCTTCACAAACTCTTCGCGGGTCACGAAGTGGTAGTTCACACCGTCCACTTCACCCGGACGCATGGCGCGGGTGGTGTGCGAAACCGAAACGCGAATTTCCGGTATGGCGTCGGTCAAAGCCTTGACCAGGCTGCTTTTGCCCGCGCCCGATGGCGCGGAAATGATGTACAGGGTGCCGGTGCTGTGGGTCATGTCGGGGTTGCCTTACTCAATATTCTGCACTTGTTCACGCATCTGCTCGATCAACACCTTGAGGTTGACGGCGGCCTGGGTGCTGCGCGGGTCGAAGGCCTTGGAGCCCAATGTGTTGGCTTCGCGGTTGAGTTCCTGCATCAGGAAATCAAGGCGGCGTCCGGCCGCACCGCCGGACTTCAGTACCCGGCGCACTTCGATGATATGGGTGCTCAGGCGATCCAGTTCTTCGGCCACATCGCTCTTTTGCGCGAGCATGACCATTTCCTGTTCGAGGCGCTGCGGATCAAGCTCGGCCTTCATGTCGGTGAAGCGGTCGAGGACTTTCTGGCGTTGGGTGGCGAGCATCTGCGGTACCAGTTCGCGCAGGGTCACCACGTCTTCTTCAATGGACGTCAGGCGCTCGTTGATCAAGCGTGCCAGCTCGGCGCCTTCGCGCTCGCGGCCGGCCTTCAACTCTTTCAGGCCTTGATTGAACAGGGCCAGCGCGTCGGCGTTCAATGCCTGCGGGTCAGTCGCGTCGCCCACCAGTACGCCAGGCCAGGCGAGCACTTCCAGCGGATTGAGTGCGGCAGGATTGTTGATCAGGCCGGCAATGGTTTCGGCCGCAGCGACCAGCTGCGCGGCGCGCTCGCGATCGATTTGCAGGGTTTTGCCGGTACTTTCTTCGGTGAAACGCAGGGTGCATTCGAGTTTGCCCCGCGACAGGCCCTGGCGCAGCGCTTCACGCACCGCGCCTTCGAGGTCGCGAAACGTCTCCGGCAAACGCAGGTGGGGTTCCAGATAGCGGCTGTTGACCGAGCGCAGTTCCCAGCTCAGGGTGCCCTGGGCGCCGGCTTTTTCGACGCGGGCGAAGGCGGTCATGCTGTGCACCATGGCGGTGACCTCGCAATGCAGATCGGCGCAGCAGATGTTCCGCAGGCTCGATATCAATGAATTTAAGCCGACTGGCAGCAAAGGCGCAGGATTGTAGCGCAGTGCGGCGAATGCGCCCAAACACACGGTGTGACAAAGGGCTGCAGCCCGTCGGTAATGGGTGTTTCAGGGCCTTCGATCGTCGCCCGGATTTTTTAACGAGTGCCCAGGCGCGGTGCAGCGCTCTATAATGCTCGGCAGTTTTCCGTCCCCAGTACAGGTATTCCCTATGAAACGTCCAAGTGGTCGCGCTGCCGATCAGCTCCGCTCGATCCGCATTACCCGCAACTACACCAAACACGCCGAGGGATCTGTACTGGTCGAATTCGGTGATACCAAAGTCATCTGCACCGTCAGCGTCGAAAACGGCGTGCCGCGCTTCCTCAAAGGTCAGGGCCAGGGTTGGTTGACTGCCGAGTACGGCATGCTGCCGCGCGCCACTGGCGAGCGTAACCAGCGTGAAGCGAGCCGTGGCAAGCAGGGCGGCCGCACTCTGGAAATCCAGCGTCTGATCGGTCGTTCCCTGCGCGCTGCGCTGGACATGTCCAAGCTGGGCGACGTGACCCTGTACGTCGACTGCGACGTGATCCAGGCTGACGGTGGCACGCGCACCGCTTCCATCACTGGCGCCATGGTTGCCCTGGTTGATGCGCTGAAAGTGATCAAGAAGCGCGGCGGCCTGAAGGGCGGCGATCCGCTCAAGCAAATGATCGGTGCGGTATCGGTCGGCATGTATCAGGGCGAGGCCGTGCTGGATCTGGACTATCTTGAAGATTCCGCCGCCGAGACTGACCTCAACGTGGTGATGACCAGCACCGGTGGTTTCATCGAAGTGCAGGGCACTGCCGAAGGCGCGCCGTTCCAGCCTGAAGATCTCAATGCCATGCTGGAACTGGCCAAGCAAGGCATGAACGAAATCTTCGAACTGCAAAAGGCTGCACTGGCCGACTGAGCAGATTGATAACTGCAAGGAGGACGCGATGAGTGACGAGCAAGAGCTGCTGCCCAAGCCGAGCCAGGAGGTTCGCCAGTGGGCGATGTTTTGTCACTTGTCCGCCTTGTTGGGGATCTGGATACCGTTCGGCAATTTGATCGGGCCGTTGATCCTGTGGCAAATGAAGCGCGAGACAGACCCGTTCATTGATGCTCAAGGCAAGGAGGCGCTGAATTTTCAGATCACCGTCGCCATTGCTTCATTGATCTGCTTCTTGCTGATGGTGCTGATCATCGGGTTCTTCCTGTTGGGGATACTGGCGATTGGCGCACTGGTTTTGACGATCATCGCCGGTGTGAAAGCCAATGAAGGTTTTCCTTACCGATATCCGTTTACCTGGCGGCTGATCAAATAAGAAGCTCGCAAAGTTCTAATACCAATGCCCTGACCCGTCAGGGCATTTTTATTTATGCAGCATAATTAATCGCTATTGTATGTAGGAATATTCTGGTTGCGATGACGGGTCCTATTGTTTGCGCATATACACTTTTAGTCACAACTGCATCGGCTTAGTTAGGATTCATGTCCTTGGAATCAAGTCCGACGATTGTTAAAGTTGCTCGGCTAATATTTCTTCTGAAATATTAAGATATGTTCAAGCCAACGAAGGCTCTTGAATTTCCGAGTAATCAGTGTTGAGACAATCAGCCTGTTCAGGGGCGGACGAAGGTAAAAAATTCGCCTCTGAATAAATAGCCAAGAATAATCCCAATGATTCAGCTCGATTTTTACGGAACGCTTGTGGCCGCTTCCTTAGTACTTCTACTGGGGCGCGGGCTCGTTATGCGTGTTGGCTTCATGCGCAGTTACAATATTCCTGAACCTGTCGCAGGTGGCTTGGTAGTTGCCTTGGTTTTGTTATTGCTGCGAACGTTCGATATTGAAATTCGTTTTGATACTTCTCTGCAAACACCTTTAATGCTGGCCTTTTTTGCCACTATCGGTCTGAGCGCCGATTTCGCCAGCCTGAAGAAGGGCGGGCGCATCGTGGGGATCTTCCTGCTGGCCGTTACCGGGTTGTTGGTGGTGCAGAACGCGATGGGAATCGGGCTGGCAAAAATGCTCGGGCTCGACCCATTGATGGGGTTGCTGACCGGCTCGATCACCCTGGCGGGCGGTCACGGTACCGGTGCTGCGTGGGGCACGGTTTTCAGTGAGAAGTATGGTCTGGCCTCTGCCTCCGAACTGGCGATGGCCTCTGCGACGTTTGGTCTGGTACTAGGTGGTTTGATTGGCGGGCCGGTCGCGCGTTTGCTCATCAAGCGTGTGGAAGTGCCCGGTTGCAATCAACAGGAAGCACCACGATTGCCAAAGGGTTTTGAGCAGCCGAACAAAGAGCGCTCGATCACGCCATTTTCGTTTGTCGAAACCCTGGCTCTGATTGCCGTGAGCTTGCTGGCGGGCAATCTGTTGAATGGCCTGTTGCACGGGACTGCGTTCGAGTTACCGACGTTTGTTTGTGTGCTGTTTGTCGGCGTGGTGCTGCGCAACGGTCTTTCAGCACTGGGCTTGTATCAGGTGTTTGAGCGTGAAGTCTCGGTACTGGGCAATGTCAGCCTGTCGTTGTTTCTGGCGATCGCCCTGATGTCGCTCAAGTTGTGGGATCTGGCCGCGCTTGCGCTGCCGATCTTCATCATTCTGGCGATGCAGGCCATGGTCATGGCGCTGTTCGCGATTTTCGTGACATTCCGGGTGATGGGCCGCAACTATGATGCTGCCGTGCTGGCGGCGGGGCATTGCGGTTTTGGCCTGGGCGCCACGCCGACTGCCATTGCCAACATGCAGGCCGTGACGCAGCGCTACGGCCCCTCGCAGATCGCGTTTCTGGTGGTGCCGATGGTCGGAGCGTTCTTCATCGACATTATCAATGTCATCGTGATCAAGCTGTATTTGGCCTTACCGTTCTTCGCGGCAGTCTGAATTCGATCCTGTCTGGAAGTGACGCATAAAAAATGCCCGTATCTTGCGATATGGGCATTTTTTGTACTGCGAAACGACGCTTAGATGGTCAGCGTCCAGTCGTAGTCGACGATCAGCGGCGCATGCTGCGAGAACCGCGGTTGACGTGGCAGGCGTGCGCTGCGTACGAAGCGTCGCAGGCCTGGAGTCAGGATCTGGTAATCGAAGCGCCAGCCCAGATTGAGCATCTCGGCCTGTTCGTTGTCCGGCCACCAGCTGTACTGGTCGCCTTCACGGCTGACTTCGCGCAGGGCATCGACATAGCCCATGTTGCCGACAATCTCGTCCATCCAGGCGCGTTCTGGCGCCAGGAAGCCCGGGGATTGCTGGCTGTCGCGCCAGTTCTTGATGTCGAGCTTCTGCTGCGCCACGTACAGCGAGCCACAATAAATGTACTCGCGACGTTTGCGTCGCTGTTTGTCCAGGTACTTGCCGAAGTCGTCCATGAGCTTGAACTTCTGGTTCAAGTCCTCATCGCCGTTCATCCCCGAAGGGAGCAGCAAGGTGGCAATACTGACTTTGTCGAAATCTGCTTGCAGGTAGCGCCCGTAGCGGTCGGCCGTCTCGAAACCGAGACCGCTGATGACAGCCTTCGGTTGCAACCGCGAGTACAAAGCCACGCCACCTTGGGCAGGGACTTCAGCATCGCAGGCATAAAGGAAGTAGCCATCCAGTTGGAAGGCTGGGTCATCCAGTTCAAAGGCGGAGGCACGGGTGTCCTGCAGGCAGATGACGTCGGCATTCTGTGCTTGCAGCCAACTGAGCAAACCACGCTCGACTGCAGCCTGAATACCATTGACGTTCACACTGATGATCCGCATAAATGGCCCCAAAAATCGCGTGCGTGTATGATACACGGCGTCAAGCTAATTAGCTAAATCCGTGGTATTTGGGGTTTTTTTCATGCAAGCGTATCAGCGCGATTTCATTCGTTTTGCCATCGATCGCGGCGTTTTGCGCTTCGGTGAGTTTACCCTGAAGTCCGGGCGCACCAGTCCTTACTTCTTCAACGCCGGCCTGTTCAACTCGGGTTCGGCCCTCGCGCAGCTGGGTCGTTTTTACGCCGCAGCCATTGCCGAGAGCGGCATTCCTTTCGACGTCCTGTTCGGCCCGGCCTATAAAGGCATCCCGTTGGCGGCGACCACTGCCGTCGCGCTGGCCGAGCATCACGGCCGTGACCTGCCATGGTGCTTCAACCGCAAGGAAGCCAAGGCTCACGGCGAAGGCGGCAGTCTGGTCGGCGCGCCGTTGACCGGTGACGTGCTGATCATCGATGACGTGATTACCGCCGGTACGGCAATCCGCGAAGTGATGCAGATCATCGCTTCCCAGGAGGGTGCCAAGGCCGCTGGCGTGCTGATCGCCTTGAACCGTCAGGAGCGTGGCAACGGTGAGTTGTCGGCGATTCAGGAAGTCGAGCGCGACTTCGGCATCCCGGTGATCAGCATTGTTTCGCTGAATCAGGTGCTGGAATTCCTCGCTGACGACCCGCAACTCAAACAGCACCTGCCAGCCGTAGAAGCCTACCGCGCCCAATTCGGTGTCTGACGACGAGAAGCCCTGTGAAGACAGGGCTTTTTTGTCACTGTCAAAAGCATTAATCACGCAGGCGCAGTGCGCGCAGTAACGCATCAACCTGGCCAAAAGCATCTTGCTGCCACTGTTCCGGTGTTCGGTCTTCCAGGATCTGGCTATCTTCTACGAATCGTCTTACTGACACGGGTCCGTAACCACCAACGACATCAAATTTGTCGATATTTCACTAAAATATAGTATTTCAGCGTTTGTTGAAAAAGCCTGAAACAGTGAAGCCGCCGCTGTTTCAGCGGAGGCTGCTCCATTTAAGAGCGATTTTTGCCGCAATCAGCCCGTTGAACAGTGCCAAAACCAGGAGCGCCCACACGACCATCACGTAAAGGGCACTGCTCACGTCGAAGTTCCAAAGATCCAGTGTGCTAGTACTCAAGATGCGAATGGCCGAGGGTAGGTGGACGTAAAACAGCCCAACAAACGCGCACGTCAACGGCAGCGCCCGCGAATAAAACGCCTTCCCTACTTTCTCTCGACTTCGCCTTCGGCTCTGTGGGCCAGACTGGTATTCATCCAGCGCCAACGCTTCACTGAGCGCCGGCCACGCCAGATTGAACATGAACGTGGTCAGGGTCAGCAGCAAGCCACTGACCGCGACGATGTCACTGAACGGCATTGAGCCCCAACGTCGCGCAGAGCAAGGCGTGAGAATCCTCGCTGATCTCGAACTGCCCGGCGCTGCCCTTGCGCTTGGTAATGGGTTTGAAGGTCGGCTCGTTCTGGGTGATCAGCATGTTCAGCTCATCGCGTATCACGTCCGAACTGATCACCACCAGAAACACGGTTTGCGCGTGCTCTGCGGTCTCGATCACGGCACGCATGCTGTGCTGGAGGATGTCATCGAGCTGATTGCGAAAGCGCGATACCGTGTTCTTCAGCAAGGTTTTGCTTTGGCTTTGGGTCAGCTGAAAGATCGTCGAGATCTGCGATTCCGTCGGCAGCGTTTGTCCGAAGTAGCTTTGAATCAGGTAGAGCAGGCGATCCTGTTTGGCCTCGTCGGCCCGGCTGGGCATGCCGCCCTCGACCAGCATTTTCAGGTATTCGGTCAGGCTGGCCTTGGCGATACGCTGCAGGGCGTGGGCGATTTCCGCGTCGCCAATGCGCAAGGTCTTTTTGACCGGTTCCTTTTGTTCCAGCTCGAAAGCGTCGGCGTCGATCGTGAACGAGATCTGCATGGCTCAGGCGCTCCGGAGTTATTTTTTGTCCGAGGGCGTGATGACCTCGGCGCTTTTGATGTTGGCAGGCTGTTCTGGATAAGGGTCTTTGATCGCATCACCTTGCCCGGTGAGGATTTTCCAGCCATTCAACGCGTGCGCCGTTTTGCGAAACTGTGGGCACGGTGGCATCGAGGTTTTGGCTTGATTGGAATACTGATGGCCGCAATCAACGCACTCGTAAGTGCCTGGGGAAACATCGCTGCCGTAAGGGACGTAGTCTTTTTGCATGAGTCAATCTCCGGTGGGTGAAGGGAAGATCCTAGGGAGATTTGTTCGGAGGGAGTGTCGGACGTTTCGCTGAGTTGTATCGGATGTTTCTTGCGCGCATAAAAAAGATCGCAGACTTCGTCAGCTCCTACAGAGACTTCGTACAAAACGACGTTTCTGTAGGAGCTGACGAATGCTGCGATCTTTTGCTGTTCAGCGATTACCGATCAAGGACGCTTGCGATTGCTGATCAGCGTACCCACACCGGTGTCGGTGAAGATTTCCAGCAGGATCGCATTCGGTACCCGGCCGTCGATGATCAGCGAGCTGCCAACGCCGCCCTGAACCGCTTCCAGCGCGCAACGGATCTTCGGCAGCATGCCGCCGTAGATGGTGCCATCGGCAATCAGATCGTCGACCTGCTGAGTGCTCAGGCCGGTCAATACGGTGCCCGACTTGTCCATCAGGCCGGCGATGTTGGTGAGCAGCATCAGCTTCTCGGCTTTCAGGGCCTCGGCGACTTTACCGGCGACCAGGTCAGCGTTGATGTTGTACGACTCGCCATTCTCACCGACGCCGATCGGCGCAATCACCGGGATGAAGTTGCCTTTGACCAGCAGGTTCAGCAGTTCGGTGTTGATCCCGACCACTTCACCTACCTGACCGATGTCGATGATTTCCGGCTGGGTCATCTCCGGTGTCTGGCGGGTCACGGTGAGCTTCTTCGCGCGAATCAGCCCGGCGTCTTTACCGGTCAGGCCGATGGCGCTGCCGCCGTGACGGTTGATCAGGTTGACGATGCTTTTGTTGACCTGCCCGCCCAAGACCATTTCGACCACGTCCATGGTCGCGGCGTCGGTGACGCGCATGCCGTCGACGAAGTGGCTTTCGATCGACAGGCGCTTGAGCAGATCACCGATCTGCGGGCCGCCACCGTGCACGACCACCGGGTTGATGCCCACGGCTTTCATCAAGACGATGTCGCGGGCGAAGCCGGTTTTCAGCTCCTCGCTTTCCATCGCGTTGCCGCCGTATTTGATCACCAGAGTCTTGCCGACATAGCGTCGGATGTAAGGCAACGCTTCGGACAGGACCTGGGCGGTATGGGCGGCGGCTTCGCGTTCGAGGGTCATTCAGGGCTCCGGGTGGATCAGAACGGTAGTTGGAGATCAGGTGCAACGCGCTTCAATTGGGCGTGGAACACGTCCTTGATGCGCTGTAATTCAGCCTCGTCATCGGCCTCGAAGCGCAGCACCAGCACCGGTGTGGTGTTGGACGCGCGCACCAGGCCCCAGCCTTTGGCGTAGTCGACTCGCACGCCGTCAATGGTGGTCAGGTCAGCGCCTGGGCCCCACTGTGCGTCGTGCAGTGCATCAATGATGCTGAATTTGCTCTCTTCGGTCACATGGATATTGATTTCCGGCGTAGAAATATCGTTCGGGAAGGTCGCAAACAGCTCCTCCGCGGTGGATTTTTCCTTGCTGAGGATCTCCAGCAGCCGTGCGGCGCTGTAGATGCCGTCGTCGAAACCGAACCAGCGCTCCTTGAAGAAGATGTGCCCGCTCATTTCACCGGCCAATAGCGCACCGGACTGTTTCATTTTCTTTTTGATCAACGAATGACCAGTCTTCCACATTAGCGGACGACCACCGTACTCCTTGATCAGCGGCACCAGGCGACGGGTGCATTTGACGTCGAAAATGATCTCGGCGTCCGGGTTGCGTGCGACTACGTCGCGGGCGAACAGCATCAGCAGGCGATCCGGGTAGACGATGCTCCCGGTGTTGGTCACCACGCCGACACGGTCACCGTCGCCGTCGAAGGCCAGGCCGATGTCGGCGTTGCTTTCCTTGACCTTGGCGATCAGGTCGACGAGGTTTTCCGGCTTGCCCGGATCCGGGTGATGGTTCGGGAAGTTGCCGTCGACTTCGCAGAACAGCGGGATGACTTCGCAGTTCAGCGCCTCGATCAGTTGCGGGGCGATCACGCCTGCCGCGCCGTTGCCGCAGTCGACCACGACCTTCATGCGCCGCGCCAGTTTGATGTCCTGGACGATTTCGGTGTTGTAGCGATCGAGGATTTCGACCTGAGTAACGCTGCCGGTGCCGCTGCTCAGATTGTTGGTTTTGATGCGCTCATGCAGCACCTGAATCTGTTCGTTGGCGAGGGTGTCGCCGGCGATGACGATCTTGAAACCGTTGTAGTTCGACGGGTTGTGGCTGCCGGTGAGCATCACGCCCGACTTGCCGGCCAGCACATTGGCGGCGTAATACAGCGCCGGCGTCGGCACCAGGCCAACGTCGCTGACGTGGCAGCCGCTTTCGGCGATACCGCGGATCAGCTCGGCAACCAGTTCGGGGCCGGACAGGCGGCCATCGCGACCGACGGAAACGTTCGGCTCACCCTGGGCCAGGCTCTGCGAGCCGATGGCGCGACCGATCCAGTAAGCGGTTTCGGCATTGAGGAATTCCGGCACGGTGCCGCGAATGTCATAGGCGCGGAAAATGCTGTCGGGCAGCTTCGGGGCAATCTTGGCTGGGGTGCTCATCTACGGAAATGCTCCATCTCGAAAGTGGCGGGACAGACCGACGAATCGTTCGACGGCAGGCTCAAACTGAAGGGTATGACGGCGTTTTCCACAGAGAGTTCGTGGTATGAAAGGGCCATGACGCCTCGGCTAGCGTGGCTTTCGGCCGGCAAAACCTTGATTTTCGGTGTTAAACCTTTCAGTTGATCTGCCTGAAACTTCCCCCTGTAGGAGCTGCCGCAGGCTGCGATCTATTGATCTTGATCTTAAAAATCAAAAGATCGCAGCCTGCGGCAGCTCCTACAGAAGATGACTCCGGTTATTTAGTGCCGGTGTGGCCAAACCCGCCGGTGCCGCGTTCGGTTTCGACGAACTCTTCAACCATTTCAAAGTGCGCCTGTACCACCGGTACCAGCACCAATTGCGCCAGGCGTTCGCCGACGGTCATGGTGAAATCGGTCTGGCCACGGTTCCAGCACGACACCATCAACGGGCCCTGGTAATCGGAGTCGATCAGGCCGACGAGGTTGCCCAGCACAATGCCGTGCTTATGGCCCATGCCCGAGCGCGGCAGGATCAGCGCGGCGAGGTTCGGGTCGCCGATGTAAACCGACAGACCGGTCGGGATCAGCACGGTTTCACCCGGCTTGATCACGATGTCCTGATCCAGCATGGCGCGCAGGTCGAGGCCAGCGGAGCCTGGTGTGGCGTATTGCGGCAGCGGGAATTCGCTGCCGATGCGTGGGTCGAGGATCTTGGCTTGCAAAGCGTGCATGTAAATTAAACCTGGTTCAGACGTTCGGCGATAAAAGTGACCAGCTGGCGAGCGATCTTGCTTTTGCTGGTCTGGGCGAAAACCGTGGCGTGCAGCGCACGGTCAATCACGCTGCAGGCGTTTTCTTCACTGTTGAAACCGATGCTCGGGTTGGCAACGTCGTTGGCGACGATCAAATCGAGATTCTTGTCCTTCAGCTTGCGTGCAGCGTAGTCGAGCAGGTGTTCGGTCTCGGCGGCAAAGCCGACACTGAACGGACGGTCGGGACGGGTCGCAATGGTGGCCAGGATGTCCGGGTTACGCACCATTTGCAGGACGAAGCCGTCACCGCTCGTAGGATCTTTCTTGAGTTTTTGCGGGGCGACGACTTCCGGGCGGTAGTCCGCAACGGCTGCCGAGGCGATGAACACGTCGCACGGGATCGCCGATTCGCAGGCCGCGAGCATGTCGCGAGCGCTGACCACATCGATGCGCGTGACGCGATCCGGGGTCGGCAGGTGCACCGGGCCGCTGATCAAGGTGACGCGGGCGCCGGCTTCAACTGCTGCTTCGGCGAGGGCAAAGCCCATTTTGCCGGAGCTGTGGTTGGTGATGTAGCGCACCGGGTCGATGTTTTCCTGGGTCGGGCCGGCGGTAATCACCACGTGCTTGCCGGTCAGAGCCTGACGCTGGAAGCAGTCCGCCGCGCATTGCGCCAGATCGGTGGCTTCCATCATGCGGCCCATGCCGACATCGCCGCAGGCCTGACTGCCCGAGGCTGGGCCGAAGGTCTTCAGGCCACGGTTTTCCAGGAGTTGCAGGTTGGCCTGGGTCGCCGGGTCGCGCCACATCGCCTGATTCATGGCCGGAGCAACGGCGACGACGGCGTCGGTAGCGAGCACCAGAGTGGTCAGCAAATCATTGGCGATGCCTTGGGCAAGGCGGGCGATCAGGTCGGCGGTGGCCGGGGCGATCAGCACCAGATCGGCCCACTTGGCCAACTCGATGTGGCCCATCGCGGCTTCGGCAGCCGGGTCGAGCAAGTCGAGGTGCACCGGGTGGCCGGACAGCGCTTGCATGGTCAGCGGGGTGATGAACTCGGCGCCGCCATGGGTCATCACCACGCGCACTTCAGCGCCCTGATCGATCAGGCGACGAACCAGATCGGCGCTCTTGTAGGCCGCAATGCCGCCGCCGACGCCCAGAACGATGCGTTTCCGATACAGCCGCTGCATAGGTCTGCCTTTCATTTCGTGGGTGACATACGTGGCGAACCCCCCTCCCCAGGGTGAATTCGCCCGCAAAAAAGATGGGCTAAGATATCACAGCGACCGCTACGGAACAGCGGCGCCCACAGACAGGGAATGTGTATGAGTATTCGCGATTGGCCTGCGGCGGAACGGCCGCGGGAAAGGTTATTGGAGCACGGGGCAGCGAGCCTTTCGGACGCTGAGTTATTGGCGATTTTTCTGCGCACCGGATTGCCCGGAATAAGCGCTGTGGACCTGGCGCGCAATCTGTTGACTCAATTCGGCAGCCTGCGTTTGCTGCTTGAGGCCGACCAGCACGCATTCAGCAAACAATTGGGACTCGGGCCGGCGAAGTTTGCGCAACTGCAAGCTGCTCAGGAAATGAACAGGCGGCATCTGGCTGAGAAATCACGGCAGAAACCAGCCCTGGAAAACCCTCAGGTCGTTCGCGATTATCTGAAATCGATGCTGCGTCACGAACCGCATGAGGTGTTTGGTTGCCTGTTTCTCGACTCCAAACATCAAGTACTGAATTTCGAGATACTGTTTCGCGGCTCGATCGACAACACCAGCGTGCATCCACGCGAAGTTGTGAAGCGATGTTTGGCCAATAACGCGGCGGCGTTGATCCTGTGCCACAACCATCCATCGGGGAACACTGACCCCAGTCAGGCTGATCGATTGCTGACCAAGCGCCTGCAGAAGACGCTGGAGCTGATTGATGTGCGAGTGCTGGATCACTTCATCGTCGGCGATGGTGAGCCGCTGTCGATGGCGGAGTGTGGCTGGATGTAGTTCTAGGGACAAAACGCAAGTCCATGTAGGAGTGAGCCTGCTCGCGATGGCTTCATTTCAGTCAACATGTTTGGTGGCTGGAAGATTGCTATCGCGAGCAGGCTCACTCCTACAGGTTATGTGTAAGGCAGGTTATTTGAGGTTGACCTTGGAATAGTCCTGCCGGCCGAACGGGCTTACCGAGTAACCCTGCACGTCTTTACGCGTCAGTGCGTAGGCCGTCGGGTGCGCCAGCGGCAGCCACAACGCCTGCTGCTGAATCTGCGTCTGCGCCTGTTCGTACAGCTTGGTACGCACGCCTTGTTCGCTGGTGGTCTTGCCGGCGCTGATCAACCTGTCCAGATCGGCATTGCAGTACCGCGCGAAATTGGTGCCCGATTTGACCGCGGCGCAGGAAAACTGCGGCGTAAGGAAGTTGTCCGGGTCGCCATTGTCACCGGCCCAGCCCATGAACAGCAGGTCATGCTCGCCGGCCTTCGCGCGACGAATCAATTCGCCCCATTCGATCACGCGGATTTCTGCCTGAATGCCGATTTCCGCCAGATCCGATTGCAGCAATTGCGCACCGAGGCTTGGATTCGGGTTTAGCAGGCTGCCTGACGGGCGTGTCCAGATGGTGGTCTGAAACCCGTCCTTCAATCCTGCCTTGGCCATCAGTGCCTTGGCTTTGGCAACATCGTGCGGGTACCCCGGCAGACTCTTCGCGTAACTCCAGGTGTTCGGCGGATAAGGGCCATTGGCCGCTTCTGCGGTGTCTTCAAACACAGCCTTGATGTAGTTGGCCTTGTCGAAGGCAAGGTTGATTGCTTGACGCACCTCCGGCTTGTCCAGTGGCGGATGCTGACTGTTGATGCCGACGAATGCGGTCATGAACGCGTCAGTCTTTTCGACTTTCAGTGTCGGCTCTTTCAGCGCGGCCTGTACGTCCAACGGTTTTGGCGACAGGGCGATCTGGCATTCATTGCGCCGCAGTTTCTGCAGGCGCACGTTGGCGTCTGGGGTAATGGCGAAGATCAACGGATCCACCGCAGGCTTGCCGCCGAAGTAATCCGGGTTGGCCTTGTAGCGGATCGCCGCGTCTTTCTGGAAACGGTTGAAGACGAACGGGCCGGTGCCGATTGGCTGGCTGTTGAGCTTGTCGGTCGCGGCGGCCTTCATCAGCTTGTCGGCGTATTCGGCGGAGTAGATCGAAGCGAAGCCCATACTCAGAGTCGCCAGGAACGTCGAATCCGGGTGATCAAGGGTGAAACGCACGGTGAGCGGGTCAAGTGCGTCGATTTTCTTGATCAGTGCCGGCAACTGCATCGACTGCGCATGCGGGAAGCCGCTCTGGGCGACCTTGTGCCACGGGTTGGCCGGGTCGAGCATGCGGTCGAAGCTGAATTTGACGTCTTCGGCGGTCAGTTCACGGCTTGGCTTGAAGTAGTCAGTCGTATGAAACTTCACCTGCGGGTGCAGCTTGAACACGTAAGTCAGGCCATCGGTGCTGACTTCCCAGCTGTCGGCCAGGCTCGGCACGACTTTGCCGCTGGCGGTGTCGAAATCCACCAGACGGTTCATCAGCACGTCGGCCGAGGCGTTGGTGGTGGTCAGCGAGTTGTATTGCACCACATCGAACCCTTCAGGGCTGGCCTCGGTGCAGACGCTCAGCGCGGCGGCCTGGGCCAGGGGGCTCAGCAGGAGCGGGGCGAGCAACAGGGGTAGGGCAGCGAGGCGCATGGTCGGTTTCCTTTTACAGATCGAAGGCCCATCTGCAAGTGCAGTCTGGAAAAGGCCTACCCTAGAGGTCTGGATTACAAATGACTATCCCCTTTTTGCATTTTCGGGGCACAGTGATGGCGGTTTTTCAGACTGCGGCGCGCGGTAAAAAGTCTGGATCGGCCGTGAGGACGATTTTCTGCGACGAGTGGTAAAAATCGATGCCAGCCTTTATCCAAGGCGTTCGCAGGCTGAAAAAGCGTCTTTTTATGGATTGATTGCACACCGAATGTTGTTGCACCCGGGTCTTTCTGGTATAAAGCAGCGCTCTTTTCTAGGGGCCCGGTTCCTTCACTGTAGGTGTAGCCGGTAAGACCTCTAAAGAAACGCGGCGCCTGGCGCCAAATGACTGAGAGATTAAGCGGCCAACCCATGCCGGGTTGGGCATGTGGTTTTAGAGGGCTGAGGCATGTCGAGAGTATGTCAAGTTACCGGTAAGGGTCCGGTGACTGGGAATAACATTTCCCACGCAAACAACAAAACCCGTCGTCGTTTCCTGCCGAACCTGCAGCATCACCGCTTCTGGGTTGAAGAAGAGAAACGTTTTGTGCGTCTGCGCGTATCTGCCAAAGGCATGCGTATCATCGACAAGCGTGGCATCACTGTCGTGCTCGCCGAACTTCGCCGCGATGGCAAGATTTAAGGGAGCTAATCATGCGTGAATTGATTCGTTTGATCTCGAGCGCCGGTACTGGTCACTTCTACACTACCGACAAGAACAAGCGTACTACCCCGGACAAAATCGAGATCAAGAAATATGATCCGGTTGTTCGCAAGCACGTGATCTACAAGGAAGGCAAAATCAAGTAATTGATTTTTCCGGACTTACGAAAAAGGCCCGTATCTCACGATACGGGCCTTTTTTGTTGCCTTGAAGCCTGATCGATCAACCACAGATCAGTTCAATGATCTCGTTTTTCTCGTTGACCAGGACTCTGATGCGGTCCGCATCAGTGCGCAGGTTGTACATGCCATCCGGCACTTCGAGGCGATGCTTTGTTACTCCGGCTGCGTTGCGCACAGCGAGCAGGTTGTCAGTAGTAGCAACATCGCCGAGGAAAAATTGCGCGTTGTAGAGATTGCATTGGCTGGACATTGTGCCTCCTTGCTTTGGTTTGAGTTGAGGCCCCTATTCATCGAATCAGACTAACCTCCTGGTTTGACTGATCTTTTCTCGATTCCTAAGCGGCCAGCCGAAGTTTCACTCAAACCTGCTGGACATGCCTTACCCTGCTCGTCACCGTGTGTGTCGGATCAGCTTTTCTGTTCAAAGATCACATAGACCTTGCGGCAAGCCTCCAGCACTTCCCAAGTGCCACGAAACCCCGCCGGAATCACAAACCGGTCACCAACACGCAAGGTCTTGGCATTGCCATCGCCATCACGCAGCACCGAAACGCCCTGCAAGATCTCGCAGTATTCATGCTCGGTGTAGTTCACTGTCCACTGACCCACCGCGCCTTCCCACACACCAACGCCCATCTGCCCACAAGGGCTTTCGTATTGGTGGAACACCGCTTGCTCAGGATCACCCTTGAGCACTTTCGCCGGGTCCGGACGATAGCGTTCGGCTTCGCTGCTGGTCAGGCTGATGTCGACGACGTTCTGGATGTTCATTGTTGTTTTCTCCCGTAATGACGACGTGATGGTTGGAATGGGCGAAAGTCTATGTTTATTAAAATGAACACCGCAAGGCCGTATAGCCGGCTTATGTCAAATATATTGAAACAACCCCGGCCGCTGGTTTAGGGTGGCGGGTGCCTTGGGCCGAAATGCAGGCTGGCCGGGCAGAATTTTTGAGGACGCTGGCGACGATCGCGCGGCGCTCGTATTGAACAAGAGGAGGACACTTAAATGACCACCCTGACTCGTGCCGACTGGGAACAACGCGCCCGCGACCTGAAGATTGAAGGCCGCGCCTACCTCAATGGCGAATACACCGACGCCGTCTCCGGCGAGACCTTCGAGTGCATCAGCCCGGTCGATGGCCGTCTGCTCGGCAAGATTGCCAGCTGTGACGCCGCCGACGCTCAGCGCGCCGTGGAAAACGCCCGCGCCACCTTCAATTCCGGCGTCTGGTCGCGCTTGGCGCCGACCAAACGCAAAGCCACCATGATCCGTTTTGCCGGCCTGCTCAAGCAGCACGCCGAGGAACTGGCCCTGCTCGAAACCCTCGACATGGGCAAGCCGATCAGTGATTCGCTGTACATCGACGTCCCGGGCGCGGCGCAAGCGCTGAGCTGGAGCGGTGAAGCGATCGACAAGATTTACGACGAAGTCGCCGCTACGCCGCACGATCAACTGGGTCTGGTGACTCGCGAGCCAGTGGGGGTGGTCGGCGCCATCGTACCGTGGAACTTCCCATTGATGATGGCCTGCTGGAAACTCGGCCCGGCATTGTCGACCGGTAACTCGGTGATCCTCAAGCCGTCGGAAAAATCCCCGCTGACCGCCATTCGCATCGCTGCGCTGGCTGTTGAAGCCGGTATTCCGAAAGGCGTGCTCAACGTGCTGCCGGGCTACGGCCACACCGTCGGCAAGGCGCTGGCCCTGCACAACGACGTCGATACGCTGGTATTTACCGGTTCGACCAAGATCGCCAAGCAATTGATGATCTACTCCGGCGAATCGAACATGAAACGCGTCTGGCTGGAAGCCGGCGGCAAGAGCCCGAACATCGTCTTTGCCGATGCGCCGGATCTGCAAGCCGCCGCTGAATCCGCCGCCAGCGCCATCGCCTTCAACCAGGGTGAAGTCTGCACCGCCGGTTCGCGTCTGCTGGTCGAGCGTTCGATCAAGGACACATTCCTGCCGATGGTGATTGAGGCGCTGAAGGCCTGGAAGCCGGGCAATCCGCTGGACCCGGCGACCAATGTCGGTGCACTGGTGGATACGCAGCAGATGAACACCGTGCTGTCGTACATCGAATCCGGCCACAGCGATGGCGCCAAACTGGTCGCTGGCGGCAAGCGCATCCTGCAGGAAACCGGTGGCACCTACGTCGAGCCAACGATTTTCGACGGCGTGAGCAACGCGATGAAAATCGCTCAGGAAGAGATTTTCGGGCCGGTTCTGTCGGTTATCGCCTTCGATACTGCCGAGGAAGCTATCCAGATCGCCAACGACACGCCTTACGGCTTGGCCGCTGCGGTCTGGACCCAGGACATCTCCAAGGCACACCTGACCGCCAAGGCTCTGCGTGCCGGCAGTGTGTGGGTCAACCAGTACGACGGCGGCGACATGACCGCACCGTTTGGCGGCTTCAAGCAGTCGGGCAACGGCCGCGACAAGTCGCTGCACGCGTTCGACAAATACACTGAGCTGAAAGCGACGTGGATCAAGCTGTAAGCCGTTAGGAGGGGCTGTTCGCGAGAGCAGATCCTCCAGACGAGGCAGATCCCTGTGGGAGCGAGCCTGCTCGCGAAAGCGGTGTATCAGTCAGCCCTTGTGCTGAATGTGAAACCGCTTTCGCGAGCAGGCTCGCTCCCACATTTGCTTGATGTGGCCTCTAAAAATAATTATCCACAGGAGCGTGGAACATGCGGTGGGCGACGTATTTCGCCGTGTTGGCGTCTGTCTTGAGTGTCGGCCTGGCCCTGGGGGTCAGCATGCCGTTGGTGTCGTTGCGCCTGGAGGGTTGGGGTTACGGCTCTTTCGCCATCGGTGTGATGGCGGCGATGCCGGCGATTGGCGTGTTGTTGGGCGCGAAAATTTCCAGCCATCTGGCGGCACGCTTCGGTACGGCCAACCTGATGCGCCTGTGTCTGTGGGCTGGAGCGCTGTCTATCGGCCTGCTGGCGCTGTTGCCGAGCTACCCGATCTGGCTGGTATTGCGCCTGATGATCGGCGTGATCCTGACCATCGTGTTCATCCTCGGCGAGAGCTGGATCAATCAACTGGTGGTCGAGAACTGGCGCGGAAGATTGGTGGCGCTGTATGGCAGCAGCTATGCGTTGAGCCAGCTCTCCGGCCCGTTACTGCTGGGTGCGCTGGGTACCGAGCATGATTACGGTTTCTGGGTCGGCGTCGGCCTGCTGCTGGTTTCGCCCTTGTTGCTGCTGGGCCGCAGCGGTGCACCCAGCAGCGAAGCGAGCAGCGTAACGTTCCGTGACCTGTGGGGATTCGCTCGTGAGCTGCCAGCGATTGCCTGGGCGGTTTCATTGTTCGCCGCGTTCGAGGCGATGATCTTGACGCTGCTGCCGGTGTATTGCCTGCAGCAGGGTTTTACCGCCGAGATTGCACTGGCGATGGTCAGCACGGTGGTGGTGGGCGATGCGCTGCTGCAATTGCCGATTGGCGCGTTGGCCGACTACCTGTCGCGGCGCACGTTGTTCGCCGGTTGTGCGCTGGTGTTGATGCTGTCGAGTCTGGCGATCCCGCTGTTGCTCGATACGCTGCTCATCTGGCCGCTGTGGGTATTGTTCGGGGCGAGTGCCGGCGGGTTGTTCACCCTGTCGTTGATTTTGATTGGCGAGCGTTATCGCGACGATGCACTGGTGCGGGCGAATGCGCATATTGCACAGCTGTGGGGCGTGGGATGTCTGGTCGGGCCGCTCGCGGCCGGGGCGGGCAGCCAGTGGATCAATGGGCATGCGTTGCCGTTGTTGATGGCGATTGGGGCGTTTGGGTTGGTGATTCTGCTCTTGCGCCAAGGGGCATTCGGACCCATAACCGAGCCTGCCTAAGATCAAAAGATCGCAGCCTTCGTCAGCTCCTACAGTTGCAATGCATTCGTTCTGTAGGAGCTGCCGAAGGCTGCGATCTTTTGCTTTTTAAAGCATTCGCTCAAGGCCGACAGTGGTGCTGAACCACGCGTTGAATCGTCGCCACCAACTCCCCGGCTCTTTGCTCAGTGTATGCATTTGGCCGTTGTCCTCAGTCACCCAGACGATCTGCCCGTTCTCAAGCTTCGCCTCATAGCTCAACGCTGGCGCCATGCCTTGCAAGGCCAGTTCGCGAACATGTTCGGCCAGCTCGGGGCTGTCGACCAAGACCCCGACTTCGGTGTTCCACAGCACCGAGCGCGGGTCGAAGTTGAACGAGCCGATAAACGACTTCTGCCGATCAAAAATCATCGCTTTGCTGTGCAGGCTTGAATCCGAGCCACGAAACGACTTGCTGTAAAACACATGCGGACCGCTGCCGTAGTTATCCCCAGGCTGGCGCCGTAGTTCATACAACTTCACGCCATGCTCCAGCAGAGCTTTGCGATACGGCGCATATCCGCCGTGCACTGCGGGCACGTCGGTGGCTTCCAGCGAGTTGGTCAGCAGGCTCACGGACACACCCGCATCGGCGCGACCGGTCAGGTACACCAGCCCCGGCTGGCCCGGCACAAAGTACGCCGAGATCATGATCAGTTCCTTGCTGACGCCGCGCAGCTCCGGGCCCAATTGCGTGGTCAGCAGCAATTGCGGATCCGGCTCACCCTTGGCCAACACCTTGCTCGGCGCATCCCACAACGCCTGATTCCATGCCCAGATCAGTTCTTTGCGCCAGATATCCATGCGCGGCGCGGTCTTGAACGTCATGAGCTGCTGATACAGCGCGTGATTCTGTTTACGGGTGTCTTCCAGCGATTCTTCCAGGCGGGTGCGAGTGTTCTGCAGATCCTTGGCGGTCGGTTGGCTGGTGAGGAACTCGTCGATCGGTTTGCTCAGCGCGCTGTTCCAGTACTGGTCGAAACTGTGCCCGAGTTGCTCGGCGACCGGCCCGACACTGAGCATGTCGATGTCGGTGAAATTCAGGTTCGGCTCGGCGTCGAAGTACTCGTCGCCCAGATTGCGCCCGCCGACGATGGCCACGCTGTTGTCCGCCAGCCACAGCTTGTTGTGCATGCGCCGATGTTGCAGCGACAGATTGAACAAGCGCCCCGCCGCGCGGGTGACGCCGGTGCTGCGGCCCAGATGCAGCGGGTTGAACAGGCGAATCTGAATCTGTGGATGCGCCGCCAGTGTCGCGATGATCTGGTCGAGGCCATCGCTGGTGGTGTCGTCGAGGAGAATGCGCACACGGACACCACGATCGGCAGCCTTGAGCAGTTCCTCCACCAGCATCCGCGTGCTGATGCCGTCGTGGACGATGTAGTACTGCAGATCCAGACTGCTCTGGGCGTTGCGGATCAGTTCGGCGCGCGCGGTGAACGCCTCGCTGCTGTTGGACAGCAGGCGAAAACCCGAGCGGCCTTGATAGGGCGCCGCTTGTGCCTGAATCGAACGACCGAAGCTGGAATCGGAAGCCGGCAACGCCTGACTGGATTCGCGCGGAACATCGAGACTGGCACAGCCGCTCAGGAACGAGGCGAGTAACAGCAAAGCGAGAAGGGGCTGTCTGAAGCTCACGTAGGGTCATTCCGATTGGCGGCTAGGGTCGGCATATGGACGCGGTTCTCAGGAAAAAAGTCAGTCGGCTTCTGCCAGCAATCTGACAGCGGTCTCGCCGACCTTGCGCACCGCTTCTTCGATCTGCGCTGTCGGTTTGGCAGCGTAGTTCATCCGCAGGCAATTGCGGTATTTGCCCGAGGCGGAAAAGATACTGCCGACGGCAATCTGTACGCCTTGGTCGTGCAACTCACGATTCAGTTTCAAGGTGTCGAAACCTTCCGGCAATTCGACCCACAACATGAAGCTGCCTTGCGGCCGACTGGCGCGGGTGCCTGCCGGGAAATAGCGGGTCACCCAGTCGATCATCAGGTCGCGGCTGCGCTGGTATTGCGTGCGCATCCGCCGCAAGTGCGGTTCGAAATGACCGGCCTTGAGGAATTCGGCGATGGCGATCTGCGGCTGCGGTGCGGTCGATCCGGTGCTGATGTATTTCATGTGCAGCACGCGTTCGAGGTATCGGCCCGGCGCGACCCAGCCAATACGCAGCCCTGGCGCCAGGGTCTTGGAAAACGAGCTGCACAGCAATACGCGGCCGTCTTCGTCGAAAGATTTGATCGTGCGTGGGCGCGGGTAGGTGTAGGCCAGTTCGCCATACACATCGTCTTCGATGATCGCCACGTCGAAGCGCTGCGCGAGGTTGAGCAGAGCGCGTTTGCGCGACTCCGGCATGATGTAGCCGAGCGGGTTGTTACAGTTCGGGGTGAGCTGGATGACCTTGATCGGCCATTGTTCCAGCGCCAGTTCCAGGGCTTCGAGGCTGATGCCGGTGAGGGGATCGGTGGGGATTTCCAAGGCTTTCATGCCCAGGCCCTTGAGGGTCTGCATGGCGCCGTGAAAGCTTGGCGAGTCCACCGCGACAATGTCGCCCGGCTCGCAGATCGCGTGGATGCTGGTGGACAGCGCTTCATGGCAACCGGTGGTGACGACCAGGTCGCCGGCGCTCAACTGGCAGCCGGAATCAAGCATCAGTCTGGCGATCTGCTCGCGCAATTCGAGGGTGCCGTGGATGTTGTCGTAATACAGACCGGGCATGTCCTGGCGGCGGCTGATCCGCGCCAGCCCGCGCAGCAGCGGTTTCATCGTTGGCGAGCTGATGTCGGGCATGCCGCGACCCAGTTGCACGACATCCTTGCGCGGCACTGCGCGAATCAACTCCAGCACCTGATCCCATTGCGAAATCTCCACTGGCCGTTGCGCCGGGCGGCCAACGGCGGGCAGCTCCGGCAGTTCGCGGCCAACCGGCACAAAGTAGCCGGACTTGGGCTTTGGCGTAGCCAGACCGCTGTCTTCCAGCATGCGATAAGCCTGTTGCACCGTGCTCAGGCTGACCCCGTGTTCGACGCTCAAGGCACGTACAGACGGCAACCGATCGCCGGGTCGATAGAAGCCGTTTTCGATGCGCGTGCCGAGCAATTCGGCAAGGTTTACATAAAGGGTCATGGCACTGCCTCGGTGCGGTGATTCGATAAACCAGTACAGATGCGGCAGAAATCGACAATTCAGTCTTCAGAGCGGCAAATCTGTATGGAGTTAATACAGTTGCTTTGAATCTGTAACGGTTTTGCTTGCCCGCGCATCATGGAATCTCTGGCTACCCAAGTAAACAGGAGCAACGAAAATGAACGGCTTGAGCGATGTGCGGCTGACGTTACACAGTCAGGAGCTGGCGGCAGGGCAGAAGGACAACGCGCGCAATCTCATGCGTAACGCGCCATCCGGCCTGAGTCGCTGGAATCTGTTCTGGCATCGTCTGCACACGCGAAAGGCGTTGCTGGCGCTGACGGCGGATCAGCTCAAGGACATCGGGCTGACGCGTGAACAGGCGCAGGAGGAGGGGTTGAAGCCGTTCTGGCGGATCTGATAACCACTGATCGTTCCCACGCTCTGCGTGGGAACGCCGCCCCGGACTGGATGCATTCCCACGCAGAGCGTGGGAACGATCAATCAGACCAACTCTTTCATCCGATGCCACAACATCCCCAACGCCAAAAGCGGCGAGCGCAAATGCTTGCCGCCCGGGAAAGTGATGTGCGGCACCTTGGCAAACAGATCAAAGCCACCGCTGTGCTGGCCGCTGATCGCCTCGGCGAGCAACTTGCCCGCCAGGTGCGTGGCATTCACCCCGTGCCCGGAGTACGCCTGGGCGTAATACACATTTGGCTGATCCGCGAGCCGGCCAATCTGCGGCAAACGGTTTGCGCCGATACCGATCATCCCGCCCCACTGATAATCGATCTTCACCCCGGCCAATTGCGGGAATACTTCGAGCATCTTCGGCTGCATGTAGGCGCCGATATCCTTCGGATCCCGCCCCGAATAATGACAGGCACCGCCGAACAGCAAACGATGATCGGCCGAGAGCCGGTAGTAATCCAGCGCGACACGTTGGTCGCAGACCGCCATGTTCTGCGGCAGCAGGCTGTGCGCCTGTTCTTCGCTCAACGGTTCGGTGGCGATGATGTAGCTGCCGGCGGGCAGGACTTTGCCGCTGAGTTGCGGGTTCAGATCATTGAGATAGGCATTGCAGCCGAGCACCAGCGTTTTCGCGCGTACCAAACCGTGGGCTGTATGGACTTTGACTTCGGGGCCGTAATCGATACGCGTCACTGCGGAGTGTTCAAACAGTTTGACGCCCAATTGCTGCGCCGCTGCCGCTTCACCCAGCGCCAGATTCAGCGGATGCAGATGTCCTGAACCCATGTCGATCAATCCGCCGACATAGCGCTTGGAGCCGACCACCGTGTGCATATCGTTGGCTTGCAGCAAGCGGGTTTCGTAGCGATAGCCAAGGCCACGCAATTCTTCGGCGTCTTCGGCAAAGCCTTCGAGGTCGGACGGTTTGTTGGCGAGGTCGCAGTAGCCCCAGGTCAGGTCACAGGCAATCTGAAAACGCTCGACGCGCTGACGAACGATTTCCACCGCTTCCAGGCCCATGAGTTTCATCTCGCGCACGCCGTCGGCGCCGATGACGTTGGTGAACTGATCGAGGCCGTGGCCGACGCCGCGAATCAACTGCCCGCCGTTGCGGCCACTGGCGCCCCAGCCGATCTTGTGTGCTTCCAGTAGCACCACGCTGAGGCCGCGTTCAGCCAGTTCCAGTGCCGTGTTCAACCCGGAAAAACCGCCACCAACCACGCAGACATCAGCCACCATTTCACCTTGCAGCGCAGGATGATCCGGCTGCGGCAAGCTGCTGGCGGCGTAATAAGAGGCAACGTGGGGTTGGCTCGCGGGGGAGTGGGCGCGGGCAGTCATGGGCGTCATCCAACGGCTAAGGTGTCGAGAAAATTTGACGGAGCATAAGCCGCACGCCCGAACGTGGGCAACACTGGTCGGCCGGCGGTGTCTGGATCAGGGCTTTTGCGGCACAATTGGCGCCTATTCCACCTTGGTTACCGTTTCGATGAGCTGCAACAGCCAGACAGTCCGCACCTTGCGTCAGCAGATCCCCTCGTTCGAGTGCGTGCCCGGCTGCCACGACTGCTGCGGGCCAGTGACCACTTCGCCGGAAGAAATGTCCCGCCTGCCGCGCAAGACCCGCGCCGAGCAGGATGCGGCGATGGAGGAGTTGAACTGTGTGCATCTGGGGCCGAATGGCTGCACGGTGTATGAGGAGCGGCCGTTGATTTGCCGCTTGTTTGGCACGACCAAAACCTTGCCTTGCCCGAATGAGCGGCGGCCGGTGGAGCTGATTCATCCGCGGGTGGAGAAGCAGATATTCGAGTACATGACGGCGAATCGGCAGGTGTTGGTTTAGTCGTAGCGTTTCATGATCATTCCCACGCTCTGCGTGGGAATGCAGCCCGGGACGCTCTGCGTCCCAAATGCCGAACGCGGAGCGTCCGAAGAGGCATTCCCACGCAGAGCGCGGGAACGATCGTCGCGGTGCTCAGTCTGGAATCGGCAGGCTCAGGCTCTCCTTCACCTCTTCCATCACAATATAACTCTTCGACTCCCGCACATGCGGCAGCTTCAGCAGAATGTCGCCCAGCAGTTTGCGGTACGAAGCCATCTCGGAAATCCGCGCCTTCACCAGATAGTCGAAATCCCCTGACACCAAATGACATTCCAGCACGTGCGGCAATTTCAGCACCGCGCGGCGGAACTCTTCGAAAGTGTCGCCGGATTTGTAGTCGAGGCTGATCTCGACAAACACCAGCAAGCTACCCTTCAAGTGCTGCGGATTCAGCCGGGCGTTGTAGCCCATGATGATTCCTTCGCGCTCCAGACGCCTTACCCGCTCGGTGCACGGCGTGGTGGAGAGGCCGACCTTTTCCCCGAGTTCGGTAAAGGAAATCCGCCCGTCCGCCTGCAGGATCCGCAAGATGTTGCGGTCGATCTTATCCAGCTCACGTTTGGTCTGAGTGTTGGTACGCATAGGGGATGCGCCTCCGTGAAAAGGGTTTTTGCCGAGAATTGTCGCCAAATATAGGCGCTTATATAGTGAAAAGCACTGGCATTTCTTTTTTACACTGCGCGCATCATTGCTCTAACAACAGACGTACGCGGCCCTGCCGCGATGAGGGATACAAAAATGCGCGTAATGGTCTTGGGTAGCGGCGTCATCGGTACCGCCAGTGCTTACTATCTGGCCCGTGCCGGGTTTGAAGTGGTGGTGGTCGACCGGCAGCCCGCTGCGGCCATGGAGACCAGTTTCGCCAACGCCGGCCAGGTCTCGCCGGGCTACGCCTCGCCGTGGGCCGCGCCGGGCGTACCGCTGAAGGCGATCAAGTGGCTGCTGCAACGCCACGCCCCTCTCGCGATCAAGGCCACCGCCGACATCGACCAGTACCTGTGGATGGCGCAGATGCTGCGCAACTGCACCGCCAGCCGTTACGCGGTGAACAAGGAGCGCATGGTGCGTCTGTCCGAGTACAGCCGCGACTGCCTCGATGAATTGCGCGCCGAAACCGGCATCGCCTACGAAGGCCGCAGCCTCGGCACCACTCAATTGTTCCGCACCCAGGCGCAACTGGATAATGCCGCCAAAGACATCGCCGTGCTGAAAGAATCCGGCGTGCCGTTTGAAGTCCTCGATCGCGCCGGCATTGCCCGCGTCGAGCCAGCGCTGGCAGGTGTCACTGACATCCTCGCCGGCGCCCTGCGCCTGCCGAATGACCAGACTGGCGACTGCCAGATCTTCACCACGCGTCTCGCCGAAATGGCAGTGAAACTCGGTGTCGAATTCCGCTTCGGCCAGGACATTCAGAAACTCGACTACGCCGGTGATCGCATCAACGGCGTGTGGATCGACGGCAAACTGGAAACCGCCGACCGCTACGTGCTGGCGCTCGGCAGCTATTCGCCGCAATTGCTCATGCCGCTGGGCATCAAGGCCCCGGTGTATCCGCTCAAGGGTTACTCGCTGACCGTGCCGATCACCAACCCGGCGATGGCTCCGACCTCGACTATTCTCGACGAGACCTACAAGGTCGCGATCACCCGTTTCGACAACCGCATCCGCGTTGGCGGCATGGCCGAGATCGCCGGTTTTGACCTGTCGCTGAACCCGCGCCGCCGCGAAACCCTGGAGATGATCGTCAACGACCTTTATCCTCAGGGCGGTAATCTGGCCGAGGCGAGTTTCTGGACCGGTCTGCGTCCGACCACCCCGGACGGCACGCCGATCGTTGGCGCCACGCCGTTCAAGAACCTGTTCCTCAATACCGGTCACGGCACCCTCGGTTGGACCATGGCGTGCGGTTCCGGTCGTTTGCTGGCCGACCTGATGGCAAAGAAAAAGCCACAGATCAGCGCCGAAGGCCTCGATATTTCCCGTTACGGCAACAAAATTCAGGAGTCCGCAAAACATGGCAATCCAGCGCCAGCTCACCAATGAGCGCATGAGTCAGATCGTCAGCCACAACGGCACCGTGTATCTGGCCGGGCAGGTCGGCGACGACTTCGACGCCGGGATTGAACAGCAGACTCGCGAAGTCCTTGCCAATATCGAGCGTTTGCTTGATCTGGCCGGCACTGACAAACAACACCTGCTGTCGGCGACGATCTACCTGAACGACATCGAAGCACACTTTGCCGGGATGAACTCGGTGTGGGACCAGTGGCTGCCCAAAGGCGCCGCCCCGGCCCGTGCCACCGTCGAAGCGAAAATGGCCAAACCGAGCATTCTGGTGGAAATTTCCATCGTCGCCGCGCTGCCGTAACCGTTGTAAAGATCCCTCTCCCGGCGCTGTTGGCGGTTCACGTCGTCAGTCGGCGCCGGTTTTTCTTCCCATGACCGCCTAGAAGTCTGCCGCCATGCGTCCTGCCCGTGCCCTGATCGACCTAGAAGCCCTGCGCCACAACTACCGAATTGCCCGCGAAGTCACCGGCGCCAAGGCGTTAGCGGTGATTAAGGCGGATGCCTACGGCCATGGCGCAGTGCGTTGCGCGCAGGCGCTGGAAGCCGAGGCCGACGGTTTTGCCGTCGCCTGCATCGAAGAAGCGCTGGAGTTACGCGCGGCCGGCATCAAGGCCCCGGTGTTGTTGCTCGAAGGCATCTTCGAAGCCGATGAGCTGGCGTTGATCGTCGAGCATGATTTCTGGACCGTGGTGCATTCGCTGTGGCAGCTCGAAGCAATTGAGCAGGCGACGCTGAGCAAGCCGATTACCGTGTGGCTGAAGCTTGATTCGGGCATGCACCGTGTCGGTCTGCATCCCAAGGATTACCCGGCAGCCTATCAACGGCTGCTGGCCAGCGGCAAAGTGGCGAAAATCGTCTTGATGAGCCACTTCGCCCGCGCCGATGAACTGCACGCGCAGAGCAGCACCGAGCAGGTTGCGGTGTTTGAAGCGGCGCGTCAGGGCCTGGCGGCGGAAGTCAGCTTGCGCAACTCGCCGGCTGTGCTCGGTTGGCCGCAGATTCACAGCGATTGGGTGCGCCCGGGCATCATGCTTTATGGCGCGACCCCGTTCGAAGAAGCCAACGCCGTGGCCGAGCGCCTGCAACCGGTGATGACCCTCGAATCGAAAGTCATCTGTGTGCGTGAGCTGCCCGCCGGCGAGCCGATCGGCTACGGCGCCAAATTCATCACCGACAAGCCGATGCGCATCGGCGTGGTCGCCATGGGTTACGCCGATGGCTACCCGCGTCAGGCGCCGACCGGCACGCCGGTTTTGGTGGCTGGCAAGCGCAGCCGCATTCTCGGTCGCGTGTCGATGGACATGCTCTGCATCGATCTGACCGATGTGCCGCAAGCCGACCTCGGTTCGAGCGTCGAATTGTGGGGCAAAAATATCCTCGCCAGTGAAGTGGCGCAGTGGGCCGACACCATTCCGTACCAGATCTTTTGCAATCTGCGCCGAGTGCCAAGGCTCTATTCCGAGGGTTAACGCCGCTGCGGGGGCCAAGTGTTGTAAATACTGAACGCTGTCGCCATGATAACGCTCAATATTCTTACAACATCAGGAGGCTCCCGCCTTGGACGTCGGTGAACGACTGCAATCGATCCGCAAGCTCAAAGGGCTTTCCCAGCGTGAACTCGCCAAACGCGCGGGCGTCACCAACAGCACCATTTCGATGATCGAAAAGAACAGCGTCAGTCCTTCGATCAGTTCGCTGAGGAAGGTACTGGGCGGCATCCCCATGTCCATGGTCGAGTTCTTTTCCGAAGAAATCCTGCAGGAAGTCCCGACCCAGATTGTCTACAAGGCCAACGAGCTGATCGACATTTCCGACGGCGCCGTGACCATGAAACTGGTCGGCCGCGCGCACCCCAGCCGCGCCATCGCCTTCCTCAATGAAATCTACCCGCCGGGCGCCGATACCGGCGAAGAAATGCTCACCCATGAAGGCGAGGAAACCGGGATTCTGGTGGAAGGTCGTCTGGAACTGGTGGTGGGTCTGGAAACTTTTATTCTCGAAGCCGGCGACAGCTACTACTTTGAAAGTACCAAGCCGCATCGTTTCCGTAATCCGTTCGACGCGCCTGCGCGACTAATCAGCGCAGCCACGCCGGCGAATTTTTAACAAAGAGGTGCCAAGCCATGATGGCAAAGGCATCCGGACCGTTTTTCTACCGTGCGGTATAACCCCTTCGACTATGGGGTTGTTTCAGTGTGACGGGCTACCCGCTATACTTCCGCCCGCCTGCGAACCGTGGCCGCAGGCGTGAATAGCCACCATTGAGGGTGAACGCGTGAACCTAATTATGAAAATGCTGGCTGCACCAGCAACCGTACTGGCCCTCTGGGCTGTCAGCGCTCAAGCTGCGACGAATGACGCCATTGCCAAACGCCTCGAGCCGGTCGGCCAGGTGTGTGTTCAAGGGCAGGAATGCAAAGGGATGGAAGTGGCTGCAACTGCCGGCGGCGGTGATGCCAAGACTCCAGACTCAATCATTGCCAAACATTGCAACGCTTGCCATGGCTCCGGCCTTTTAGGCGCGCCGAAAATCGGTGACACCGCAGCCTGGAAAGAACGAGCCGATCACCAGGGCGGCCTCGACGGCATCTTGGCCAAGGCCATCACCGGCATCAATGCCATGCCGCCTAAAGGCACCTGCGCTGACTGCTCCGACGCCGACCTGAAAGGCGCAATCGAGAAGATGTCCGGCCTGAAATAAGCCGCGCTTCTGACGAAAAAAACCGTCTTCGGACGGTTTTTTTGTGCCTGCGATTTAGTAGCCCTCACCCCAGCCCTCTCCCGGAGGGAGAGGGGGCCGACCGAAGTGTCTTTCGCTATACATCGACCTGAAAGACCTTAGCGATTATGGATTCAGCACATCAGTTTCACGTCGGCGTATCTTCACAGCAACCCCCAATCAGTCCCCTCTACCTCTGGGAGAGGGCTAGGGTGAGGGCAACAATTTCGAGTCGGATAAATATTTCAAGAACAGCGCACATTCACTCTGAAGCTGTTCATTGCAGCAAACTCAAGGCAATCTCGGTCTACCCCTATTCACGGAACGGGCAGGAGGCTTCAGATGGTGCAGTTGTGTTCGATCGAACAGGCAGTGGACGACGTGCTGGCGCGCTTGCCGGCGCACATCCACATGGGCATGCCGCTAGGCCTGGGCAAACCCAATCACTTCGTCAACGCGCTGTACCGGCGAATCAAAGAGCTGCCCGAGCGGCAGCTGACGATTTACACCGCGCTGTGCCTCGGCCGCCCGGCGCTGGGTGATGGATTGCAGAAGCGCTTCATCGAACCCTTCGTCGAGCGCGTCTTCGGTGATTACCCGGAATTCGATTTCCTCGCCGACCTGCACCGCGACAGCCTGCCGGCCAACATCCGTATCGAACAGTTCTTCATGCAGCCCGGCAGCCTGCTCAACAGCGCGCCGGCCCAGCAGGATTACGTCAGCAGCAACTACAGCCACGCCGCTCGCGACATCAACGCCGCCGGGCTGAATCTGGTAGCGCAGTTATTAGCCAGCAGCAGCGAACACCCCGACCGTCTGAGCCTGAGCTGCAACCCCGATATCACCCTCGACCTGTTGCCGATGATCGCCAAGCGCCGCGAAGCCGGAGCGACCATTTTGCTGGTCGGCCAGGTGCACACCGATCTGCCTTACATGCCCGGCGACGCCGAAGTCGACATCGACACCTTCGACCTGCTGATCGACGCGAAGGACAGCAGCACGCTGTTTTCCACGCCAAACATGCCCGTCGGTTTTCAGGATCATTTCATTGGTTTGCACGCGAGTACGCTGGTGCGCGACGGCGGTACGTTGCAGATCGGCATCGGCTCGATGGGCGATGCACTGACCGCGGCACTGCTCGCACGTCAGGCGGATAATGCCGGATACAAAGCGTTGCTCGATGACATCAACCTCAGCCAGTGGGCGCAGTTGATCGAACGCGAAGGGGGCACCGCGCCCTTCGCCAAGGGTCTGTACGGCTGCAGCGAAATGTTCGTCAACGGCCTGCTGGTACTAGCCGATGCCGGGATCATCCGGCGCAAGGTCTACCCGGATGTACTGACACAGGAACAGGCCAACGCCGGCACCCTTGATGAGGCGGCGCAGACTGACGGGATCTCGGTGCACGGCGGCTTCTTCCTCGGCCCGCGCAGTTTCTACGAGCGCTTGCGCGAGTTACCGCAGAGCAAACGCCTCGAATTCAACATGACCCGCATCAGCTACATCAACGAGCTCTACGGGCAGGAAGAACTCAAGCGCCTACAACGCCTCGATGCGCGGTTCATCAACACGGTGTTCACCATGACCTTGCTCGGTGCCGGCGTGGCAGATCAACTCGAAGACGGACGGGTGCTAAGCGGTGTCGGTGGGCAGTACAACTTCGTGGCGCAGGGCCACGCGCTGCACGATGCGCGCTCGATTCTGATTCTGCGCAGCTGGCGTGAATCCGGTGGCGACGTCAGTTCGAATATCGTCTGGGAATACGGCCACTGCACGATTCCACGGCATCTGCGCGATATCGTCGTCACCGAGTACGGCATTGCCGATCTGCGTGGTAAATCCGACGCGGTCGTCATTGAATCGCTGTTGAACATCAGCGACTCGCGCTTCCAGCAGGGCTTGATCGAGCAAGCGCAAAAAGTCGGCAAGCTGCCAAAGGATTTCCGCCTCGACCCACGCTTTGCCGACAACACGCCACAGCGTTTGCAGGCAATCGCCGCGCTGCATCCGAACCTGTTTCCAGAATATCCACTGGGCTGTGATTTCACCGCGATCGAGCGGGATTTGCTGCGTGCGCTGAACTGGCTGAAGAGCAAATTCAAACTCACCGAAATCCTCGAACTCGGCAAAGCCGCCCTCGACGCCCCCGAGGCATCGCTATACCCAGAACACCTCGAACGCATGCAGCTCACCAACCCGGAAGGCCTGAAAGAAGACCTCTTCCAACGCCTGCTGCTCACCGGCCTCAAAGCCACCGCACAATAACTGCCGGACCCAAAACAACTGTAGGAGTGAGCCTGCTCGCGATGGCGGTGCATCAGTCAACCAAGATGTCGACTGACCCTAGGCATTCGCAATCAGGCTTACTCCTACATATTAAGCGCACTCTAACGAGTGAATCGGATGGACGCTCACGGATGGGCTAAGAAAGTCTATGTGGTAGCCAGAGGAACCATCACCAATAGCTAAATGAACACCGCTGACTCCCTCATTCATTTGAGAGTTGATTTTGTAATCAATTTTGGTCGAGATGGATTCGTTAACACCGATGGCAAATTCCGTAAGTTTAAGTCCGCGTTTGCCCGCAGCCAGATCCAGAAGCTTAATATGTTCTTCGTTATTTATTCTTAATGAGGTTATGTTGTTTTCTTCTATTGTGAGCAAGGTCTCTTCGTTTGATATCCGATCGCTTAGCCATTTTAGAGATGTTCTTACACCGGCAGGTAACTCGGGGTTAGGCTTTCTGAGTACAGTCAGTATTCCGGAAACATTCAATGTGCCTGAGAATATAAAAGGGCAGGGCTCTAATGGGTTCATATGTGCGTAATGAACCTCAAAAAATTCTGCGACGGACTGCACGAAGTTTTCGGTCACATCTTCGCCAAGCAATGCATAAGGCTGTGCATGGGGAAGAATAGATACGGTTGCATTGGATTCGTTGCCAGATAACGAAAAGGTCTGGTGGGAGTTAAGCATATTCAACACAGCTCGCTGCGAGCAGAGCGATTGCTGAAAATCGCTGCCCATCAGAAGCTTTAGGCTGTAAAGCGCGGCGGCCAAGGATGGTTCAAATACTTGGGTCGCGCAAAAGATGATTTTTTTTCGCTCCGTCTTTTTTGCGATCTCAAATGTCATTTTTGCAGCTTCGTTGCTGAATGAAAAAACGATGCTGTTTTTTGGAAACGTCTCTAACTGAGCAATATTGACCGTCGCGAATCCCCAAAGCTCGCATTCTCTAAGGAATTCATTCGAGTCGGCGATAATCGAAAATTCTTCATGATTGAAGAGCGCCGACGCTATATTTGGCGGTGACATAAAACCCTCCTTATTCTGAAGTGCGCGGCAAGGGCGGTTGCCGCGCGGTGCTTTCAATTAATCTTCAGTATGCGCCCAGGCTAACGGTGCCCACCCGAAATTGCCCGGGCCAGAAGTGATTCGATTGAGATTTTCTTTTATAGTTTTTTCGGTTTGCATTTTATTTTCCTTTTTCTGATTTTGTTGTGATCCCCCAAGTTGCATGGGGGTGAGCGGATTAATGCATAAGTTTGTGGTCGTGTTAAATAAATATTCTTGCTTTTTAAAAATGATTTCATCTGTCTTGTTTTGTGAGGTGGGTGGTTCGGTTATTTAAGTGGACTGCGTCTGTAGGCCTAATCTGAAAGTTGTAAATTCAAGGTTTTTAAATTGTGGTGGGAGGTCTTGTCTGGTTAGGTTTTATTTATGGGTCTTGTTTTCTGGGGCTCATGCCAATCATAAATACAGGGGCACAAAGTGCATATATCAAAGAAATACCTGACAGATGTTTCTGTCCATCAAGCCTTACTTCTGACTGACTTGACCGAAAAGAGCCACCCCGATCACGCTGTCCGACTAATACTGAATGAAGTCCTTCAGGGACTCGAAGAAAAGGGCTGGCCCCGAGCCCAGTTGCAGGTTGGACCAAGGATCGTATCCGCCGAAGAAAACTACGGTTTGCTGGGTTACGACCCGGCAGAAATCACCCTCGGCAGTGAGCACACCCGTTGGGTCGATGAGCATTCGCTTTTGCGAACACAGACCACTAGCCAGATTCCTGCGGCGCTTCAGCAGGTCGCGGAGGTTCGTCAGCCGGGACAAACCATTTTGCTGGCAGCACCGGGCATTACCTTCAGGCGTGATAGCCGAGATCGTTGGCATTGCGCCGAGCCGCACCAAATGGACATTTGGGTATTGGGCGATCCAGAGCTGGCATCCCATGAGCATTTGCTGCGTCTTGTCGGCGATATTTTGCAGTTGGCCGTTCCTGAAAAATCATGGGTTTATAGCGATAGTCCACATCACTACACCGAGGGTGGGATTGAAGTGAATGTGTTGAATGGTGGCGTGCCGGTCGAGGTTCTTGAGTGCGGGCGTATTGCGGAGTCGCTATTGCAGCGTTTGCAGATTGATCCTCTGCGCCATGGCGGGCTCGCTCTTGGGATGGGGCTGGATCGCCTGACGATGTTGCGCAAAGGCATTCCTGATATTCGTTTGTTGCGTGATCAGAACGTGCGCGTGCAGGCGCAGATGCATGATCTGGATCCTTGGACTGCGGTATCTCGTTTGCCGTCGATTGCCCGCGATATCTCGTTGGCGGTAACGCCGGGATTGAGTGAAGAGGTATTGACCGAGAGGATGTTGCAGGCGGCAGGGGATTGTTCTGGATGGATTGAGGAGATGCGAATCAAGGGGCGTTGGCAACATTCGGATTTACCTGCGCAAGCCATTGAGCGACTCGGAATGCTGCCGGGTCAGGAGAACGTGCTTTTGCATGTGGTGCTGCGTGATTGTTCGCGTTCGATTACCACCGGCGAGGCGAATGCCTTGTACGCGGATATTCAAGCTGCGATGCATGAAGGGGTGCCGGGGGCGGGGTACAGAATGGATTTGTCGAAGGCTTGAGAGTTGCCTGTTGGAGTGAGCCTGCTCGCGATGGCGGTGTTTCAGCCGACGAATGTATCGACTGACACTACGCTATCGCGAGCAGGCTCACTCCTACAGGGGGGCTGCGGTGTGGCTTTATTCGATGAAAGTGACGACGCCATCCTTCAGCGATTTCACGCGGGCCAGCGATTCAACGCGGTAGCCCTGCGAGTCCAGCTCGGCGCGGCCGCCCTGGAACGACTTCTCGATGACGATGCCCAGGCCAGCAACGGTCGCGCCGGCCTGTTTGATGATCGAGATCAGCGCTTGCGACGCCTTACCGTTGGCCAGGAAGTCGTCGATGATCAGCACGCGGTCGCTGCTGGTCAGGTGACGCGGGGAGATGGCCACGGTGCTTTCGGTCTTTTTGGTGAACGAGTAAACGGTCGCCGACAGCAGGTTTTCCGTCAGGGTCAGGGACTGTTGCTTGCGGGCGAAGATCACCGGCACGCCGAGGTTCAGACCGGTCATGATCGCCGGGGCTATCCCTGAGGCTTCGATGGTGACGATCTTGGTGATGCCCGAATCCTTGAACAGCGAGGCGAATTCGTCGCCGATCAGCTTCATCAGGGCCGGGTCGATCTGGTGGTTCAGGAAGGCGTCGACCTTCAGGACCTGGTCGGAAAGCACAATGCCTTGTTCGCGGATTTTCTGGTGCAATGCTTCCATGAAGCTGTCCTCTTTTGGCGCTTTGTGCGCCGAAGGTCTAGTAAAAAAAGTGGTCAATTCTAGCGCTTTAACATCGCGCGTATATCAGCCAATGCGCTGTTGCCACGCACGACTTTGACTTCGGTCGGTGTGTCGTCGTTGCCTTCCCACGCCAGATCGTCCGGCGGCAGCTCATCGAGGAAGCGGCTCGGCGCGCAGTCGATGATCTCGCCGTACTGCTTGCGCTTGGCGGCAAAGGTGAAGGCCAGGGTCTGGCGCGCGCGGGTGATGCCCACGTAGGCCAGGCGACGTTCTTCTTCGATGGTGTCGGCTTCGATGCTGGAACGGTGCGGGAGGATTTCCTCTTCCATGCCCATGATGAACACGTAAGGGAATTCCAGACCCTTGGACGCATGCAGGGTCATCATCTGCACGCCTTCGGCGCCGTCTTCCTCTTCCTGCTGACGTTCGAGCATGTCGCGCAGGACCAGTTTGCCGATGGCGTCCTCGACGGTCATTTCGCCTTCTTCGTCCTTTTCGAGGGTGTTTTTCAACGCCTCGATCAGGAACCAGACGTTGCTCATCCGGTAATCGGCCGCCTTGTCGCTGGAGCTGTTGGTGCGCAGCCAGTTCTCATAGTCGATGTCCATGACCATGCTGCGCAGCGCCGAGATCGGGTCTTCGCCGGCGCACTGCTCGCGCACTTTGTCCATGAAGCGCTTGAAGCGCGACAGGCGATCGGTGAAACGGCTGTCCAGATGCTCGCCCAGACCGATTTCGTCGGTGGCGGCGTACATCGAGATCTTGCGTTCGGTGGCGTAGTTGCCGAGTTTTTCCAGAGTGGTCGAGCCGATTTCCCGGCGCGGTACGTTGATCACGCGCAGGAAGGCGTTGTCGTCATCCGGGTTGACGATCAGGCGGAAGTAGGCCATCAGGTCTTTCACTTCCTGACGGCCGAAGAAGCTGTTGCCGCCGCTCAGGCGATACGGCACCTGGTGGTGCTGCAACTTCAGCTCGATCAGCTTGGCCTGATAGTTACCGCGATAAAGGATCGCGAAGTCGCTGTACGGACGGTCGGTGCGCAAGTGCAGGCTGAGGATTTCCATGGCCACGCGCTCGGCTTCGGCGTCCTCGTTGCGGCAGCGGATTACGCGGATCTCGTCGCCGTGGCCCATCTCACTCCACAGCTGCTTTTCGAATTCGTGCGGGTTGTTCGAGATCAGCACGTTGGCGCAGCGCAGGATGCGACTCGTCGAGCGATAGTTCTGCTCGAGCATCACCACTTTCAAGGACGGATAGTCGTCCTTGAGCAGCATCAGGTTTTCCGGCCGCGCGCCGCGCCAAGCATAGATCGACTGGTCGTCGTCGCCTACCACGGTGAACTGGTTGCGCTTGCCGATGAGCATTTTTACCAGCAGGTATTGGCTGGCGTTGGTGTCCTGATATTCGTCGACCAGCAGGTAGCGCACCTTGTTCTGCCACTTTTCGAGAATGTCGGCGTGTTCTTCGAAAAGCTTTACCGGCAACAGGATCAGGTCGTCGAAGTCCACCGCGTTGAACGCTTTCAGCGTGCGCTGATAGTGGGTGTAGACGATCGCGGCAGTCTGTTCCTTGGGATTACGCGCGTTCTCCAGCGCCTGAGGCGGCAGGATCAGGTCGTTTTTCCAGGCGCCGATCATGTTCTTGATCTCGTCGACGCCGTCGTCGCCCGCGTATTCCTTCTGCATGATGTCGGTCATCAGGGCTTTCACATCGGTCTCGTCGAAAATCGAGAAACCGGGTTTATAGCCCAGCCGCGCGTGTTCCTTGCGGATGATGTTGAGACCGAGGTTGTGGAAGGTGCAGACGGTCAGGCCACGCCCTTCGCCGGCCCGCAGCAAGGTGCCGACCCGCTCTTTCATCTCGCGCGCGGCCTTGTTGGTAAAGGTCATGGCGACGATGTACTGGGCGCGGATGCCGCAGTTCTGGATCAGGTGCGCGATTTTGCGCGTGATCACGCTGGTCTTGCCGGAGCCAGCACCGGCGAGCACCAATAGAGGGCCGCCGACGTAGTTCACGGCTTCTTGCTGCCGGGGATTGAGTCGGGACATACGAAAATTCGGGAGTCGTTGACGAAATGGGCCGGCATTTTAACAGGCTCAGAGAATTGTGCTGCTCTCTCCGACTTGTGACGTACCACGCGATTCAAATTTGCCGGTTTTGTTACTTTCGCGGAGGATGCGCGGTGATTTTGCGGCTAATGTACTCATTCGTGACACAAAATAACGTTTTGATAACCGTTGTCATTTGGTCATTGAACATCGCAACGGCATAATGCCCCGCCCACATCTTTGCAGAGTCTAGGGAGCTAGCTTGTCTACGCCTGTCGAACCCTTGCGTTTGCTGCTACTGGCCGAAGAGCCAGCGTGGACAGCGTTATTGCGTGAGTGTCTGGCTCCGATGGGGAGCGCGGCGGTGCTGATCAGCGCGCCGAGCTGGGACTCGGTCAGCAGTCTGTTCGAAGACAACCGCAATGCGGTGTTGTTGACCCTTCCGGCATTACAACCGGCACCGGGCCGTTGCAGCCTGCCGACGGTATTGCTGCTGGAACACGAACCGGACACCGCACCGGTTGGCGTCAGCGACTGGCTGGTGTTCGACGCCCTCGACGCCGGCATGCTGCGCCGTTGCCTGCGCCATGTGCGCGAACGCGGCGTTCTCGAAAACACCCTGCAACGCCTGGCCGAACAGGATCCGCTGACCGGTATCGCCAACCGTCAGGGTTTCCAGACCTTGCTCGCCGCGCGCCTCGCGGAAAACGACGGTCGCGGCCTGGCCCTCGGGCATCTCGATCTCGACAACTTCCGCCACGCCAACGACGCGCTGGGTCATCAGGCGGGCGATCGCTTGATCCTGCAGGTTGTCGCACGGCTGAAAAGTCAGCTGGAGGCGGGTGATCAACTGGCGCGATTGGGCAGCGACGAATTCGCTCTGCTGATCGACACCCGTCGTGCGCCACAACGCGCCGAATGGATGGCTGAACGCATCACCGAAGCGCTCGCCGAACCGTATTGGGTCGATGGCGAAAGCCTGCTGATCGGCTCCAGTCTTGGCATCGCCCATGCCCGTGCGCAGGGCGGTGCCGATCCGCTGATGTGGCACGCGCACATCGCCATGCAGCAGGCCAAAAGCACGCAGGGCTGCACTTTTCATATCTTCAACGAACGCATCAATCGCAATGCGCGAAGCATGGCCGACCTCGAAAGCGAATTGCGCCGGGCCTTGCGTCGCGATGAACTGGAGCTGCATTACCAGCCACGCCTGAATCTTGAGGATGGTCAGATCGTCGGCCTCGAAGCGTTGGTGCGCTGGCGCCATGGCGAACGTGGTTTGCTGCCGCCGAGCGAATTCGTGCCGCTGGCTGAGCAAAGCGGGTTGATCGTGCCGTTGGGTTATTGGGTGATTTCCCGGGCTCTGCGCGATATGCAGGCGTTGCGCGAACGTGGTCTGCCGGCGCTGCACATGGCGATCAACCTGTCGTTCCGCCAGTTTCAGGACAGTCAGTTGTTGCCGACGCTCAGCCGCTTGATCGCTGAGCGCGGTGTTGAAGCGCAGTGGCTGGAATTCGAACTGACGGAAACGGCGGTGATGCGCCGCAGCGATCTGGTCAAGCAGACCATGGACGCCCTTGGCCGCCTCGGTGTGCGCTTCTCGCTGGACGACTTCGGCACCGGGTTTTCCTCGTTCGTGCACCTCAACAGCCTGCCGATCACTTTGCTGAAGATCGACAAGAGCTTTGTCGGTGGCATGGAGCAGCGCGAAGAGAACCGCAAACTGGTGCACGCGATGATCAATCTCGCGCACAACCTGCATCTGGAAGTGGTCGCGGAGGGGGTGGAAACTCCGGAGCAACTGGAATTGCTGCGCGGCTTTGGTTGCGATCAGGTGCAGGGGTATCTGATCAGCCGGCCGTTGCCGTTAGCGGAACTGGTTGAATATCTCACCTACGGCTCAAGCCAACAGCCAGCCCTCGAAATCGTCAGTTAAACGCATAACCCCTGTAGGCCTTCGCCTGCTCGCGATAGCGGAGTGTCAGACAACTCATCATTATCTGACACACCGCTATCGCGAGCAGGCTCACTCCTACAAGGGATCTCAGTCAGTCTGAGGAATTGTGAATGGCCTGGATGACGCAGGCTCCAGCCGAATCATCCGCTTCATCTTCCATTCAAACGCCAGCGTCAGACTCACCGCCGCGCAGGCCAGGCCCAACGCCAAGCCCCACCAGACGCCCGTCGGCCCCCAGTTCAAGTGGAACGCCATCCACCACGCCGCCGGCGCGCCGATCAGCCAATAGCAGCCGAGCCCGACCAGAAACGTGGTCTTCGCATCCTTGAGCCCGCGAATGCAGCCCATGGCAATCGTCTGCGTGCCGTCGAACAGTTCAAACCACGCCGCCACTGCCAGCAGGCTCACCGCCAAGCGAATCACCTCGGCAAACGCCGGATCATTGTGATCGAGGAACAGCCCCACCAACTGGTTCGGCAACAGCCAGAACACCATGGCGAAACCCAGCATCACCACGGCGCCAAAGACGATCCCGACCCGTCCGGACATCCGCGCATCGCTCAATTGCCCGGCACCGTAATGCTGACCGACGCGCATGGTGATCGCGTACGACATGCCCGCCGGCACCATGAACGCCACCGAGACGATTTGCAGAGCAATCTGGTGCGCACCCAACTGCGTGCTGCCCATCGTGCCCATGCACAGTGCGGCGAAGGCAAATAATCCAACTTCCACCGCATACGTACCGCCGATTGGCAGGCCAAGGCGCCACAACTCTTTCAGGTACTGTCGATTCGGCCGCGACAGACCCGCGCGCAGCGGATAAGCGTCGTACGCCGGATGCCGACGGATGTGCCAGGCCAGCGCCAACGCCATGCAGTTGGCAACAATTGCCGTGACCAGGCCGATCCCCGTCAGGCCCATTTTTGGCAGGCCGAACATGCCGGTGATCAGCGCGTAATTGAGCAGGAAATTCGCCACCGTGCCGGCCAGGCTGATGACCATCACCGGTGTCGCCCGGCCGATGGCACTGGTGAAACCGCGCAGGGCCATGAAGCTCAGGTAGCCGGGCAGAGCGAAGGGCAGGGCGATCAGGAATTGTCCGGCGGCATTGACGTTGGTTTCGGTCTGGCCGAACAGCAGCAACACCGGTTTCAGGTTCCACAGCAGTAACCCGGCGCCCAGTGCCATCAACCACGCCAGCCACAACCCGGCCTGAGTCAGCCGTGCAGCGCCGATGATGTCACCGGCGCCCTTGCGGATCGCCACCAGCGTGCCGACTGCCGCAATCACGCCGATGCAGAAAATCGACACGAACGAGTAAGTCGCTGCACCGAGACCGCCGCCCGCGAGCGCTTCCGGACTCAGGCGCGCCATCATCAATGTGTCAGTCAGCACCATCAACATGTGCGCCAACTGTGAAGCAATCAACGGCCCTGCCAGCCGCAGAATGGCCCAGAGTTCGGTACGCACAGGATGCTGCATGGTCATCACCACTCGATTTTCAGAGGGAACAGGAGAGCGTCGATTCTCGGCGCTTGGCGGGCTTTGCACAAAGGGATAAAAAGGATGGGTGGCATGATTAAAACTCATCCTGGGCAAAGGGTTTAAGATTGGCTTTATCCCGCTATCGGAGCTTTCTGCATGTCTCGTCGTCTTCCTCCCTTGTATGCCCTGCGCGCATTTGAAGCGGCGGCGCGACATAGTTCGTTCACCCGGGCTGCCGAGGAACTGTCGATCACCCAGAGTGCGGTAAGTCGGCATATTCGGACCCTCGAAGATCACTTCGCCTGTCGGCTGTTTCATCGCAGCGGTCGCAATCTGCAACTGACCGAAGCGGCGCGGTTGCTGCTGCCCGGGATCCGCGAAGGCTTCAGTGCGCTGGAGCGGGCCTGCAATACCTTGCGTGCCGAGGACGACATTTTGCGCATGAAAGCGCCCTCGACCCTGACCATGCGCTGGTTGCTCGCGCGCCTGAGTCGCTTCCGCCATTTGCAGCCTGGCAACGAAGTGCAACTGACCAGTGCGTGGATGGACGTCGATTCGGTTGATTTCAACGATGAGCCGTTCGACTGCGCGGTGCTGTTGAGTGACGGGCATTTTCCGCCGGATTGGGAGGCGAGTTTATTGTTTCCCGAAGAGCTGATTCCGGTGGGGGCGCCAAACCTGCTGAATGATCAGCCGTGGGATCTGGCTCGACTGGCTTGCACCGAATTACTTCACCCGACACCGGACCGTCGCGATTGGCGCAGTTGGCTGGAACACATGGGGCTGTCCGATCAGGTGTCACTCAAGGGTGGGCAAGTGTTCGATACCCTCGAATTGGGCATGATCGCGGCGGCGCGCGGGTACGGTGTGTCGATGGGCGACCTGTTAATGGTCGCCGAAGATGTGGCGCAGGGAAGGCTGAGCCTGCCGTGGCCAACCGCGGTCGCCAGCGGCTTGAATTACTACCTTGTGTGGCCAAAGACCCGCCCGGGAGGTGAACGTTTGCGCCGTCTCAGCGACTTTCTGCAAAGCGAAGTCCGCGCCATGGAGTTGCCGGCGGTCGCGCGCTTGAGCTGAAACGTTAGAGCCGCCACAATGCCGGCCTTGTGCCATAACCTTGTTTTCCGCTCAAGTATTTGGATCCACCGCCGAATACGTGCTTGTGGAACCGTCGTGCCGGTATCCACGATTCACCCCCACAACCAGAAAAATTTCCGAGTCGAGATCAAGGAGGATCCCGTGGCTCGGCCAGGAGCTGTCCATGTCTCAACCTCGCGCTCGGATCGCCTCGCAGCTGGGCCTCGCGCTCGCTGTAATACTGGCGATAGTTATCAGTGGCAGTACGGTGTTCGCCTTGCGTTCGCTGGACTCCGCCAACCTCGCCACTCGTGAAGAGCATCTGGCCAGTGAGGCGCGGCTGCTGGCCGACCAACTGAGCACCTTCCACGGCACGCTGCGTGAAAGCACCCAGCGCCTGAGCGGGCTGTTCGAGAAGCGTTTCAGCGCAGGTCTGAGCATTCACCCGAGTGAGCCGGTGAATGTTGCCGGCACCCAGACCCCGGGTCTGCATCTGGGCAGCGAAGTGCTGAACAACAACTTCAAAGAAGTCGACGAGTTCAAGCAGATGACCGCCGGCGTCGCCACCCTGTTCGTGCGCAGCGGCGAAGACTTCATCCGCGTCAGCACTTCGCTGACCAAACAGGATGGCACCCGTGCCATCGGCACCTTGCTCGATCACGCGCACCCGGCCTACGCGAAGTTGATGGCGGGGCAGGGTTACGTCGGTCGCGCCTTGCTGTTCGATCGCTCCTACATGACCCAATACACCCCGGTGCGTGATGGCAGCGGCAAGGTGATTGCGGTGCTGTTCGTCGGCTTCGATTACACCGACGCGCAGAACATCCAGTTCGATAACCTCAAGCGCTTCCGCATTGGCCAGAGCGGTTCGCTGGCGTTGCTCGACGAGCAAAACAAATGGCTGGTCGCGCCAGCGGGGGTGCAGGCGCTGGATCAAGCCGTTCCGGTGATCAAAGGTTTGGCTGCAAAGCCGGGCAAGGGTGAGTTCTGGAGCGACACCTCGGAAGATTTCTACAGCATTGCCGTGCCGTTCGATGGCGGACCATGGTCGGTCGTGGCGAGCATGCCGAAAGCTGAGATCCGCGCGGTGACCTGGAGCGTGGGTACGCAACTGGCCATTGGCAGTCTGTTGGCGATGCTGCTGGCGGTCGGATCTGTGGTCTGGCTGCTGCGCAGCAAACTGGCGCCTCTGGGGGATCTGGTGCGTCAGGCCGAGGCCTTGGGCGCCGGTGATCTGAGCGTGCGCCTGAACGTATCGAGCAACGACGAAATCGGTCAGCTGTCCCGCGCGTTCAACCAGATGAGCCAGGCGCTGTCGACCATGGTCGAGCACATCCGCCGCTCTTCGGAAGAGGTCAACAGCCGTGCGCAAGCCTTGTCCGGTCTGTCCGGTGGCGCGTACGAAGGCATGGAGCAGCAGTCCGGTGAAATCACCAGCATGGCCGGCGCGGTGGAAGAGTTCAGTGCGACGTCGTTGAACATCGCCGACAACATGGGCGCGACCCAGCGTCTGGCGCAGGAAAATGCCCAGCAAACGCAGATTGGCCGCAGCTCGATGGAAGAAGCGTCGTCCTCGCTGGAGCAAATCGCTGGCGCCCTGAACAGCACCGCCACCGTGATCAACACCCTCGGTCAGCGTTCGCAGGAAATTGGCGGCATTGTAGGTGTGATCACCTCGATCGCTGAGCAGACCAACCTTCTGGCACTTAACGCAGCAATCGAAGCTGCCCGTGCTGGTGAGCAGGGTCGTGGCTTTGCTGTGGTGGCCGATGAGGTGCGCAGCCTGGCCTCGCGCACCCGTCAGGCGACGGATGAAATTTCCAGCATGATCCACAGCATCCAGCAGGAAACCGGTAACGCGATCAGCACCATGGAGCAGGGCAATGTGCTGATGCAGGAAGGCTTGTCGCGCAACGCCAACGTGGCGTCGGCGCTGGCGCGAATCGATGAACAGAGCCGTTCGGCGGGGCAGCAGTTTGCCGCGATTACCACGGCGACTCAGGAGCAGAGCAGCACCGCGACGTTGTTGAGCAGCAATTTGCAGAGCATTGCACTGGCCAACAGTGAGCAGCGTGAGGTTGTGTCGAACCTGGCTGTTACCGCCAAGGAGCTTGAGAAGCTGGCGGCGGATTTGCGTTCCGAGGTTGATCGCTTCCGTTGATGGGTGGCTGAAATCGCTATCGCGAGCAGGCTCACTCCTACAGGTATATTGGTTGGTCGCAATTTTTGTGGTCACTGAAGATCCCTGTAGGAGTGAGCCTGCTCGCGATCGCCTCACTGCCAATCCTGGGTAAAACACTCGAGCTCTTTCTCTTTCATACTTGCTGAAACGTTTCCGCAGCGCTATAAAAATGGCACAACTCCAATAAAGGCTGCTGCCATGACCCCGCTCAAACTCGCCGTCGCTCTCGGCGCACTCTCTGCTGCTTCCCACGCCATGGCTTGGGATTACGTTCTTCTCGATGCCAACAAACCCGCGCAAAACTGGACCATCACCAGTGAGCAACTCGGCGTGAAAACCGACAAACCCTTCTCCGTAAGCCTGCGTACCTTGCACGGTGGCCGGCAGGAAGGAGTCAGCATCGTCGATATCGATAACGGCACAATGAAACTCTCGGTGGTGCCGACCCGCGGCATGAATGTCTTGCAGGCCTCTGTCGGCAACGTGCGCATGGGTTGGGATTCGCCGGTCAAGGAAGTGGTCAACCCGGCCTTTATCGAACTTAACGGACGCGGTGGGCTGGGCTGGCTGGAAGGTTTCAACGAGCTGGTGACCCGCTGCGGTTACGAGTGGGTCGGCCATCCCGGTATGGACAATGGTGAATTGCTGACCTTGCACGGACGCGCCGCCAACATCCCGGCCAGTACGGTCACGCTGCACATCGACGAAAAGCCGCCCTACGCCATCAGCTTGCGCGGCGAGCTGAAAGAGCAAGCGTTCAAGAAAGTCGACTTCTCGGTCGTCACTGAACTGGTCACCGAGCCCGGCAGCGTGCGCTTCGCACTCAACGATACGCTGACCAACAACGGCGATTATCCGAAGGAATACCAGGCGCTGTATCACAGCAACTTCAGTACGCCGTTCCTCGAGCAAGGCGCACGATTTGCTGCGCCGGTAAAACAGGTGTCGCCGTTCAACGACAAGGCCAAGGGCGACCTGGCCGACTGGCAGACCTATCGCGCGCCGACCAAGGACTACGACGAAACCGTCTACAACGTCGTGCCCTATGCTGATGCCAAAGGCGAAACCCTGACGGTTTTGCACAATAAGGTCGGCAGCCTCGGTGTTTCTGTTGGCTTCAATACCCAGCAGTTGCCGGTGTTTTCCCTGTGGAAAAACACTGACACTCAAGGTCAGGGCTATGTCACCGGGCTGGAGCCGGGCACCAGTTTTTCCTACAACCGTCGCTATCAGCGTCCGCTGAATCTGGTGCCGACCATTGCACCCAATGAACACAAACAGTTCCACATCAGCTACAGCCTGCTCGCAGACAAAGGTGCTGTGGATAACGCCTTGAAGCGCGTGACTGAGATTCAGGCCGGACGCGACACCGAAGTGCGGCAGACGCCGCTGGTGGATCTGACCGAGCATTAAGGTGTCGCCGGCCGATATTGCAGCGCCTCGGCCAAGTGTTCGCGTTTGATCGCATCGACTTGCTCAAGGTCTGCCAGTGTCCGGGCGACTTTGAGTAGGCGATGGGCCGAGCGCAGCGAAAGCGTTAATCGCTCACAGGCCGACTCGAGCCATTTTTCATCGGCTGTGGATAACGCGCAGTGCCGCTTCAGCCCTGGCAAATCAAGAAATGCATTGGCGCAGCCCTGACGTTTCTGCTGTCGTTCCCGCGCCTCGGCGACCAAGGCAGCGGCGGTGGCACTGTCCTCTCCCGGTTTTACCTGCGGATTCAACGCGGTCGCCTCCCGCGCGACCGTCAGGTGCAGATCGATTCGATCCAGCAGCGGCCCCGATAGCTTGTTGCGATAGCGCTGCACCATGTCCGGGGTGCAGGAACATTTGCCGCTGGGCTCGCCAAGATATCCACAGGGACATGGATTCATCGCCGCCACCAATTGAAAGCGCGCCGGAAAACGCACGCGATCCTTGGCCCGGGAAATCACGATGTGTCCGGACTCCAATGGCTCGCGCAGCACCTCCAGAACCTTGCGATCAAACTCCGGCAATTCATCGAGAAACAGCACGCCGTGGTGGGCGAGGGTGATTTCACCGGGTTGCGGTTTCGAGCTGCCACCGACCAGTGCCGGGCCGGATGCCGAGTGATGCGGCTGGCGAAACGGCCGCTGCGGCCAGTGGGTCAGCGGCACGCAACTGGCGACCGATTGAATGGCCGCCACTTCCAGTGCCTCGCTTTCGGCAAGTGGTGGCAGCAACCCGGGGAGGCGACTGGCCAACAAGGTTTTGCCCGTCCCCGGCGGGCCGCTGAACAACAGGTTATGCGCGCCCGCCGCGGCAATCAGCAGCGCACGTTTGGCAGCTGATTGGCCTTGGACTTCGTTGAGATCGGGATAGGGTTTGCTGGCGTACATCAGGCCGTTAGAGACGTACGGTTCAACCGGCGTATGCCCATTGAAATGCGCCACCGCCTCCAACAAATGATCCACCGCAAACACCTTCAACCCCGAAGCCAGACAGGCTTCCTCAGCATTCGCTCGCGGCACCACCAGCGCACGACCCGCCTTGCGTGCCGCCAATGCTGCCGGCAACACGCCACGCACCGCTCGTACGGCGCCGGACAGCGCCAACTCACCAAGACATTCCACATCATCCAGCGTCAGACACGGCACCTGCACACTCGCCGACAGAATCCCCAAGGCAATCGCCAGATCAAACCGCCCGCCATCCTTGGGCAAATCAGCCGGCGCCAGATTCAAGGTGATCCGCCGCGCCGGAAACTGCAGCCCGGAATTGATGATCGCGCTGCGCACCCGATCCTTGCTCTCCTTCACAGCCGCCTCGGGCAGGCCGACCATGGTCAGCGACGGCAGACCGTTGGCCAGATGGACTTCGACGGTAACAGCGGGGGCTTCCACGCCAATCTGGGCGCGACTGTGGACGATGGAGAGGGACATGGTCGTTCCTTGAGCTGAATCGGGGAGCCGCTTCCTGCGGGTTTTTTAAGGGTAGTTGGGAGAGCGAATCCAGGCGACACGGATGCGAGGGCAAACCTTCACTGGATGTTGCCAAGGTGCCCTTCCACGTTCAGTAGAGGCGCCACATTAGTTTTCTTCTCCGGGATTTCTTACTTGGCTTTCTCCCCCGGCCAGCCAACCATCCGGTTCGAGTTCTTTACCGTACTTGGCCGCTACCTCAATAAAACGACGCTGATTGGCTGAAATACCTCCGGCTAACCGAAGTGCTTCAGCGTGATATCCAACAATCTCTTCTAGCTTTGCCCTTCTCTTTTTGTCTTTCATTGATGCCTCGTTTTTTGGGTGACAGATGCTTTGTTGGCCACCGTAGTACAAGGAGGAAAAGTCGCGTAATCAGGCGCAGACGCTGATGTTTGTAGGGCCATGCCCTAATAGTTGTAGGACGCCGGCGAAAGGGGGTGAGGGTTCTTGAATCCGGGAGTCGGATGCTCCAGTTTCGCCACTCAACGCAGCCTCTGGAGGCGAAAAATGGATCGCAATGGTATGCGCCCGATTCATCCGGGCGAGGTTCTGAATAAGGAATTCATGGAGCCGTTGGGCATGACCGTCATGGATCTGGCCATGCCCTCGAACTGGCCCGAAAGTGAGATCGAAAAGCTTGTGAAATGCCAGCTCAGGATCTGCGCCGATCTGGCAATCAGCCTTGCCTCTCATCTCATCTCAACACTACGCCTGAGTTCTGGATGAATCTGCAATCGACTTACGATTTGCGCAGGGCCCAGCTCCGGCATGCGGGTTTATAGCGATTGCAGCATCCGCGAAGCCCTTTTCCACCATGGCCCCGTCATTGGGCGCTTGGTCTGTTCCCGTTCCACCATCATCAGCGGCACATCTTGTAACCGTATCCACGGCTGGTTATTCCAGTGCAACAAACTCAAAGACATGTCCGGCCAACTGAGCAAGCTGAGGTGTGGGCGTTCGCTTGTGCTGGGGTGTTGCGCGTCGCGCAGGGTGGGGATGACCTGGTGGGTGAGCCATTCGCGCAGGGCTCGGTATTCGGGGCAGTAGTGGTAGACGAGGAGGGCGTAGATGCCGGACTCGCTGATCAGCAGGGTGTTTTCGATCTGGTTGTGGATCAGGGTTTTTCGGGTTTGGTATTGGTCGGGGTCGAGTTTTCGCAGCATGCGTTCGTTGAGGTAGATGTGCAGCAGGCGACTCAGGTCTCGTGCGCAGAACCAGGGTTGGTTCTGGATGAGAAGGGCGTGGAGGGGGAGTTTGTGGCGGGTGAAGAGGTGCGGGGTCAGATAAGTCTCTTCTTGATTCATTGAGCAGTTCCTCTTGCTTAAGGGGCTGCCCTCAATCGTCGCCAAACGATTGGGTGGCAGTTGTACGCGGGTTGGCGAACCGGAGCAAAAGGAACCCGGCAGACCCGAAGGTCTCCCACGCACAACCGCCATGAAACGATGTGGCGGTAAATTTAGCCGCCATCATGGTTGTCGTGCGCCTTAAGCTGTTCGGGTCGCCAAACCCGCTGCTGAACATTCAGCATCGGGTGAGCTTAGAAACCTGGGCTTTTCGGCGCAATCGGATGGCGGTCATTCAGGTTGTAGGACGTTGCCGGGATGGTTGAAGGGCTGGAGATCAAAAGATCGCAGCCTTCGGCAGCTCCTACAGGGGGCGCGGATTATTCCGCGGGCGGCGTCAGCTTGGCTTCCATCTCGGCAACCTTGGCTTCGAGGCTTTCGAGGCGTGCGCGAGTACGCGCCAACACAACCATCTGACTATCAAATTCTTCACGGCTCACCAGGTCGAGTTTGCTGAAGGCACTCTGCAGCAGCATCTTGAACTGGCTTTCGATTTCGGCTTTCGGCAGCGGGGTGTCGCCGTTGAACAGGCGGGAGGCGGTGCCGCTCAGGGCGTCGAGGAAGTCTTTGGGCGCGAGCATGGTGGATGTCCTGGAAACAATGGCCGGCAGTGTATCACGCAGTGTCTATAGTCAATCTCGTGGTCAGGGATGCACGCTTTTCGCGCAGGCGGACGGATGGCGACGCACCGTTGTTGTGCGTATCCGGATGGCGTTTTGCACGGGATGCCTTGCGGCAGCGGCCAAGGGATTGAAATCAGGGGATTTTGGCGAGATGGCAAGGTTTCTGCTTAGTCACCTTCGACCCATGCACTGATGCAGTCGCTGTGACGAATGCAGTGCGGCAGACGGAGCGGGGAGTTTCGTCAGCAGCGGTTAGCTGGCGTCAGTCGGGCAGGTAAGGCCGACGATGCGTTACAAAGCCAGGCACTGCGCTTAGACTTGAGTCGGGTTTGTTTTCCTGGGGCAAGTCCACCAATTCGGGAGAGAGTTTCATGAAGCTAGTCACTGCCATCATCAAGCCGTTCAAGTTGGACGACGTGCGCGAGTCGCTGTCCGAAATCGGCGTGCAGGGCATTACCGTTACTGAAGTCAAAGGCTTCGGCCGGCAGAAGGGTCACACCGAGCTGTATCGCGGCGCGGAATATGTGGTCGATTTTCTGCCCAAGGTGAAAATCGACGTGGCCATCGACGACAAGGATCTGGATCGGGTGATCGAGGCGATCACCAAGGCGGCCAACACCGGCAAGATCGGTGACGGCAAGATCTTCGTGGTCAATCTGGAACAGGCGATTCGCATCCGTACCGGCGAAACCGATACCGACGCGATTTAAACGCCGCCACAAACCCCAACGCCCCAGGAGAAAACAATATGACTCTGCGTAAATTCGCAGGGCTAGGAGCCCTGTTGTCCATCGTAATGCCAAGCCTTGCAATGGCGGCAGACGAAGTGGCGGCCCCAGTCCTCAATTCCGGCGACACTGCCTGGATGCTCACCTCGACGGCACTCGTGCTGTTCATGACCATCCCCGGCCTGGCGCTGTTCTACGGCGGCATGGTTCGCTCGAAAAACATTCTTTCCGTGATGATGCAGTGCTTCGCCATTACCGGTCTGATCAGCATCCTGTGGGTCATTTATGGCTACAGCATTGCGTTCGACACCACCGGCATGGAGCAGGGCGTCGTCAACTTCAACTCGTTCTTCGGCGGCATGGGCAAGGCGTTCCTCGCCGGTGTCACGCCTTCGAGCCTGACCGGCCCAGCGGCTTTGTTCCCTGAGGCGGTGTTCATCACCTTCCAGATGACCTTCGCGATCATCACTCCGGCGCTGATCGTCGGTGCGTTCGCTGAGCGGATGAAGTTCTCCGCGATGCTGATCTTCATGGGCATCTGGTTCACCCTGGTTTATGCACCGATCGCGCACATGGTCTGGTCCGGCAACGGCGGTCTGATGTGGGACTGGGGCGTACTCGACTTCGCGGGCGGCACCGTGGTGCACATCAACGCCGGTGTCGCCGGTCTGATTGCCTGCCTGGTGCTGGGCAAGCGTAAAGGCTTCCCGACCACCCCGATGGCTCCGCACAACCTCGGTTACACCCTGATGGGCGCGGCGATGCTGTGGGTCGGCTGGTTCGGCTTCAACGCCGGCTCCGCTGCAGCGGCCAACGGCACTGCCGGCATGGCGATGCTGGTCACTCAGATTGCTACCGCTGCTGCGGCACTGGGCTGGATGTTTGCCGAGTGGGTCACCCACGGCAAGCCAAGCGCACTGGGTATCGCATCGGGTGTGGTGGCCGGTCTGGTCGCGATTACTCCGGCTGCCGGCACCGTGGGCCCGATGGGTGCACTGGTGATCGGTCTGGCCGCAGGCGTGGTGTGCTTCTTCTGCGCCACCACCCTGAAACGCAAACTCGGTTATGACGATTCCCTGGACGCGTTCGGCGTGCACGGTATCGGCGGTATCCTCGGCGCGATCCTCACCGGTGTGTTCGCAGCTCCGGCTCTGGGTGGCTTCGGCACCGTTACCGATATCGGTGCGCAAGTCTGGATTCAGGTCAAAGGCGTGGGCTTCACGGTGATCTACACCGCGATCGTCACCTTCATCATCCTCAAGGTCCTCGACGCCGTCATGGGTCTGCGTGTGACCGAGGAAGAAGAGTCGGTTGGCCTCGATCTGGCACAACACAACGAACGCGGCTACAACCTGTAAGTACGCGCATTAAAAAACTTGCCCGGTTCGCCGGGCATTTTTTTGTCTGGAATTTGTCGCAGAGAGAGCAGCTGAAAGGATTTTTCGTACGGCTTTGGTCGTGTTTACGACGAGCGTTTTTCTGCGGCCAATGGCTTACATCATTGCAGGATTATTAGGGCCTTTGTTTTTTCCCAGAGCGCGCTAGAATGCGCCCCGAACGTGCGGAGAACTGTATGTGGCAACAGACTCTGATAACCCTGCGGGCACGGCCCCGGGGCTTTCATCTGGTAACGGACGAGTTACTCGCGGGGCTGCCTGAACTCAGGGAGTGTCGGGTCGGTCTGTTGCATTTGTGGCTGCAGCATACCTCGGCGTCGTTGACCATCAACGAGAACGCCGATCCGGCGGTACGTCGCGACTTCGAACGATTTTTCAATCGTCTGATCCCACAAGGAACAGACGGCTATGAGCATAACGACGAAGGCCTGGACGACCTCCCGGCGCACTTCAAGGCCAGCGTGCTTGGCTGCCAGATCAGTCTGCCGGTTTCGGCAGGCCGCCTGGCACTGGGGACCTGGCAAGGCGTTTATCTGGGCGAGCACCGTGATCATGGCGGTGCTCGAAAAGTCCTCGCCACCTTGCACGGTGAAGGGGCATAAACCGTTGGTCACCAATGGTTACTGATTTTTTAACGGCGACTTTCGACAGTTGCCAAAGCTGGTCTATAACTAATCTGCTTTTCGCAAGTCATGAGGTAGAACATGAGCGACGATGATCTGGAAAACGACGACCTCGAAGTAGGCGACGAAGACGAGGCCGAGGAAGGTCTGGAAGCAGCAGCGGAAGACGTTGCTGACGACGATGGTGGCGACGATACGCCGGCCCCTGCTGCCAAAGGCAAAGCCAAGGCTGCGGTGTCGGTAGACGAGTTGCCGAGCATTGAAGCCAAGAACAAGGAGCGCGACGCCCTGGCCAAGGCCATGGAAGAGTTCCTGTCGCGCGGCGGAAAAGTGCAGGAAGTGGAGGCGAATGTGGTCGCCGATCCGCCGAAGAAGCCAGACAACAAGTACGGTAGCCGCCCTATCTGAGGCGTGCCGCTGGCTTGCTGAAAAGGCCCGCCGTCGCTGCGGGCTTTTTCATGGGTGATGAAAAGATCAAAAGATCGCAGCCTTCGGCAGCTCCTACATTGGAATGCGTTTCCCTGTAGGAGCTGCCGAAGGCTGCGATCTTTTCAGCGGTTCCAGCGCGCAAGAACGGCTGGCAAATCGCTCAGGCTACGAATCTCGGCATCCGGCAAGCGATCCGCTTCCCAGGCCTTGCCCGCCGGGTTGAACCATATCGCCCGCAACCCCGCCTGCTGTGCCCCGGCAATGTCATCGCCCGGATGATCACCGATGTGCACAGCGGTTTCGGCGGTGGCGCCACCGCGTTGCAGAGCCTCATGAAAAAGCCGCGCATCCGGTTTGGCGATGCCGATATCTTCCGCGCAAAGCGCAAACTTGAAGTAATCCGCCAGCCCCAGCCGACGTACATCGGCATTGCCGTTGGTGACCACGCCAAGGGCGTAATGATTGGCGAGAATTTCCAGCACTGGCTCGACTTCAGGGAACACTTCGATCTGATGCCGCGCATGCAGAAATACTTCAAAACCCTTGTCCGCCAGGTCGGTGGCTTCGCCATGGGCGTATCCAGCGTCTTCCATTGCATGAAACAGCACTCGCCGACGCAGCGCGCTGATTCGATGCTTGAGCCGCGGCTCATTCGCCAGCACGCGCTCACGAATCGCCCACAAATGTTCCACCGGCACCGCGCCCAGATTCGGCGCATGTTTGCTCAGCCATTCGCGCAATACCGCTTCGGCGCTGACGATCACCGGGGCGGTGTCCCACAGGGTGTCGTCGAGGTCGAAGGTGATCAACTGGATGCTCATGAATCATCGCCTTTCATGCGTTTGGCCCGTGGGTGGGCGCTGTCGTAGACCGCCGCCAGGTGCTGGAAGTCCAGGTGGGTGTAGATCTGCGTGGTCTTGATGTCCGAGTGGCCAAGCAATTCCTGCACCGCGCGCAAGTCCTGCGAGGATTCGAGCAAGTGGCTGGCGAAAGAGTGCCGCAGCATGTGCGGGTGCAGGTTCTGCCCCAGTTCACGCTCGCCGGCCAGTTTGACCCGCACCTGAATCGCCCGCGGGCCGAGGCGCCGGCCTTGTTGGCTGACGAACACGGCGTCGTCCGCCGGGTTGGTCATCGCGCGCAACGGCAGCCATTGTTCGAGCGCTTCGCGGGCCTTTTTGCCGACCGGCAGCAGGCGGGTTTTGCTGCCCTTGCCGAGCACCTGAACCATGCCGTCGGCGAGGTCGAGTTGATCAAGATTGAGCCCGGTCAGTTCGGAAAGGCGCAGGCCGGATGAATAGAACAACTCCAGAATCGCCTGATCGCGCCGCGCCAGAAAATCATCTTCGACCGCACCTTCAAGCAGTTGCAGCGCACGGTCGGTGTCGAGGGTTTTCGGCAGGCGGCGCTCGCCTTTCGGCGGCGCCAGACCGGTCGCCGGATCATGGTCGCAAAGTCCTTCGCGATTCAGATAGTGATAGAGCCCGCGCACCGCCGAAAGCAATCGGGCGAGGCTGCGCGAGGACTGGCCCTGCGCATGCAAGCGAGCAATCAGGCTGCGCAGACGCTGAATGTCCAGCGCAGACCAACTGCCGATGTTCTGTTTGATGCACCAGCCGAGGACTTTATCGAGGTCGCGGCGGTAGGCCGACAGCGTGTGCGGTGACACCTGTCGCTCACTGCGCAGATGTTCGCAGTAAGCGTCCAGTTGTCGTTCCATGTTCAGCGTACCGAGCGCAGCGAGCTGTTGACCCGTGGCAGCACGCGGCCCATGACTTCGGCGATGTAGCTCAAGAACAGCGTGCCGACCGAACTCTTGTAGTGCTGCGGATCACGGCTGGCGATCGCCAGAATGCCGTGGATGCCTTGATGGCTGACCGCGACGACAGCGGTGGAACCGATCTGCTTGCGCTGCTCTTCGCCGAAGAGGAAGTCCAGTTCATGCTCACGCAGGCTGCCGCTGACGCTTTTGCCCTCGGTGAGCAGGCCGCCGATGGCGACCTGCGCGTCGGCGTGAGTGACCCAGCGGCCAACCGGTGCCGGGTTATCACCGAGCAAAATCAGGCTGACAAAAGGCACCTGGAAATCCTGGCGCAGACTGTCTTCGACGCTGATCACCACGTCTTCCAGGCTGCTGGCGTCCATCAGGGACAGGATCAAACGACGGGTCTTGTCGAACAGGCGATCGTTGTCGCGGGCGACGTCCATCAAATGCGAGAGGCGGTGACGCATCTCGATGTTGCGGTCGCGCAGGATAGTCATCTGCCGCTCGACCAAGGACACGGTGTCACCGCGCTGGTGAGGAATGCGCAAGGCGGGCAGCAATTCCTGGTGCTCGACAAAGAAGTCCGGATGAGCCTCCAGGTATGCGGCAACCGCTGCCGCCTCCAGGCTCTCGGACGCTGATTCGTCGGACTGTCGGGCGGGTACCTGAGGCTTATCGGTCATGGTTTCTGCTCACTCAAAGACGTACTTGTCCTTCGTATACACGCACTGCCGGACCGGTCATCAGCACCGGTTGACCAGGGCCAGCCCATTCAATGGACAGACGCCCGCCAGGCAGGTCGATCAATAGCGGCGAATCCATCCACCCCTGGCTGATCGCAGCGACAGCCGCTGCACACGCACCGGTACCGCAGGCCTGGGTTTCCCCGGCGCCACGTTCCCACACGCGCAGTTGCGCGCGGTTGCGGTCGATGACCTGGAGAAAACCGACATTGACCCGCGCCGGGAAGCGCGGGTGGTGTTCGATTTTCGGCCCCAGTTCATGCACCGGTGCACTGTTGATGTCTTGCACGCGCAATACGGCGTGCGGGTTGCCCATCGACACGGCGGCCAGCTCGACCGTGGTGCCGTCGACTTCCAGCTGATAGCTGGTCGCCTGGGCGGGTGCTTCGAACGGAATGTCCGCCGGCACCAGACGCGGGGCGCCCATGTTCACACCGATCTGGCCGTCGTTACGCACGTCCAGTTCGATGATGCCGCCCTTGGTCTCGACGCGGATCTGCCGTTTGGCGGTCAGACGCTTGTCGAGCACGAAACGGGCGAAGCAGCGCGCACCGTTGCCGCACTGCTCAACTTCGGATCCGTCGGAGTTGAAGATCCGATAACGGAAATCCACGTCCGGGTTGCTCGGCGCCTCGACGATCAGCAATTGGTCGAAGCCAATGCCAGTGTGGCGGTCGCCCCATTGCTTGGCGTGCTTTGGCTGAATATGCGCGTGCTGGCTGACCAGGTCGAGAACCATGAAGTCATTGCCCAAGCCGTGCATTTTAGTAAAACGCAGCAGCATGGGTTACTCCGGCAGCAGGCTTTCGCCGGCAAACAGCTCAGCCACGGTTTCGCGGCGGCGCACTTCAAAAACCTGGTCACCGTCTACCAGCACCTCAGCGGCACGGCCGCGGGTGTTGTAGTTGGAACTCATCACGAAACCGTAGGCACCCGCCGAATGCACGGCCAGCAGATCGCCTTCGGCCAAGGCCAATTCGCGATCCTTGGCGAGGAAGTCGCCGGTTTCGCAGATCGGGCCGACGATGTCGTATTTGCGCGCAGCGGAGTCACGCGGTTTGACCGCGGTAACGTCCATCCACGCCTGATACAGCGCCGGGCGGATCAGGTCGTTCATCGCCGCGTCGACGATGGCAAAATCTTTGTGCTCGGTGTGCTTGAGGTACTCGACCTGAGTCAGCAGCACGCCAGCATTGGCAACGATGAAACGGCCTGGCTCGAACACCAGCGCCAGATCACGACCGTTGAGACGCTCGCGCACAGCTTTGATGTAGTCGGCAGCCAGCGGCGGCTCTTCATCGCGATAACGCACGCCCAAACCGCCGCCGAGATCGATGTGGCGCAGGTGAATGCCGCAATCGCCAAGGCGGTCGACCAGATCCAGCAGGCGATCGAGGGCATCGAGGAACGGTGGCAGCGTGGTCAGTTGCGAACCGATGTGGCAGTCGACGCCGACCACTTCGAGGTTCGGCAGATGCGCGGCGCGCACGTACACGTCTTCGGCGTCGGCGATGGCGATGCCGAACTTGTTCTCTTTGAGACCGGTGGAAATGTACGGGTGGGTGCCGGCATCGACGTCCGGGTTCACCCGCAGCGACACCGGTGCGCGAACGCCCAGTTCGGCGGCAACCACTTGCAGGCGCTCGAGCTCATCGGTGGATTCGACGTTGAAGCAGTGCACGCCGACTTCCAGCGCGCGACGCATGTCGTCACGGGTCTTGCCGACACCGGAGAAGACGATCTTGTCAGCGCTGCCGCCAGCGGCGAGTACACGCTCCAGTTCACCACGGGAAACGATGTCGAAACCGGCACCGAGACGGGCCAGGACATTCAGTACGCCGAGGTTGGAGTTGGCTTTGACCGCAAAGCAGACCAGATGCGGCATGCCGGCCAACGCATCGGCGTAAGCCAGATACTGGGCTTCGATGTGCGCGCGCGAGTAGACGTAAGTGGGCGTGCCGAAGCGGTCGGCGATGGCGGACAGCGCCACACCTTCCGCGAACAGCTCCCCGCCACGGTAGTTAAAAGCGTCCATGGCGATCCCTTATTGGTAAACGTCGTGCTTGTGTGCTTTGGACGGCTGCTTCTGCGAAGACTGGGCTTGCTCGGCCGGGTCCTGATCGTCATCCGGCAGGTACAGCGGGCCTTTTTGACCACAGGCCGAAACGAGGCAGGCAACCGCGACGAGCGCAGCAAGGGAAGAGATCAGGCGCTTCATGGCGAAATCCTTGAAAATGCGTTAATTGCGCCGGAGTATACCGGCCACCCGGCAGCTTGCCTATGCGAGGGGGTTCCCGTCCGGCGGGGCTTGCCCAAAGCTGCCCGAACCGCCGCAATACCTTGTAGGAGTGAGCCTGCTCGCGATCGCGGTGTGTCAGCCAGCGATAATGTTGGATGTGCCGGCCATTCGCGAGCAGGCTCGCACCCACAGGGTTCGGTGTTGATGGGCCGGCAGGTGCTTGGTCGTTAATCTTTGCAATCGGCCGGAAGCGTCCGTATCTTTCGGCGCTTGAGCCTGATCAGAACATTTTTTGAGGTTGCCGCAATGAGTTTGTCCGAAGCCCGTTTCCACGATCTGGTCGATGAAACCCAGGAAAAACTGGAAGACATCTTTGATGAAAGCGACCTGGATATCGACATGGAGAACTCGGCCGGTGTGCTTACCGTCAAGTTCGAAAACGGCTCGCAGCTGATCTTCAGCCGCCAGGAACCGCTGCGTCAGCTGTGGCTGGCGGCGGTGTCCGGTGGTTTCCACTTCGACTACGACGAAGAAAGCGAGCGCTGGATGTGCGACAAGAGCGAAGAGCAATTGGGCGAAATGCTCGAGCGCATCGTCAAGCAGCAGGCTGGCGCCGAATTCGACTTCGAAGGTCTGTGATTCCGTGACTGACACCGCTCCCGTTCGTCCACCGAAGCCGCTTTACAGCAACATCAGCCCGGCCGTGCCCTCGCCGTGCAGCGGTGTGTGCCGGCTGGATGAGCACAAGGTCTGCCTCGGCTGCTTCCGCCATGTCGAAGACATTCGCGAATGGCGCTCGGCGGACGACCAGCGGCGACGGGTAATTTGCGCGCAGGCGTCGCAGCGCAAACAGTGCGGCGGGGCGTGACTTGTATATTTTTTGAGCTGTGATAGTGTCCGAACACGCCTCAACCCATCGAGGCCTGGTGAAAACCCCGTCTTTTTTGGCGGGGTTTTGCTTTTTTTGTGTGCAGAAGAAAGGAGTCTGCCCGGATCATGACCGCACCTTCCATCACCCTTACCCGTCTGGACGTGCAACGTCTGGAGCGCCTGATCGACAGCCTGGATGACACGCTGCCGGGCGTGATTGCGCTGCAAACCGAGCTGGATCGCGCCGACACCGTGGTTGGCCACGATGAAGTGCCTGCCGATGTCGTGACGATGAATTCCCGCGTGCATTGCCGTGAAGAAGGCAGTGGCAAGGACTACCACCTGACGCTGGTCTATCCCAAGGATGCCAACGCCGATCAAGGCAAGATTTCCATTCTGGCACCCGTCGGCAGCGCACTGCTGGGCCTGAAAGTCGGTCAACACATCGACTGGCCGGCCCCGGGTGGCAAGACCCTCAAACTGACCTTGCTGGAAGTTGAATCGCAACCGGCCAACGGTGGCGCGTTCCCCGAGTAATCCGCCTCAGACCTGTTCGAGTGCCTCGTTCAGGGCGCGCTCCAGGTCAGCCTTGTAGCGCAAATACAGATTGCTTGAACTCTGCCCGTCACCGAGCAGGCCTGAAAGGTCGAGGTCGGTGATGTAGCAGCGATAGCGTTCGCTTTCGCGGCGCTGCTCGACGATCTCCCGGGCGACCACGCTGAACAGCTGGTCGCCATGTTCCAGCTCACTGAACTCCCGTTGATTGCAATACAGGGTGACCTGCACCTCGCCCGGTGCGGCTTTGCCGACGATCGCCTGCACGTCGTAAAACGGCTTGTTCACCGGCGTCTGCGGTGCCGGTCGCGATTCGACCCGTCGTGCGCGCCCCGGACCCGAAGGCAATAACTGGTAATACAAAGTTTCGAGGCGGCCGTCGGGACCGGCGTCCATCGGTAGCACGGCTTCGCGGCGGAACAGGATCGATTGCAGAAAGCGCTGCAATGGCACCAACAGACTTTGCTCATCGTGATAGGGCAAATGTTGCTGCCACAGCGCGTTGAACTCATCCAGCACGTACAACTCGGCCTGCTGCTCGGTGATCCGGTAGAACACTTGAATGCATTCCGGCTGACCCATCGGCAGGATCAATGCGAGGTCGTGATCTTCCAGTGCCATCGGATCCAGATGCAGCGGACTGTAGCGCGGCTGTTCTTCACCGAGGTAATCGAGCAGGGCGGGCAACGTGGCGAGGGCGACATGGTTGACCTGGCCCGGCACCAACTCCAGCACGTGATAGTGCTGCTGCACCTGAATCAGGTAGCGGTGGTTCAACTCGCTGAGCAGCAGGTTCTGCGCGGTGTCGACGATTTCTTCGACGCGACGGGCAATGAATTGCGCGCGGTTGTGGCAGAAACAACGCACCTTCAGCGACGGCTGTAGCGGCCCACGCGGCAGATTGTTGAGGTAATCGCGCAGGCAATCGAGCAGGGCGTGCGGGCCGTCGAAACGATTGACCAGCACTTCGTTCCAGCTGTTGAGCGTGACCTGATCCAGCGTCAGCACGAGGTTTTCGCGCACGCCGGCGTAACTCAGCGAGTCGGTGCGCTCGGTGGTCATCAGGATGTTGAGGTCGCGGTGATGCTTGAGTGGATCAATCCCGACGTTGACCAGCATCAGCACTTCGCTCGGCACCGCTGCACGCAGCAACGGCTCTTCCGCGACGGTGGGCAAGGGCAGGGCAATGCACTGTTGCAGGCTGCCGAGCAGGTTGAACAGTTCGAACTCGCTCAGGTCGCTGGTGCCGGGATGCAGGGCCAGGCGGGTGCTGCTATCGATCACACCGTTGCGGTGGCACCAGGTCAACAGTTCGAGTAACTCGCGGCTGCGCTTGATCGGCGCGAAGTGTTCCCACTCCAGTGCCGTAAGGCTGCCGTTATACAGGCCCCACTGGGTTTGCCCCGGTTCCTTTTTGTTGCGTGACTGCACCAGGGTCAGGGTGTCTTCGGCCAGATCCGGGGCGATGCCGGGGTTGATGAATTCGACCTTGTCAGCCTTGCGTTCAAAGGCGGCATAGAGCCGGCGCCCGAGTACGTTGAGGTCACGCTTGTTGATCAGGCTGACGGTCTGCTCGGTGCGGGCGAACTGGGTGAGGAAGCGATAGCTGTAGTTCAGCTCATTGACCAGCGCCCGGCGTTCGGCGCTGACCTGGCGGACTTTCCATTGGCTGCGGCTGTCGAGCAGGGTCAATTGCCGCTGATCCCAATGCCATTCACTGGCCAGTCTTTCCAGCAATGAACGCTGCCAGCTCTGGGTGCGGCTGTTGCCGGTGAGCTTGCGGTTGACCTTCAGGTACAGCGCGCGGCGCACCAGCTCCAGCCGTTCCGGTTCGTTGCGTGCGGTGAGGTATTCCTCGATGCGCCGGTACACGACCATGTACGGATCCAGTTCATCCAGATCCAGTTGGTTGGCGAACACGGCTTTTTTGAAGCGCAGGCTCAGGCACTGCACCTGCGGGTGTTCGCTGGCGTAGACCTCGGTCAGCAGCAGTTTGAGCACCGATTTGTAGGGTGACTCGATGCCCTTGAACAGCTGCCACAATCCGGCGCCGATGAACTCGCCCGGTGGAATGGACGCCAGATGGCCGAGGTCCACGGTTTCGTCGGCACGGATGAAGCGTTTCGACAGCAGGGTGTGGGTATACAGGTCGTAGGCGGTTTCTTCGTAAACCGGCACCAGCCACCAGATCGGCGTGCGCCCGGCCAGCCAGATTGCAGTGCGATAAAACTCGTCAAGCAGCAGATAGTGCTGGGTGGTGCCGCAGTTTTCCGAACTGAGCTGGGTGTCGCGTTCGCCTTTGACGAAGCGCACCGGGTCGATCAGAAAGAAATGCGCCTCAGCACCCTGGCTGGCGGCCCAGGCTTCCAGTAACTGACATTTCTTGCTCAGTTCGGCGAGTTCACCTTCGCTCAAGTCAGGCGCGTGGCAGACCCATACGTCCATGTCACTCTGATCGGCCTGCGCCAGCGTGCCGAGGCTGCCCATCAAGAACAGGCCATGAATCGGTCGCGGCGGATTGCTGCCGTGGCGCGGCTTGTAGGAGAACGAACGCGTCAGACGCTGTGCCTCGGTCAGCACGTTGGCGTCCGGCTCGTAGTTCGACAGGCCGGCTGGCGTACTGCCCGAGACATAACCCGGCAACAGCGGATGATTGACATGGAAGAACAGCGGCAACAGCGTCAGCACGCTCTGCTGGCGTGTCGACAAGCCTTCGAGGGCGCGGCCGAGGCGGCCTTCATTGAGTTTGAGAAAGCGCGCGCGTAGCTGGCTGAGGACCTTGCGGTCGATGCCTTCGTCCAGGTCGGGGCGGATTTCGTGGGTGCGCGTCATGTCAGCTCAAACCGGCTCGCAAGCTCGGACGAAGAGGGTCTCGGAATGGGAGGCAGTTTAGCCTTTGCGCAGCGGGACTTTTAAGCTGAATTTGTTTTTTGACGTCAGATTTCTATCGCGGATGACCGGGCAGGCCCGCGGAAATCCCGTGGCAGGAGTTCCCGTGGGCAAAGTCAGGGGGAATCAGGCGGTTTCTTGCTCTCTCAGAATGGTCAGCACGGTTTGCACATTCTGTGCGGCGTCGCGACCGAGGCTGGTCAGATACCCGCCATCGGGCTGATCGGTGAGTTCTTTTTCGAAGAGGCGTTTGGCGGCAGCAATGTGTTTCGGGGCAGCGGTCTGATGAATTTTCAGACCTTCCTGGGAACTGTCCAGGTTGAAGAGTGCGAGGACTTCCAGTTCGGCAACCAACTCAGGGGTAAGCGACATAAGGACTCCAGACTTTCTAGGAATTGGACGACAGCGTCCCTAAGGTGAACCCGCTTTTGCGGCATGTCCAGTGCTCAGATCAGGGATTTTGTCTTGAGGCGGATTCCAGTGTAGTCGGGGCCGGGGAGTTGGCTGGATGGATGGGTGACAAATTGTGTGGGAGCGAGCCTGCTCGCGAAAGCGGTGTGTCATTCAGCGCTGTTTTTGCTGATGTACCGCTTTCGCGAGCAAGTCGAATCGTCGCACCGTCGCTCCCACAGGGGAATGTACTTGGCTTACTGCTTTTCGGGTGGCAGCTCTGGCAGTGCGCGCAGCGCGGCTTCGTACCATTCGGTATTGAACGCGCGGTCTTCATCAAGCATCGCGTCAATTTCATAGGCCAGCACATGCGCCATCAGATTGAGGATCTCTTCGCGCTCAACGCCCACCAGGGTCAGCTTGTTGAAGGTCGCTTTGGCCGCTGGCGGGTTGTCGCTTTCGATCTGGTTCTCGATGGCTTCGATCAAGGTAGCCTCGGTGAACTCTTCTTCGTCGTTGTCGATGTCTGTCGGCTCGCTCATGGCAGGCTCCTTATGGAAAGGCGCCAGTTTACCCGCATTCAGCGGGGTGATGCTGCTGGCGCGATTCGCCTGCACGATCTATAAACATGCCCTGCCCACCCCGCACGGCCTGGAGGCTATGTGATGCTCAAGCTCTACGGATTCTCAGTCAGCAACTACTACAACATGGTCAAACTGGCGCTGCTGGAAAAAGGCCTGCCGTTCGAAGAGGTCACGTTCTACCCGGCGCAAACCGCGGAATCTCTGGCCATCAGCCCACGCGGCAAAGTCCCGGTGCTCGGTGTGGACGCCGGTTTCATCAACGAAACCGCGATCATCCTCGAATACCTCGAGCAGACCCAGAAAGGCTCACCACTGCTGCCAAGCGATCCGTTCGAACGCGCGCAGGTATTGGCGATTGCCAAGGAAATCGAGCTGTACATCGAGTTGCCGGGACGCGCTTGTTACGGCGAGGCGTTCTTCGGCATGACCCTGCCGGACGCGATCAAGGAAAAGACCAAGACTGAATTGCAGCTGGGTTTTGCGGCGCTGGATCGGCACGGCAAGTTCGCCCCGTATGTGGCGGGCGACAGTCTGAGCATTGCCGACTTGTACTTCCTCTACAGCGTGCCGCTGGCCTGTGCAGTCGGGCAGAAACTGTTCGGGATCGATTTTCTGGCGCAGATGCCAAAGGCGAAAGCGCTGCTGGAGCGGCTTGAGCAGAATCCGCATGTGCAGAAGATTGCAGCGGATAAAGAAGCGGCGATGCCGGCGTTTTTGGCGATGATTGCTGCCAAGAAGTGAGTTTTGTGGCGTTTGTAAGTAGGTAATCGCTGGCACGCCAGCTGCCACAGGTCTTTGGGTCGAACGCAAAATTGTGTTCCAACAAAGAACCCTGTGGGAGCTGGCTTGCCAGCGATGCTTTTAGCGACTGGCGATCAGGGCCTGACCGCGCACCACAGCTGCCTTGACCTGCGCCGGCGCAGTGCCGCCGATATGGTCGCGGGCATTCACTGAGCCTTCCAGGGTCAGCACGGCAAACACGTCCTGCTCGATCTGGTCGCTGAACTGACGCAACTCTTCCAGGCTCATTTCGGCCAGATCCTTGCCAGTGTCAACGCCGTATTTCACGGCGTGGCCGACGATTTCGTGGCAATCACGGAACGGCAGGCCACGGCGTACCAGGTAGTCGGCCAGGTCGGTCGCTGTGGAGAAACCGCGCAGCGCCGCTTCACGCATGATCGCGTGCTTGGGTTTGATCGCCGGGATCATGTCGGCAAAGGCACGCAACGAGTCGCGCAGGGTATCGGCGGCGTCGAACAGCGGCTCTTTGTCTTCCTGATTGTCCTTGTTGTAGGCCAGCGGCTGGCCTTTCATCAAAGTCAGCAGGCCCATCAGTGCGCCGAAAACACGGCCGGTCTTGCCACGCACCAGCTCTGGCACGTCAGGGTTTTTCTTTTGCGGCATGATCGAGCTGCCGGTGCAGAAGCGATCCGGTAGATCGATGAACTGGAACTGCGCGCTGGTCCACAGCACCAGCTCTTCGGAGAAGCGCGACAAGTGCATCATCGCGATGCTCGCGGCCGAGCAGAATTCGATGGCGAAGTCGCGATCGGAAACGTTGTCCAGTGAGTTGCCGCCCACGGCGTCGAAACCGAGCAGTTGCGCGGTGTATTCGCGGTCGATCGGGTAGGTGGTGCCGGCCAGCGCGGCGCTGCCCAGTGGCATGCGGTTGGTGCGCTTGCGGCAGTCGACCAGACGCTCGTAATCGCGGCTGAGCATCTCGAACCAGGCCAGCATGTGGTGCCCGAACGTCACTGGCTGCGCGGTTTGCAGGTGGGTGAAGCCGGGCATGATGCTCGCCGCTTCACGCTCGGCTTGCTCCAGCAGGCCTTTTTGCAAACGGCTGATCTCGGCGAGGATCAGGTCGATTTCGTCACGCAGCCACAGGCGGATGTCGGTGGCGACCTGGTCGTTGCGGCTACGCCCGGTATGGAGCTTTTTACCGGTGACGCCGATGCGGTCGGTCAGGCGTGCTTCGATGTTCATGTGCACGTCTTCGAGGTCGATGCGCCAGTCGAACTGGCCGGCCTCGATTTCGCCCTGAATGGTCTTCAGGCCATCGATGATGCTGTCGCGCTCGGCATCGGTCAGCACGCCGACTTTGGCCAGCATGGTGGCGTGGGCGATCGAGCCCATGATGTCGTGGCGATACAGGCGCTGGTCGAAAGTGACGGAGGCGGTGAAGCGGGCGACGAAGGCGTCGACGGGTTCACTGAAGCGGCCGCCCCAGGACTGATTGGTCTTGTCAGTGCTCATGAATTCGCTCGTATCGGCTTGAAGAAAAAAGGCGTGAAACGCTGGCGCGGATAATAACAGGGTTGCCCGGACTGTCGCTGACACCGGTCGATACGTTTTTTTCTCATTGTGTGCGCCATAGTCGGCGCTGCACCCGGGGGATTTGCGCAAGGATATTTTTCGATTGAGCAATATCGGCCCGACGAGCGTCTACAGTAGGACATAAGGGTCGGCGCGACTGCAGATCGCGCAAAGGTCTGGTCGCCGACTATAAGAAGAGGGGGGTGGGTGTAATTGTCCTTCGGCAATCCCCGTGAGAAACGCAGGAAACAGCGGGCTTTGAGCAGTACGACCCGGACACTGGCAAATATTGCTGGCCGACGTACGGCACTTTTTGGCGCTCGGGCTAGTCTTAGCGTGGATCGCGGTGACGGACGTCACTTCACCTGTCTACGCTATCCTTGTGCGAGACTCACGCAGGAATCCAGCGCAATATGAATGTCCTGATCGTTGATGACGAACCACTGGCTCGCGAGCGCCTCAGCCGAATGGTGAGCGAGCTCGAGGGTTATACAGTTCTGGAGCCCAGCGCCACGAATGGCGAGGAGGCGTTGGCACTGATCGACAGCCACAAACCGGATATCGTGTTACTTGATATCCGCATGCCGGGCCTCGATGGCCTGCAAGTCGCTGCCCGTCTGTGCGAACGAGAAACGCCGCCCGCCGTGGTGTTTTGCACCAGCCCCGATGAATTTGCCGTGGAAGCCCTGCAGGCCAGCGCCGTGGGCTATGTGGTGAAACCCGTGCGAACCGAACATCTGCATGACGCCCTGAAACGGGCGGAACGTCCCAACCGGGCGCAACTCTCGGCCCTGACCCGTCCCGCTGCCGAAAGCGGCACCGGTCCGCGCAGCCACATCAGCGCCCGCACCCGCAAAGGCATCGAACTGATCCCGCTGGATCAGGTGGTCTATTTCATTGCTGACCATAAATACGTGACCTTGCGCCATGAGGCTGGTGAGGTGCTGCTGGACGAGCCGCTCAAAGCCCTTGAAGACGAATTCGGCGAGCGCTTTGTGCGTATCCACCGCAACGCGCTGGTCGCCCGCGACCGCATCGAGCGTCTGCAACGCACACCGCTGGGGCATTTCCAGCTGTTCCTCAAAGGTCTCAATGGTGATGCGCTGATCGTCAGTCGTCGGCATGTGGCCGGTGTGCGCAAAATGATGCAGGGCTTGTAACCCGCTCATTCCGGGTGGCTCCAGCTCCTTGTTACCGGGCACTGCGGGCCAGGGAGGCCGCGCCGACTCTGATTCAAGTCAAAGTGGATTTGGCTGAGCTGTTATTATCCGCCGTATCTATTCAGTACGGATTGATCCATGTCCTCTCGCGAAATCCGCATCGCCACCCGTAAAAGTGCGCTGGCCCTCTGGCAGGCCGAATACGTCAAAGCCCGTCTGGAAGCGGCCCATCCGGGCCTGCTGGTGACGCTGGTGCCCATGGTCAGTCGCGGCGACAAGCTGCTCGATTCGCCGCTGTCGAAAATCGGCGGCAAGGGCCTGTTCGTCAAGGAACTGGAAACCGCGCTGCTGGAAAACCAAGCCGACATCGCCGTGCACTCGATGAAAGACGTGCCGATGGACTTCCCTGAAGGCCTCGGTCTGTTTTGCATTTGCGAGCGCGAAGATCCGCGCGATGCCTTCGTGTCCAATACCTACGCCAGTCTCGATGCGTTGCCTGCCGGCGCGATCGTCGGCACCTCGAGCCTACGCCGACAGGCGCAATTGCTGACCCGTCGTCCAGACCTGCAGATCCGCTTCCTGCGCGGCAACGTCAACACGCGCCTGGCCAAGCTTGATGCCGGCGAGTACGACGCAATCATCCTCGCGGCCGCCGGCCTGATCCGCCTCGGCTTCGAAGACCGCATCACTTCGGCAATCAGCGTCGATGACAGCCTGCCGGCTGGTGGCCAAGGCGCAGTCGGCATCGAATGCCGCAGCGCCGACACTGAAATCCACGCCTTGCTCGCACCGCTGCATCACGCCGATACCACTTCGCGTGTGACCGCCGAACGTGCCCTCAACAAACATTTGAATGGCGGCTGCCAAGTGCCGATCGCCTGCTACGCCGTGCTCGAAGGTGAGCAGTTATGGCTGCGCGGTCTGGTCGGTGAACCGAGCGGTGGCAAGCTGCTCAGCGCCGAAGCTCGTGCGCCACGTGGCGATGCCGAAGCATTGGGCGTGAAGGTGGCCGAAGATCTGCTCAGCCAGGGCGCCGACGATATTCTCAAAGCGGTCTATGGCGAGGCAGGTCACGAGTGACGGACTGGCGCCTGCTGCTGACGCGTCCTGCAGAAGACTGTGCGGCGCTGGCGGAGACGTTGGCCGCGCAGGGAATTTTCAGCAGTTGCCTGCCGCTTTTGGAAATTGCCCCGCTGCCGGTCTCTGAGAAAATACGTCGGGCGATTACACAGTTGCCAAGTTGCAGCGCAGTGATTGTCGTCAGCAAGCCGGCGGCGCGTATTGCGCTCGATCTGCTCGACGGCACTTCTGCACTGACGATGCCCTGGTTCAGCGTCGGTGCGGCGACTGCGCAGATTCTGCTGGATCACGGTCTGGACGCGAACTTCCCGGCTGACGGCGATGACAGCGAGGCGTTGCTGCAATTGCCGCGTCTGCGTGAGGCGATCAGCCAGCCCGGCGCGCAGGTGTTGATCTTGCGCGGCGAGGGCGGGCGCGAGTTGCTCGCCGAGCGCTTGCGTGAGCGAGGTGCTAGTGTCGAGTATCTGGAATTGTATCGGCGCGACCTGCCGGCCTATGCCCCGGATGAGCTGCCACGGCGGATCGCAGCGGAACGCTTGAACGGGCTGGTGGTCAGCAGTGGACAGGGTTTCGAGCACCTGCGCCAAATGGCCGGCGATGCCTGGCCGACCATCGCGCCGTTGCCGTTGTTTGTACCAAGCCCAAGGGTCGCCGAGCTGGCACGTGCCGCCGGGGCTCAAACAGTTGTGGATTGCCGCGGCGCGAGTGCCGCGGCTTTGCTGACGGCGTTACGGGAGCCTCCCGAACCCGTTTTCTAATGCAAAGGATGGATACGTGAGCGAAACAGCCTTGCCAAAAGATGACGTCCAGCCTGTGATTGAACCCCAGGTTGAAACTCCACCGCCGGCCACAGAGCCGCGCCGAGGCAATGGACTGGCCATCGTCGCCTTGTTGCTCGGCGCTGCCGGTGTCGCGATCGGTGGCTGGGGTGTCTGGCAGGTCCGTCACCTGCAGACCAATACTCAGCAGCAATCCGCTGAAGTGCAGGCATTGAACGATCAGGCGCAGAGCCTGAAGCTCAATGAGCAGCGTCTGACCGAGCGCCTCGCGCAGTTGCCGGGTGCCGACGAACTCGCCGAACGCCAACGTCTGGTGACGCAGCTTCAGGGCGATCAACAGCGCCTTAATCAACGTCTGGAAACAGTGCTGGGTGCCAGCCGCAAGGACTGGCGTCTGGCTGAGGCCGAGCACCTGCTGCGTCTGGCCAGCCTGCGTCTGTCGGCGTTGCAGGACATCAGCAGCGCTCAGGCGCTGGTGCAGGGCGCCGACGAAATCCTCCGTGAGCAAAACGATCCCGGTTCTTTCGCTGCCCGCGAGCAAGTAGCGAAAACCCTGGTGGCGCTGCGCAGCACGGCGCAACCGGATCGTACTGGTCTGTTCCTGCGTCTCGGCGCGTTGCGCGATCAGGTCATTGACCTCACCGAGCTGGCGCCGGAGTACAAGGATCGCGGCGAATCGCTGCTGGGCCTGACTGCCGACGGTGACGGCGCCAGTCGCTGGGCGCAGTGGTGGGATCAGGTCTCGCGCTACATCCGTATCGATTTCAACGCCGATAAAAATGTGCGCCCGCTGCTGGCCGGGCAGAGTCTGAGTCAGGTTCGTCTGGCCCTGAGCCTTGCGCTTGAACAGGCGCAGTGGGCAGCGCTCAACGGGCAGGCGCCGGTCTACACCCAGGCACTGGCCGAAGCACGTGATGTGCTCAAGGGCAATTTCAACCCGGACAATCCGCAAAGCAAAGTGATGCTTGAACAGGTCGGTGAGTTGAGCAAGGAACCGGTCACGGTCACGACGCCGGATCTGGCCGGCACGCTGAGTGCGGTGCAAGCCTATCTTGAGCGGCGCAACGTCAACGCCGAAGAGTCGGTGAAACCCTTTGCCAAACCTGCCGCCAACACTGCGCAGGAGACCACGCCATGAAACGCCTCTATGTGATCGTGTTTCTGGTGATCGCGGCGACGGCGGCGCTGGGCTTTGCAGTGGCACAGCATTCTGGCTACGTGCTGATTGCCTACAAGAGCTTCCGTTACGAAGCGAGTCTATGGGCGACACTGGCGGTGATCGCGGTTTTGTGGCTGCTGATCTGGGGCATCAAGGCCTTGGTCGAGTTGGTCATGACCTCAACTGGCGTGGTCAATCCCTGGTCACGGCGCAACCGCAGTCGTCGCGTGCAGGTAGCGATCGAGCACGGCCAACTGGATCTGGCTGAAGGTCGCTGGGCCAGCGCGCAGCGTCATCTCTATCGAGCGGCTGAAGCCGAGCGCCAGCCGCTGCTGTACTACCTCGGTGCAGCCCGCGCGGCCAATGAGCAAGGCAATTACGAAGAGTGCGATCGTTTGCTGGAGCGCGCGCTGGAGCGTCAGCCTCAAGCGGAATTGGCAATCGCTCTGAGTCATGCGCAGTTGCAGACCGACCGTGGCGATACCGACGGTGCCTTGGTGACCCTGCAAGCGATGCATGATCGCCATCCGCACAATACGCAGACGCTGCGCCAGTTGCAGCGCTTGTACCAACAGCGCGGCGAATGGTCGGCGGTGATTCGTTTGCTGCCGGAGTTGCGCAAGGACAAAGTCCTGCCCCCCGCCGAACTGGCTGAACTGGAACGCCGCGCCTGGGGTGAAAACCTTTCGCTGGCAGCGCAGCGCGAAGAGGACGGGAGCGTTGGCTTGCAGTCGCTCACGCGCGCCTGGGAGCAACTCACCTCGGCTCAACGTCAGGAGCCGCCGCTGGTGCTGGCGTACGCCGAACAGCTGCGTCAGTTGGGCGCTCAGGTCGAAGCGGAAGAAGTGCTGCGTACCGCCCTCAAGCGCAAGTACGACAGCCATCTGGCGCGTCTCTACGGTCTGGTGCGCGGCAGCGATCCGGCCCGTCAGTTACAAACCGCCGAAGGCTGGCTGAAAGATCATCCGAACGATCCGAGCTTGTTGTTGACCCTCGGCCGACTGTGTCTGCAAACCAGTCTGTGGGGCAAGGCGCGGGATTATCTGGAAAGCAGCCTGCGTGTGCAGCGCAATCCGGAGGCCTGTGCGGAACTGGCGCGCTTGCTCGCACAGTTGGGCGATACCGAGCGCAGCAATCAGTTGTTTCAGGAAGGCCTTGGCCTGCTGGATGAACGCCTGCTGGCTGCACCTCTGCCGGTTCTGGCTCACGTCTGAAGTGGTGAGGGAGGATGCTCCCTCGCTTACCTTTTGTGGCTGAAATTTCAACTTCAGTGAGTGCTCGAGGCGAATTCCTACAGCGGGCTACACCGATTCCTATCGAACCTGTCGGGTTTTCCCTACACCTCTGGTGAACTGTCGGCAGGGCCTTGCCTTGAAAGGCTGACACGCTTTCCTCTACCGTAACCGTCTGTCTCTACTGTTACGGAAAAGCCATGTCGTTGGCCTGCTCACGCTCCTTGTTCTTCATGGCTTTCACTGCGGGGGCCTTTGCTCTGGGAGCTTCCTATTATCTTGAATACGCTGTCGGTCTGACGCCGTGCAGCCTGTGCCTGGTGCAGCGCCTGTTCCTTACGCTACTGTGCGTGTCCAGTGGTGTGGCAGCGGTGCACGGCCCCAAGCGTGTGGGGTTGTGGTTTTACTGGCTGTTGACCTTGGGCGCGAGCCTGGGAGGCACCACGGCGGCCTGGCGGCAGGTATTGATACAGAGCGATCCGATGCTGCAACTCCTCAATTGCACGCCTGCCCCCGATACATTGTTCAGTGGCCTGCCCTGGATCTGCGCCTTGCAAAGAATGTTCAGCGGCGGCGCCGATTGTGCGGAAATTTCCTGGACGCTGTTTGACCTGAGCATCCCGGAGTGGAGCCTGCTGTTCTTTGTCGCGGTGTCGATTCTGGCGGTGTATCAATTGTTGCGGCTGGTCTGGAGTGCTCTGCAACGCCCGCTCAGCGGCGAAGCGTCGCACTCGGTGCTGCTGCGGGATTAAACACTTGTATGAACTTTATCTCCTGCGTACCTTGAAGCCATAGGCGTGCGGGCATAATCTGGCCCGCACGTGTCATTGGATTTATGTTGCTCGATGACGCTCTGCCCGGCCGTCCCCCAAGCCAAAATCAAAAGAGGGGCGCGGGTGTAGAGCAGCATGACCCACAAGGGAAGAGAGATCGCCATGCTCGAAAGTTGTCAGAATGCTCAGGAACGTTGGGGTGGAGTTCATCTGCTGATCGACCGCTGGTTGCAGGAGCGTGAAGATCTGATCGGTGCCTACGACAAACTCGGTGCGCAGCCTGAGTCGCTGTCCGAGAGCCGCAAGCCCTTGCAGGAATTTTGCGGTGTGCTGGTTGATTACGTCTCGGCAGGGCACTTCGAAATCTACGAACAGCTGACTGGCGAAGCCAAGGCGTTCAATGACAAGCGCGGTCTGGAGTTGGCCGAGACGATCTATCCGCGCATCGACGTCATCACCGAGAAGCTGCTCGCGTTCAACGATCTGTGCGATGAAGGCAAGTGCGTAGCCGAGAAGTTCAAGGAACTCGGTGGCTTGCTGCACGAGCGCTTCGAACTCGAAGACTGCCTGATTGAAGTGCTGCATACAGCACACAAGGAAGAAGATCCGGTTCAGGCCTGATCCCGAACCCTGAACAAAAAAACGGTGCGCCCGAAAGCGCACCGTTTTTTATTGCCTGCTCAACTCGTCGCGCCACGCAATTCCACTTCGAACACCAGCGGCGTGAACGGCGCGATCAGGTCGCCGGCACCGTCGGCGCCATAGGCCTGATCCGATGGAATCACCAGTCGCCATTTCGCACCCACCGGCATGTTCTGCAACGCGGTGCGCCAACCGGCAATCACGCTGTCGAGATTGAACCATTGCGGCTGCGTGTTCTGATCGAACACGGTGCCGTCGGGGAGTCGCCCGACATACAGCACCTGCACTTTTCCATCAGGACCGGCCTTGGTCCCCGTGCCAGGTGTCAGCTCGGTGAGCAGGATGCCATCGGCCAATTCCTTCACCCCCGGTTTGGCTTTTTCAGCGGTGAGAAAACGCTGCTCGTTTTCCATCGCCGCATCGCTCGAAGGCTGTACAGAGTGTTCGGCATTTTGCGCTTCATGATCGGCCAGAATCTGCTCGATACGTGCTTCGCTCAGCGCCAGCGGCTTGCCTTGATAGGCTTGCTGCAAACCATCGACCAGTGCCTGAATCTGCAGTTGCGGGACTTCTTGGCGCAGCCGCTCACCGAGGCTGGCACCGAGGCTGTAGGCCAGATCGTGAGCATCGTTCGCGGTGGCCTTTTCTTCCGCGTGAGCGGCCGAAAAAACCATGCAGAGGGATAAAAAAAAGTAGCGCGACATGGGCACTCTCCGTCCTGAGTTGCGGTGGATTATGCCAGCGCGAACGTCTGCAACGGTGAACTGCTTTTGACTTCGCGCAGAACATTTTCGATTCGGTGCAACGCAACGCAATCGATACTGTCAAGATGCCCTAGCGGCGGTAACTGCAGAGGTCTAGTATGAGCCGCACTCACGTCAGCCAGGAGGTAAACCATGTCGGCCACCAAGAAGCCTGTAAACACTCCGTTGCACTTACTCCAACAACTCTCGGGCAGCCTGCTCGAGCATCTGGAAAACGCTTGCTCCCAAGCCTTGGCTGATGCTGAAAAACTGCTCGCCAAACTGGAAAAGCAACGCGGCAAGGCGCAAGAAAAACTGCACAAATCCCGCACCAAATTGCAGGACGCAGCCACTGCCGGTAAAGCCAAGGCGCAGAACAAAGCCAAGGCCGCAGTGAAAGAACTGGAAGACCTGCTCGATGCCTTGAAGGATCGTCAGTCCGACACTCGCAGCTACATTCTGCAACTCAAGCGCGACGCCCAGGAAAGCCTGAAACTGGCCCAGGGTGTTGGTCGCGTTCAAGAAGCCGTGGGCAAAGTGTTGTCCTCGCGCGCAGCCAAACCGGCAGCGGCACCGGCGAAGAAAGCAGCTGCCAAACCTGCTGCAGCAAAAGCTCCAGCGAAAACCGCAGCGGCCAAGCCTGCTGCTAAAACCGCTGCCAAGCCAGCTGCAAAAACACCGGTGAAAGCTGCTGCCAAGCCAGCTGCCAAAGCGGCCGCAAAACCTGCAGTGAAGAAACCAGCTGCGGCCAGCGCTGCAAAACCAGCGGCTAAAACCACGGCGGCAAAAACTGCTGCACGTGCTGCCGCTGCCAAGCCGGCTACCCGTGCCGCTGCTGCTAAACCAGCCGCCAAACCAGCTGCTGCAAAAGCTGCTCCAGCGAAAACCGCCGCCGCCAAACCAGCCGCTAAACCTGCTGCTGCAAAGCCAGCTGCCAAGACTGCCGCTAAACCAGCTGCCGCCAAACCTGCTGCAAAAGCACCAGCAAAAGCTGCTGCCAAACCAGCCGTGAAAGCCGCCGCCAAACCGGCAGCCAAGCCAGCCGCTAAACCGGCCGCTGCTGCCAAACCAGCGACTGCTGCCAAGCCTGTTGCTGCAAAACCAGCCGCCAAGCCAGCTGCAAAACCTGCCGTTAAAAAGCCAGCCGCTGCCAAACCAGCTGCCGCTAAACCGGCTACCGCGCCTGCCGCTAAGCCTGCCGCACCGGCAGCGTCGGCTGCGCCATCGGCACCTGCTCCAGCCGCTACTGCCTCGACTCCTTCGACTGCGCCATCGCCAGCCGCTGCGTCGAGCGTCAGCAACAACCCGACCAGCGCTTCCTAAGTGCCGGTTGCCGCGACGCGCAGCACTTGCAGCGCGTCGCGGTTCGGGCTGGCCGCACTGCCGGCCAATCCCTCCAGCCAGGTCGTCGAACCTGCATCGTTTCGCGTCCATGTCTGAGCTACACCCTCAAGCCGTGACAGCAACGCTCGCTCAGCTTCCAGCTCAAGTGATTTGATCTGCTCGCGCATGCCTTTCAGCACCGCATCATCCACGGCCCGCGTTTTCCATTGCATGCGCAGTGCTCGCAGCGGCTGCACCACTTCGATATCCCACGGTTCGGTCAGCGACTGAAGCTGGCGAACGCGTTGTTCATCGCAAATCACCCCGCGTTGCTCCAGCCATGAACCGCACAACAGCAGGCACACATTCGCGCCCGCCGTTTGCAGTTGCAGGCAGGCGTCTTCCACGCCCGGTCGGGCGTAGGTGGCAAGGGAAAAGCTCCACAGGTCAGAGGACATCGTGCTACTCGCGCCAGTTGTGAGCGAAGCTGGTAGACTCCGCCGCCATTATGATCCGACTTCAGAACCTGACTTTACAGCGTGGCCCGCAACGTCTGCTAGAAGACGCCGAGCTGACCCTGCACGCCGGCCACAAAGCCGGCCTCATCGGTGCCAACGGCGCCGGCAAATCGAGCCTGTTCGCCTTGATCCGGGGTGAGCTGCACCCGGACTCGGGTGATTGCTTCCTGCCGGCTGACTGGCGCATCGCCCATATGCGCCAGGAAATCGAGACGCTCGAGCGCCTTGCCGTTGACTATGTGCTCGATGGCGACCTGCGTCTACGCGAGGTGCAACGTGACCTCGCCGCGGCCGAAGCGGTGCATGACGGTGCCGCTCAGGCTCGTCTGCATGCCGAGCTCGACAGCGCCGACGGTTACACCGCCGATGCGCGGGCGCGAAAGCTGCTGGCCGGTCTGGGTTTCACCAACGAGCAGATGGATCGTCAGGTCGGGGATTTCTCCGGTGGCTGGCGGATGCGCCTTAACCTGGCGCAAGCGCTGATGTGCCCTTCGGACCTGTTGTTGCTCGACGAACCGACCAACCACTTGGATCTCGACGCGATCATCTGGCTCGAAGAGTGGCTGAAAAGCTACCCGGGCACCTTGCTGCTGATTTCCCACGACCGCGATTTCCTCGATGAAGTCGTCGATCACGTGGCCCATGTCGACCAGCGCAAAATCACCCTGTATCGCGGCGGCTACAGCGCATTCGAACGCGCCCGTGCCGAGCGTCTGGCCCAGCAACAACAGGCCTACGAGAAGCAGCAGGCGCAACGTGCGCACATGGAAAGCTACATCGCCCGCTTCAAGGCCCAGGCCACCAAGGCCCGTCAGGCACAGAGCCGGATCAAGGCACTGGAGCGGATGGAAGAACTGTCGGCGGCCCACGTCGATTCGCCGTTCGATTTCGTCTTCCGCGAGTCGAGCAAGATCTCCAGCCCGCTGATCGACCTGTCCGATGCGCGCTTGGGTTATGGCGACAAAACCATCCTCGAGAAGGTCAAGCTGCAACTGACCCCGGGGGCGCGGATTGGCCTGCTCGGGCCGAATGGCGCGGGTAAATCGACCCTGATCAAAAACCTCGCCGGCGAGCTGTCACCGATTGCCGGGCGCCTGACCCGTGGCGAGAACACCGTGGTCGGCTATTTCGCTCAGCATCAACTCGACTCGCTGGATTCCAAGGCCAGCCCGTTGCTGCACATGCAGCGTCTGGCGCCGACCGAGCGTGAGCAGACCCTGCGTGACTTCCTCGGCGGCTTCGACTTCCGTGGCGCGCGCATCGATGAGCCGGTGCTGAATTTCTCCGGTGGTGAAAAGGCGCGTCTGGCCCTGGCGCTAATCGCCTGGGAACGGCCGAACCTGCTGCTGCTCGACGAACCCACCAACCACCTCGACCTGGAAATGCGCCTGGCGCTGACCATGGCGCTGCAGGAATTCAGCGGCGCGGTGCTGGTGGTGTCTCACGATCGGCACTTGCTCAAGAGCACCACTGATAACTTCTACCTGGTCGCTGACGGCAAGGTCGAAGAGTTCGATGGCGACCTCGAAGACTACGCGCGCTGGCTGGTGGAATACCGCCAGCGCAACGCGCCGGTCAGTAACACTCCGGTCAATCCGGACAAGACCGACAAGAAGGCTCAGCGTCAGGCTGCAGCTGCCTTGCGTCAGCAACTGGCGCCGCACAAACGTGAAGCCGACAAGCTCGAAGCCGAACTGGGCAAGCTCCACGAGAAACTCGCCAAGGTCGATGCCAGCCTTGGCGACAGCGACATCTACGAGCCGGCGCGCAAGAACGAATTGCGTGATCTGCTGGCCGAGCAGGCCAAGCTGAAAGTTCGCGAAGCCGAACTGGAAGAGGCGTGGATGGAAGCCCTTGAAACGCTGGAGAGCATGCAAGCGGAGCTGGAGGCGCTGTCCTGATGGAAGCGTTCAAGCTGCCGCTACCGGCGGAATGGGTCGAGCCGATCTGGTTTGTGGTGCAGATTCTGCTGATCCTGCTGGCCGGTTATCTCACGCAACGTTTCGTCGCCAAGGGGCTGACTCGGTTGGGCGAGCGCTATCCGTTCCCGCCGCAGTTGCTGATGCCGCTGCGTGGCGTATTGCGCTGGTTGATCATGGGCAGCGCGCTGATCTTCGTGTTGGAGCGCCTCGGTGTCTCGGCCACGGTGCTGTGGACGGCGCTGTCGGGTTTCGTTGCCGTGGCGGCGGTCGCGTTCTTTGCGATGTGGAGCGTGCTGTCGAATTTGCTCTGCGCGATTCTGATCTTCACGGTCGGACCGTTTCGGCTGGGGGATATCGTCGAGCTAGTCGATACCACCGACAAGCCAGGCGTCAAAGGCCGGGTGGTGGCGATCAATCTGCTCTACACCACGTTGATCGAGGCGGAAGAACTCGGGACTGGCAGCGCCATGGTGCAGGTGCCGAACAGTTTGTTCTTCCAGCGTTCGGTGCGGCGTTGGCGCGGGACGGATGTGTTTCCGTCGAGCGGTTTCGAGAAGTAGATTTTCCAAGCAAGAACAAAAGATCGCAGCCTTCGGCAGCTCCTACAGGGATCGCATTCTCATGTAGGAGCTGCCGCAGGCTGCGATCTTTTGCTTTTAGCCCCAAACCGCATTAGCTTTGACAACTTGTTACGGCATGAGTCGAGGTGTGCGATGGAGCTTCAAACATGGCTGGCGTTTTTTGCCGCCTGCTGGGTGATCAGTCTGTCCCCGGGTGCTGGCGCCATTGCGTCGATGTCCAGCGGTCTGCAATACGGTTTCTGGCGCGGTTACTGGAACGCCCTTGGCCTGCAAATCGGTCTGGCGGTGCAGATTGCGATTGTCGGCGCCGGTGTGGGCGCGATCCTGACTGCTTCGGCCACGGCCTTTCACGCGATCAAATGGTTCGGTGTCGCTTATCTGGTGTATCTGGCCATCAAGCAATGGCGCGCGCTGCCCATGGACATGAGCGATGACGCGGCGGTGCGGCCGATCGGTAAGCCGCTGGCGCTGATATTCCGTGGTTTTCTGGTGAACATCAGCAACCCCAAGGCGCTGGTGTTCATGCTCGCGGTGCTGCCGCAGTTCATCAACCCGCATGCGCCGTTGCTGATTCAGTATCTGGTGATTGGCGTGACCATGATCTGCGTCGACCTGATCGTGATGGCCGGCTACACCGGTCTGGCGTCGAAGGTCCTGCGTCTGTTGCGCACACCGCAGCAGCAGAAACGCATGAACCGCACGTTTGCCGGGCTGTTCATTGGCGCGGCGGCGTTTATGGCGACGTTGCGTAAAGCGGCGGCGTAAACCTCGCCAGCACAAAAAAAGGCGACCTTTGCGGGTCGCCTTTTTTTGTGGCTGGGACGCAGAGCGTCCCGGGATGCATTCCCACGTCGAGCATGGGGACGATCAGGCGCCAGTCATCAGCGCAAGATCACCGGCGCAGTATCACGCGGCAGATTGTTGCGCTGTGGCGCCTCGCGCGGCTGCTCGTAACCGCCGCCACCGAGCTGCATGCTCAGTTGCCCGGCTACGTCCTCACCCAGCGCCTTCGACACGTCACGCACCACCCGTGGGCGGTTCAGCGAGATCTTGATGTCGCGATGGTTCACCAGTTTGGTGTCCTGCGCTTCACCCATCGCCGTGAAGGCCGAGGTGATCTCGAAGGTCTTGGTATTGATCAGGCTGAAGTCCGCCACCAGCGTCAGGCCCAGCACCGCCGAATAGCTGTCGGTGTTCGCCAGCTCGTTGATGTCCTGAGTGAAGTCGATATCGGACACGGTGCCGAACAGCACGTAGTCGGCGCCCTTGAAGTTACCGGCCTTGATGCGCTTGATCACATCAAAGACATCACCCTTGGACGACGCGGTGTACGGCGTGCCTTGCACCAGCTGGAACATACCGGTGCGCAGGATTTCACCCTTGATGTCGCCGGTGAATTTACGCAGCTCGGTCTGTTCGATGTAGCTGGTCGTTGCTTCAATCTCGTTGTAGCTCGAAGAGCCACTGGAGCTGTAGTAACCCTCGCGGTGATTGCTCTGGGCCGAAACGATGTGGATGTATTGCTCCACACGTTCCTGATACGCCAGATCCGTCACCGCGACTTTCGGGGCCGCTTGCACGCTGAACGCGCAAGCCAGGGCCATCATGCCAATCCATGCGCGCATCAATTAACGCTCCGTGGTTTTGCGGATCTCTTTTTCGTCCATCCACTCGGCCAGACCGCTTTCAACGTCGATCAGTTGCAGGCTGAATTTGTAGAAGACGTCCTTGTAGTCGCTGCTGCGCTTGACGATCGAGCTGATCGAACCTTCGATGCGGTACTTGGCGGCAACCATGTTGCCAGTCTTGGCCACGGTGCTCTTCTTGTACAGGCCGCTCTGGTTTTGCAGCTTGAGCTGGTCAACCTGGCTCTGCATCGCGTTGTTGTCACTGGCAAAGCGCGCTACGCCGGTTTTCATCAGTTGAGTCTTGATGCTGGTGGTGATTTCGCGAGTGTCGATGTACTCGCTGGTCTTGTTCTTCACGTCGTAGACCTGAACCACCGGACGGCCCTGCAGAATGCCGGACTGAGCCAGCGAGCGGGTCATCGACTCGGCGATCATTTGCAGGTCGGTCGAACCGAATTCGTTGGTCACGGTTTCAACCGCTTTGGTGTCGCCGTAGCTGATGTTCTTGCTGCCCAGGGTCGGCGAAGTGTTGGCGCAACCGGAGGCCAGCAGGGCGATAACGGCGATGCAGGAAAAGCGTACAAACATGGGAATGCTCTCTAAATCAGAAATAGGGTGTCAGGCTTACGGCGTCTTGATTTCCAGACGGAAGTCCACGGCTTTCGGGGTCGGGGCAATCCCCTGAATGAAGCTGGTCTGGGCGCCGTACATCATTTGGCTTTTCCACACTTCTTCTTCGGCGATCGGGAAACCTTCCGCGCCGAGCCAGGCGAAGCGGTAGTAGAAAATCTTGTTGCTGTTGAGGGTGTTGCTCAACTGCACATTGACCGTCATGAAGCCGTTTTCGCGAGCGACGCGCATGGCGCCGACGACGATGTGTTTCTGCGGACCCATGGCCACGACTTTGCTCGCGGCGCTGCCCGGCTCTGGCGGTGGCGGGGTGGCGCAACCGCTCGCCAGTAAGGCGAGGGCGGCGACGGCGATGAGTTTGAAGCGCATGCAAAGACTCCGTTCTTAAGGTTGTTTGAGGCTGGCGACGTTGGTTGCGCCGGCGCTCGGGATCACGTGAGCGGCGAGACCGCCGGCGAACACCTGGTTGCCCACAGCGCGCAGGCTGATCACTTGGTAACGCTGATCGACAGTCACCTTGACCACCGAACCGCCCACGGCGCTCGGCAGGGTAACCTGATGCTCACCCTTTTTCAGTCGCAGACGCACCACTTGGGTGTTGTCCGGCAGGGTACGCCACGTACGGGTATCGGCACCTTCGAGCACAGCTGAAGAGATACCGACAGCGAGACCGGCCAGTGGGTTGGTTTCGTTGATCTTCTTCTGCGCCACACCTTTGGTGATCGCCCGCACGGTGGTGCGCAGAATGATCCCCGGCATGTCGTCACGCAGAGCGCGGCGGGACATGGCGGTGGTGCTGTTGAGCGCGGTCAGATCGACCTGCTGACCGTCGACGCCGATTTGCGCGAAAGTCGCCGTGGAGGTGTCAGGCTTGATGATCGGGAACGACAGCGGCGTGATCACCACATTGTTGGAGATCGGCAATGGCAGCGGAACGCGGATCGAGTCGCGGGCTGGGGCCAGACCGCTTTGCACCACGATCAGAATGTCGCTGTCGTCGGACTTGCTCGGCTTGTCGAGATTGACCAGCGCCTGCTCCAGCAGCGGCGTGTTCGGGCGCAGTTCGGCAGCCTTGCGGTAGCCCGGTGCAGCCAGGCCTTTCTCGCCCAGGGCTTCATAGACGAAACCGGACAGGTAATGGCTGAACGCACTCTGGTAGCTGTTTTTCAGGCCAACCACTTCCGGCGCGTCGAGACTGGCGACCGGGTAGCCTTGCAGGTCCTTGTACTGCGTCTTGATGCCTTCTTTTTCGGCTTCTTCCTCGCTCTTGAGGTATTCCTTGTCACGCAGCTCGGCGATCACTGCTTCACGTTCGTGAGTTTTCTTGATCGCAGTACGTGCGCCGTCGAAATCGTTGACTGCCAGCAGGTTCAGGGCCATCTGCGTGGTCAACATGACTTTTTCGTAGTCATAGCCTTCGTAGCGACGCACTTTGTCGTTGACCAGGAAACTGCCGAACTGGGCCAGGTACTTGTCGGTATCGAGCTTGACCGAGTCTTCCCACTTGCCAACCACCTGGTCGGCGCTGGTCCAGGCATTCTGGCTGCCGGAGAGGTCGCCCTTGGCGCGCAGCAACTCACCTTTCTCGAAGTAATAGAGCAGGTCTTTATCAGGGCCGGTGTTGTTCTTTTCCAGCAGAGTCAGCGCGGCGTCGACGTTGCCGGTGGCCAGTTGCTGATTGGTCTGTGCCAATTCAGAGTCGTAATTGCGAAACGCCGAACAGCCGGACAGCAGAGTGACGGCGCTGAGCGCGATCAGAGTGGGGGCGCGGAATGCCATGGGGGTACTTCTTCCCTGGAGTAATACAGCCGCGGATGCTGGTCGGGCTGGTGTGACCCATCGACAGTGGCACTGGCCTCCTGCCAATTCCTCATAACCTGAGGAGCTTTAATGCCGTTTCGCAACAGCGAGGGCGCGGCATTATAAGCGGGTGGTAGTGGCTATGTAATAGCTTTTTAATTGCACTGGTTAGTTAGATGCCATTACTTATTTCAGGTTGGATACCACGCTGCTTGCCGGTGCCCCGCTGGACTGGAAGGCGCTGCCATTGGCAAACACGTGCTCACCCAAGGCGCGCAGGCCGATAACCTGGCGATTCTGGTCGATGCGGATTTTCATTGGAGCAGCGCCGGGCGCGTTAGGCAGGCTGATCAGGTGATCACCCTTTTTCAGGCGCAGACGCACGACTTGGGTGAGGTTGGGCAAGGTGCGCCAGGTGCGGGTGTCGGCCTGCTCGAAACCGTCCCAGTGAGTGACATAGGAGGCTTTGCTCGGGTCGCGTCGGTTGTCCGTGGCTTGAACGTCAGCCGCCAGAAAGGCCCGATAGGTCGTACGCTGGATAATGCCCGGCATGTCGTCACGCAGGGTGCGCAAGGACATGTCGGTAATGCTGTTGACGGCGATCAGCTTTTTCTGACGACCGTCGATGCTCACTTGATTGAATGGAGGTGTGGATGTGTCTGGCACCATCACGGGAAACGATACATTGGCGACGATGACTTGCCCGTCCGCCAACTTCACCGGATAGGGCACGCGCACGGAACTGCGGGCCGGTGCCAGGCCGCTCTGCACGATGATCAGTACGTCGCTTTCGTCTGCCTTCAGTCCAGGGTTGTCGAGGTCGCGCAATGCCTGCTGGAAAAACCCCATGTCCGGGCGCAGTTCGATCGCCTGACGATAGCCGGGCGCTGCCAGATCTTTCTCGCCGAGCGCTTCGTAGGTAAAACCGGCGAGATAGTGACTGAACGCGCTCTGATAGCCGTTCTTCAAGGCGATGACGGCGGATGATTCCAGCATGACCACTGGGTAGCCTTGCAGGTCCTTGTAATGGACGCGGGCGCCGCTGGCCTTGGCCGCCTCTTCGACACGCTCGTATTCCAGTTCTCGCTGCCGGGCGATCAATGCTTCACGCTCGTGGGTTTTCTTGATGTCGGCGCGGGCACCGTCAAAGTCATTCAGGGCCAGTTGGTTGAGGGCCATTTGCGTGGTCAGCATGACTTTTTCGTAGTCGTAGCCATCGTAGCGGCGCAGCTTGTCATTGATGATGCTGCCCCACTGATTGCCCATGGCGGCGAGCAATTTGTCGCCAGTGGTTTCAATGGTGTCCTGGCGCTGTATGACCATTTGCTCGGCGCTACGCCAGGCAATCTGGCTCTGCGGGAATTCACCGCCAGCGCTTAGCACCGCACCCTTCTCGAAGTAATAGAGCAAATCCTTTTCTTCGCCCGGGTTGTGTGCCTCGATCAAGGCCAGTGAACCGCCGATATTGCCGGCCTTGAGCTGTTGCGTGGTCTGTTGCAGTTCCAGGTCGTAATCACGGTAAGCGGCGCAACCACTGAGTTGCACAAGGGTGGCGATCAGCAGGGACGGCAACAAACAGTGGCGCATGAGCGGGTTCTTCCTTGAACGGAGAGGGCGAAATGATGGCGCATTATAGGGGCGCTTTGCAGCTGCCGGGGTGGTATGGATTGCGCTAGGCTTGCCCGCTCACCGATCAATTGAGTTGCGGTACTTCAATGAATCAACTGCTGGCCATGCGTGCGTTCCGTTGCATCGTCGAGTGTCGCGGTTTCAGTGCTGCGGCGGAACGGCTCGAGACTACGCACTCGACCATCTCCCGGCAGTTGCAGCAACTGGAAGCCGAACTGGGCACGCGTCTGATCAATCGCAACACCCGGCGTTTCAGCCTGACCACGGCGGGGCAGCAGTATTACCTCGCCTGCGTGGATATTCTCGATCGCCTTGATCAGGCCGCTGTGGCGGTCGGTCAGGCCCAGGAGAAACCCAGTGGTGTCTTGCGCATCAGTGCGCCCGTGGTCATCGGTACGCTGGAACTGGCGAAGTGGCTGCCAGGGTTTCAACAGCGTTATCCCGAGATTGAAGTCGATCTGTCCTGCGATGACCGTTTTGTCGATCTGATCGCCGAAGGCCTCGATGTCGCGTTGCGCATCTGCGGGCCGCTTGAAGATTCGTCTCTGGTGGCGCGGTTGCTCACGGTTTCGCCGATGCTGCTGGTCGCGTCACCGGCCTATATCGCACGGCACGGATTGGTACGGCAGGTTCGGGAACTGGCCGGGCATCAGTTGCTGGCGTTTGCCGGTGGCAGTGACTGGACGCTGACCGATGCGCGCGGAGTTGCCACGCAGATCCGTGCGCATGGGCGCTTCAAGGCCGATTCGATCAGCTCGCTGCACGCCGCTGCGTTGGCCGGTGTGGGCATTGCCGCGTTCACCCGTGCGACGGTGCAGGATGACTTGTTGAGCGGACGGTTGGTGCAGATGCTACCCAACTGCAGCCTGGGTCAACGGCACTATTACGCGCTGTATCCCCATGCCCGGCATGTGGCGCTCAAGGTCAAAGTGTTCGTTGAGTTCATGGCCGAACACTACCGTAGCGGCAGTCCGGCGTTAGGCTAAATTGCCGACAAAGCTTGAGGGAAACGCGTTCGAAGTGAACAATATGTAACTTCGCATTTCCATTTGAGAATTCTTCATGACTGCCGCGTCCCGTTTCCTGGCCTGGCTGGTGTTCCCGTTGTTTGCCCTGAGCAGCTTCAATCTGCTGGCTGATACCGTGGAAGGCGCACCGCAAGCGCTGCATTTGCTCGATTACATCAGCGCCGACTACCCGCCGACGGTAGCGGCGGGCAAGGTTGTCGATGATTCCGAATACCGCGAGCAACTGGAGTTCACGCGGGCGCTGCAAGGCTTGATCGCCGGCATGCCGGCCAAGCCTGAAAAGGCTGCGCTGGAGCAGGGCGTTGAAGCCTTGCACGCGGCGATCACCGCGAAACAGGACGGCGCCGAAGTGGCCCGACAGGCGCGGCAACTGGGCGCGCAACTGGCGGTGGCGTATGAAGTCAGCCAAGCACCGATCATCACCCCCGATCCCACCCGTGGTGCGCCGCTCTATGCGCAGAATTGCTCGGTGTGCCACGGCGACAGTGGCGCCGGTGACGGCCCGGCGGGGCTCGGCATGACCCCGGCACCGGCCAATCTGCGTGATGCGGCGCGGTTGGATCACCTGAGCTTGTACGCGATCTACAACACCCTTGGCCAAGGCGTCGAAGGCACCGACATGCCGGCGTTTGCCGATCAGCTTGATGATCGCCAGCGTTGGGATCTGGCGACTTACATCGCCGGCTTCAGCGCCGATCCGGCGGCGGCCAAAGCCGAGAAGACTTACAACATCGCCGATCTGGCGCGCCAGACCCCGGCTGAGGTACAGGCCGCCGACGGCGCGCAAGCCGCAGCGACGTTCCGTGCACAACGTGCGCAGCCGCCGCAGGTCAAGCGCGGCCCGGCGCAGTTGCTCGACTACACCGCCGCAACGCTGGACAAGAGCCTTGCCGCGTATCGCGCCGGCGAACACGATCAGGCATACGACCTGTCGGTCGCGGCCTATCTGGAAGGCTTCGAACTGGTCGAGAGCTCGCTGGATAACGTCGACGCCAATGTGCGCAAGGACACAGAAAAATCGCTGATGGCTTACCGGCAATCGTTGCAGGACGGTTTGCCGGTCGAGCAGGCCGAGCAGCGTCTGGAGGCCGCAAAGGCCAAGCTCAAGGAATCCGCCGGGTTGCTCGGCAGCGACGGCCTGAGCTGGTCGCTGAGCTACATTTCCGGCCTGCTGATTCTGCTGCGCGAAGGTCTGGAAGCGATTCTGGTGCTGGCGGCGATTCTTGCGTTCCTGCGCAACACCGGCCAGCAGTCAGCGGTGCGCAGTGTCAACGTCGGTTGGGGCCTGGCGCTGCTGGCCGGCCTCGGCACCTGGGCGTTGGCGGCGTATGTGATCGACGTCAGCGGCTCGCAGCGTGAACTGCTCGAAGGCGCCACGGCGCTGTTTGCCAGTGTCATGGTCTTGTGGCTCGGTGTGTGGATGCATGACCGCCGGCATGCAGCGGCCTGGCAGGATTACATCAAGAGCAGTCTGGTCGGTGGTGGCGGGCGTTTCGGCTTCGCGATTCTGGCGTTCTTCTCGGTGTATCGCGAGCTGTTCGAAGTGATCCTGTTCTACGAAACCCTGTGGCTGCAGGCCGGCCCGGCCGGGCATGACGCGGTCCTCGCCGGTGGCGCGACGGCATTGGTGCTGCTGGTGGGGCTGGCGTGGGTAATCCTGCGCGGTTCGGCGAAACTGCCGTTGACGCTGTTCTTCAGCATCAACGCCGCGTTGCTCTGCGCGTTGTCGGTGGTGTTTGCCGGGCATGGCGTGAAGGCGTTGCAGGAAGCCGGAATCTTTGGCACGCGGCCGGTGGCGTTCTTTGAATTCGACTGGCTGGGGATTCATGCCGATGCCTATTCGCTGACGGCGCAAGCGGTGGCGATTCTGGCGATTGTGGTGTTGTATGGGCGTAGTTGGGTGGCGGAGAAGCGGCGGGTTTCGGCTGCTTGATTGAGTGCTCCCTTAAAAGATCGCAGCCTTCGGCAGCTCCTACATGGGCGTAGCATGTCGCAATATTGCGGCGCGACGCGCACTCTGTAGGAGTTGCCGAAGGCTGCGATCTTTTGCTTTTAGAGGTAAAGAAAATGCGTGTATGGATCGATGCCGACGCCTGCCCACGGGCGGCGAAGGATCTGGTGGTGAAGTTCGCCCTCAAGCGCCAGTTCGAAGTGGTGCTGGTGGCCGGGCAGCCGCAGATCAAGCCGGGGCTGGCCATCGTCAAACTGATCGTGGTGCCGAGCGGCCCGGATGCGGCAGACGATTATCTGGTCGAGCACGCGGTACCGGGGGAGCTGGTGATTTGCAGCGATATTCCATTGGCCGATCGTTTGGTGAAGAAGGGCGTCGCGGCGCTGGATCCACGCGGCAAGGAGTTCGATGCGCAGAACATGGGCGAGCGCTTGGCCGTGCGCAATCTGTTCACTGATCTGCGCGAACAAGGCCAGATGAGCGGCGGACCGGCGCCGTTTGGCGATCGCGAGAAACAGGCGTTTGCCAATGCGCTGGACCGGATCCTGACCCGACTGACGCGCAAACCCTGAGCCTTATGACGATCATTCCCACGCTCCGCGTGGGAATGCATCTTGGGACGCTCTGCGTTCCGGTCTTACCGCAAATGTAACGCCAAAGTGAGCAGGCGCGGAGCGCCAATGGCGGCATTCCCACGCAGAGCGTGGGAACGATCATACGGGGAATCAGGCGTCGTTTTCGTGGGTCAGTTCGAGGACGCGATCCACGAGCTTGTTGATCCCCGAAGCCGCCTCACTGATGTTCTGCGCCAGCATGTAAGCCGGGGTCGTCACCAGTTTGCGCGCCTTGTCTTCGATGATTTCCGTCACCGCGCAGTCTTCATGAGTGGCACCCATCTTGTTCATCGCCGTGGCGGTGTCGGCGTCGTTGCCGATGGTGCAGGTCACGCCCGGGCCATAGATCTTCGCCGCCAATGCCGGGGAAATGCACATCAGGCCCACCGGTTTGCCTGCTTCGGCGAATGCTTCGGCCAAGGCCAGCACTTGCGGCTGCACGGTGCAGCCCGCGCCTTCAACGGCAAAGTTCGAAAGGTTCTTCGCCGCACCAAACCCTCCCGGCACGATCAGCGCATCGAAGTCGTCGACATCGGCGTCGCGGATGTCCTTGATGTTGCCGCGGGCAATGCGCGCCGATTCCACCAGGACGTTGCGCGACTCGGGCATTTCTTCGCCGGTCAGGTGATTTATCACATGCAATTGCGCGATGTTCGGGGCGAAGCACTGTACCTGCGCGCCACGTTGGTCGAGGCGCAGCAGGGTGATGACGCTTTCATGGATTTCGGCGCCGTCGTACACGCCACTGCCGGACAGGATCACTGCAACTTTTTTGCTCATGGGTTTCTCTCCAGATTCATGGCGCTAAATGTCCACTAAATTGTCGCGCGTTGCCATAGGCTCAAGAGCTGGCGGCACCTGCATGGAGCGCTTTCTACATGGATCGCAACAACGGCGGGGTGTTCATTATTTGCGGTTGCCTGCTGCGAAAACGAGCGGGAGATTTTTCGCGTGAGAACGCCGCTGGCGAACGGCAGTCCGCTAGCGCAGAGGGGGCAAATGATTGAAAGAGGCGGCCAGCCCGCGCTGTGCGCAGGGCTGTACGCCAGTCGCCAGCGAGTTACTCGGCTGGCGTCTTCGGTTCGGCAGGTTTGGCCACTTCGGCTTGACTCAGCAGTGCCGCTTTCGCGGCTTGCTCGTCGGCGTAGATCTGTTTGGCCAGCCGCGCATTCTTGAAGCGGCGGCGCAGCCACAGACCGACACCCAGCACCAGCAACGCACCCAGCACCCACAGCTCGTACTTCTTGATGCTGCCGAGCATGCCTTCCAGCACTGCACCGAAGTGGTAAGCGGCGGCGGCCAGCGCGGTCGCCCAGATCGCCGCACCGATGCCGTTGAGCAGCAGATAACGTCCCGGCGGATAACCCGACAGGCCGATCGCCACCGGCATCACCGTGCGCAGACCGTAAACGAAACGGAAGCTCAACACCCAAATGTCAGGATGCTTGCGAATGTGCTCCAGCGCGCGGTCGCCCATCAGCTGCCAGCGCGGTTTGCGCGCGAGCAATTTGCGCCCGTGTTTGCGGCCGAGGAAGTACCACAGCTGATCGCCGGCATAGCTGCCGCAGAACGCCACGACCACCACCAGGTTGATGTCCATGTATCCACGGAACGCGAGGAAGCCCGCGAGCACCAGGATGGTTTCGCCTTCGAAGAACGTGCCGAGGAACAAGGCAAAATAGCCAAAGTCATGCAGAAATTGTTGGAGCATTGTCTGGGTGCTGGCGAAATGAACGCGCAGCCTAACCCTTCGGACACATTCATGAAAGTGTCCAAATGTGTCTCGACGTGAACAATTCCTACACTGAGAATGGAATGCGGCTACACGTCACAGGTCTCACACAACTGTCATCTGTTCGTCATAATGGCCGTCTATAACTGTCACGCTCGCCCGTTTGCGCGGGCTCAGGAGTCTGCCGTGAGCTTTACCCCCGCCAATCGTCTGTTCCCTGCCACTCGCCTGCGTCGCAACCGTCGTGATGATTTTTCGCGTCGGCTGGTGCGGGAAAATGTGCTGACGGTCGATGACCTGATCCTGCCGGTGTTCGTGCTCGACGGTGAAAACCGCCGCGAAGCCGTGGCTTCGATGCCTGGGGTAGAGCGGTTGACTATCGATCTGCTGCTCGAAGAAGCGGCGAAGTGGGTCGAGCTGGGGATTCCGGCGCTGGCGCTGTTTCCGGTCACCCCACCTGAATTGAAGTCCCTCGACGCTGCTGAAGCCTGGAACCCCGAAGGCATCGCCCAGCGCGCCACCCGCGCGCTGCGTGAGCGTTTCCCGGAACTGGGGGTGATCACCGACGTTGCGCTTGATCCGTTCACCACCCACGGTCAGGACGGCATTCTCGACGAAGAAGGCTACGTACAGAACGACATCACCGTCGACGCACTGGTCCGCCAGGCCTTGTCCCATGCCGAAGCCGGCGCTCAGGTGGTCGCGCCGTCGGACATGATGGACGGTCGCATTCAGGCGATCCGCGAAGCGCTGGAAATCGCCGGCCACGTCAATGTGCGGATCATGGCTTATTCGGCCAAGTACGCCAGCGCCTATTACGGCCCGTTCCGCGATGCCGTGGGTTCAGCCTCGAACCTCGGCAAGGCGAACAAAGCCTCTTATCAGATGGACCCGGCCAACAGCGACGAAGCGCTGCACGAAGTCGGAGCGGACTTGTCTGAAGGCGCGGACATGGTCATGGTCAAACCGGGCATGCCCTACCTGGACATTCTTTTCCGGGTAAAAGATGCCTTCAAAGTGCCGACCTTCGTCTACCAGGTTAGCGGCGAATACGCCATGCACATGGCGGCAATCCAGAATGGCTGGTTGAGCGAGGCGGTGATTGTCGAATCACTGACCGCCTTTAAACGTGCCGGCGCTGATGGCATCCTGACTTACTTTGCTGTCCGCGCCGCTCAATTGTTACGAGAGCAGAAATAGCCCTCCCAGGAACATTCAATGAATACCGAAGGACTCACGGAAGTTGCAGTAAAAGAAGCTCAACCGGTGGTCGAGCAAATCACCGAAACCCCGCCGGAGCTGGAGCCTGCGCCACCCGCGCCAGTCACCGAACCTGTTGCGGCGGCGCCAGTGATTGCCATACCGGGCCTGGATGACAGCAGCCTGTACATCCACCGTGAGCTTTCGCAACTGCAATTCAATATCCGCGTGCTGGAACAGGCGCTGGACGAGTCCTATCCGTTGCTGGAACGCTTGAAGTTCCTGCTGATCTTCTCCAGCAACCTCGATGAATTCTTTGAAATCCGCGTCGCCGGTCTGAAGAAGCAGATCACCTTCGCCCGTGAGCAGGCCGGGGCTGATGGCTTGCAACCGCATCAGGCGCTGGCGCGGATCAGCGAGCTGGTCCATGGTCACGTTGACCGTCAGTACGCGATCCTCAACGACATTCTGTTGCCGGAGCTGGAAAAGCATCAGGTGCGCTTCATCCGTCGCCGCCACTGGACGGTCAAGATCAAAACCTGGGTGCGCCGCTATTTCCGCGACGAGATCGCACCGATCATCACCCCGATCGGCCTCGACCCGACGCACCCGTTCCCGTTGCTGGTGAACAAGAGCCTGAACTTCATCGTCGAGCTGGAAGGCATCGACGCCTTCGGTCGCGACTCCGGTCTGGCAATCATCCCGGCACCGCGCTTGCTGCCACGGATCATCAAGGTGCCGGAAGAAGTCGGCGGCCCCGGCGACAACTATGTGTTCCTGTCGTCGATGATCCACGCTCACGCCGATGACCTGTTCCAAGGCATGAAGGTAAAAGGCTGCTACCAGTTCCGTCTGACCCGAAACGCCGACCTGGCGCTCGACTCCGAAGATGTCGAAGACCTGGCCCGCGCCCTGCGTGGCGAGCTGTTCTCGCGTCGCTACGGCGATGCGGTACGTCTGGAAGTCGCTGACACTTGCCCGAAACACCTTTCGGACTATCTGCTCAAGCAGTTCAACCTGAGCGAGAGCGAGCTGTATCAGGTCAACGGCCCGGTCAACCTGACGCGGCTGTTCAGCATCACCGGGCTCGACAGCCATCCGGAGCTGCAATACACGCCGTTCACCCCGCAGATCCCGAAACTGCTGCAGAACAGCGAAAACATCTTCAGCGTGGTCAGCAAGCAGGACATCCTGCTGCTGCACCCGTTCGAGTCGTTCACCCCGGTGGTCGACCTGCTGCGTCAGGCGGCGAAAGACCCGCACGTTCTGGCTGTGCGCCAGACCCTGTACCGTTCCGGCGCCAACTCCGAAATCGTCGATGCGCTGGTGGATGCCGCGCGTAACGGCAAGGAAGTGACGGCGGTCATCGAGCTGCGTGCGCGGTTCGACGAAGAGTCCAACCTGCAACTGGCCAGCCGTCTGCAAGCGGCCGGTGCGGTGGTGATCTACGGCGTGGTCGGCTTCAAGACCCACGCCAAGATGATGCTGATCCTGCGTCGCGAAGCCGGCGAAATCGTCCGCTACGCGCACCTCGGCACCGGTAACTACCACGCCGGCAACGCCAAGCTGTACACCGACTACAGCCTGCTGACCTCCGACGATGCCTTGTGCGAAGACGTTGGCAAACTGTTCAGCCAGTTGATCGGCATGGGTAAAACCCTGCGCATGAAGAAGCTGCTGCATGCGCCGTTCACCCTGAAGAAGGGCATGCTCGACATGATCACCCGCGAGACGCAATTTGCGCTCGACGGCAAACCGGCGCACATCATCGCCAAGTTCAACTCGCTGACCGATCCGAAGATCATTCGCGCGCTGTACAAGGCCAGCCAGTCCGGTGTGCGTATCGATCTGGTGGTGCGCGGCATGTGCTGTCTGCGTCCGGGGATTGCCGGGGTTTCGCACAACATTCATGTGCGCTCGATCATCGGCCGCTTCCTTGAGCACACCCGAGTGTTCTACTTCCTCAATGGCGGCGACGAGCAGATGTTCCTCTCCAGTGCCGACTGGATGGAGCGCAACCTCGACAAACGCGTCGAGACTTGCTTCCCGGTCGAAGGCAAAAAGCTGCTGACCCGGGTGAAGAAAGAGCTGGAGCTGTACCTGACTGATAACACTCATAGCTGGAGCTTGCAGTCGGATGGCCGTTACATCCGCAACACGCCGACCGGCAACCAGAACCCGAGGAGTGCGCAGGCGACGTTGCTGGAACGGTTGGGTAGCCCGATATTGCCGGTGAGCAGCTAAAGCCAAGAGCAAGAGCCCCTCACCCTAGCCCTCTCCCGAAGGGAGAGGGGACTGATCGAGGTGTCTCACGCTATACGCCGACCTGAGAAATCGAGTCGAACTCGGGTTTTGAAAAGTCCACAAATCGGCTCCCTCTCCCTCGGGAGAGGGCTGGGGTGAGGGGCATCGATCTCACGCACACCACTAAATCCCAGCCGAACACCCAATAAAAAAGGCGATCCAGAAGGATCGCCTTTTTTATGCCCAATCGAGGCTCAGTGGACCGTGAGCACAATCCCCACCCGCGTCAGCCAATCCGCCTCAAGCCCGAAATCCGCCTGAGTCAGCTGATTCTCATCCAGCCAGTTTTCAGGGAATTCCACATCCAGGGTGTTGCCCTTGGCGTGCAATACCACCTGCGGCATGGTCTGGGTGCCACGAATGTGGTGGAACAGGATCGCAAAGCGCAGCAGCACGCACAGACGGATCAGCTTGTCGCCGTCGTCGCCGAAGTCAGCAAACTTGTCCTTCGGAATATTGCGGCGATGGCCGCGCACCAATAGCGCGAGCATCTGTTGGTCTTCGCGGGAGAACCCGGCGAGGTCCGAGTGCTCGATCAGGTAGGCGCCGTGCTTGTGGTAGTGATAGTGCGCGATGTCGAGGCCGACTTCGTGCACTTTCGCCGCCCAGCCAAGGAGTTCGCGCCAGATGCCGTCATCCAGCTCCCAGTCCGCCGCCACCTGATCAAACGCGTGCAAGGCTTTGCGTTCAACTCGTGCGGCCTGTTCCAGATCGACGTGATAGCGCTCCATCAGCGAGGTCAGGGTGCGTTCGCGCACGTCTTCGTGATGATGGCGACCGAGCAGGTCATAGAGCACGCCTTCACGCAGGGCGCCGTCGCAGTGATCCATGCGTTGCAGTTCGAGGGCGTCGAAAATCGCTTCGAGAATCGCCAGACCCGCCGGGAAAATGGTCCGGCGATCCGGCTTGATGCCTTCAAAATCGATCTTGTCGACGTCACCGAGCTTGAACAGACGACGCTTGAGCCAGGCCAAGCCTTCGGCGTTCACTTCGCCGGTGCCGTGACCGCCGGCCTTCAGGGCCAGACCGATGGCGCGGATGGTGCCCGAGGAACCGATGGCTTCATCCCAGGTCAGGCGATGCAGGGCATGTTCGATGCTCATGATCTCCAGCCGCGCCGCCGTGTATGCCTGGGCGTAGCGGGCCGGGGTGATCTTGCCGTCCTTGAAGTAGCGCTGAGTGAAGCTGACGCAGCCCATTTGCAGGCTTTCGCGCAGCAGCGGTTCGAAGCGCTGGCCAATGATGAACTCGGTACTGCCGCCGCCGATGTCGGCGACCAGACGTTTGCCCGGGGTGTCAGCGAGGGTGTGCGACACGCCCAGATAAATCAGTCGCGCTTCTTCACGACCGGAAATCACTTCCACCGGGTGACCGAGGATTTCTTCGGCGCGATGAATGAATTCGAGGCGGTTGCGCGCTTCGCGCAGGGCGTTGGTGCCGACGATGCGCACGGCGCCCAGCGGCATACCGTTGATCAGTTGGGCAAAACGCTTGAGGCAATCGAGGCCGCGTTGCATCGATTCTTCGTTGAGTTTGCGCTCATCGTCGATGCCGGCAGCCAGTTGAACCTTCTCGCCGAGGCGCTCGAGAATGCGGATTTCGCCGTTCTGGGCCTTGGCCACGACCATGTGAAAGCTGTTCGAGCCCAGGTCGATTGCGGCGATCAGGGACAGATTCTTGGCTTGGGATTGCGGCATGGTCAGGGGGTCTCGGTCGATAACCCCGACATCGTGCCACGATCAAACGCTGGCGCCAACGCGCACGGTTCAAACCGCCGGAGCGCGCACCCCGAACCTGATCGTTCCCACGCTCTGCGTGGGAATGCCTCACTGGACGCTCTGCGTCCGCTTTTGGGACGCTCTGCGTCCTTGGCTACATTCCCACGCGGAGCGTGGGAACGATCCGGATGAGGCGGATTCAGGCTGTTGCTTCAACTGTGCCAATAAAGTTCGCCAGCTCCGCCGTCTGCGGATTGGCAAACAGCACCTTCGGATCCCCCACCTCATGCACCTTGCCGTGGTGCATGAACACCAGTTTGTCGCCGACCTCGCGGGCAAAGCGCATTTCGTGGGTGACCATGATCAGCGTCATGCCTTCCTTGGCCAACTGGCGCACCACGCTGAGCACTTCATTGACCAGTTCCGGATCGAGCGCCGAGGTGATCTCATCACAGAGCAACACTTTTGGCGACATTGCCAACGCCCGGGCAATCGCCACGCGCTGTTGCTGGCCGCCGGACAAGCGATCCGGGAAGGCATCGAATTTTTCCCCGAGGCCAACCCGTTCGAGCATCTCGCGCGCCAGTTCCGCTGCCTTGGCTTTTGGCACTTTTTGCACCACTTGCGGCGCGAGCATGACGTTTTCGCCCACGGTCAGGTGCGGGAACAAGTTGAACTGCTGAAACACCATGCCGACCTTCTGCCGCAAGCTGCGCAAATCGGCGCGGGCAGCGTCGAGGTATTCGCCGTCGACTTCGATCACGCCGTCGTTGATCGACTCCAGGCCATTGAGGGTGCGCAGCAGGGTGGATTTGCCCGAGCCGCTGCGGCCGATGATCGCCACCACCTGGCCTTCCTCGACGCTGAGGTCGATGCCTTTGAGTACGTGGTGATCGCCGTAGTATTTATGCAGGGCGGAAATTCTAAGCAGAGGCATGCAGTCTCCTTTCCAGGTAGCGCGCACTGAGGGACAAGGGGTAGCAGAGCAGGAAGTAACCGAGGGCGACGAGGCCGTAGACCATGAACGGTTCGAATGTGGCGTTGGCGAGCATGCCGCCGGTCTTGGTCAATTCGGTGAAGCCGATAATCGAGGTCACGGCAGTGCCTTTGACCACTTGCACCGAGAAACCCACGGTCGGCGCCACGGCAATGCGTAGCGCTTGCGGCAGGATCACGTAGCGCAGTTGCTCCAGCGGATTGAGCGCCAGACTCGCCGAGGCTTCCCACTGGCCATTGGAGATCGACTCGACGCAGCCGCGCCAGATCTCTGCCAGATAGGCGCTGGTGAACAAGGTCAGGGCAATCGCCGCGGCCATCCACGGCGAGATTTCGATCCCCGCCAAGGCGACACCGAAGAACACCAGAAACAGCTGCATCAACAGCGGTGTGCCCTGGAACAGCTCGATCCAGGTGCGGGCAATGCTGCTCGACACAGAGTTTTTCGAGATGCGCATGATCAGGATCAGCAACCCGACGATCCCGCCGCCGATGAACGCAACCAGCGACAACGCCAGCGTCCATTGCAGGCCGACGAGCAGGTTGCGCAGGATGTCCCAGAAAGTGAAATCGCTCATGCGCGGCTCCTGCTGATGTAGCGCCGGCCGATCCAGTTCAGCAGTTGGCGAATCAGCAGCGCCATGCACAGGTAGATCAGCGTGGTCAGCGCATAGGTTTCAAAGGCGCGGAAGTTGCGCGACTGAATGAAGTTAGCGGCAAAGCTCAGCTCTTCGGTGGCGATCTGCGAACACACCGCCGAGCCGAGCATGACGATGATGATCTGGCTGCTCAGCGCCGGCCAGACCTTGCCCAGCGCCGGCAGCAGGACCACGTGGCGGAATGCCTCGAAGCGCGTCATCGCCAGCGCCGCAGCGGCTTCCAGTTGCCCGCGCGGAATCGCCTGAATGCCGGCGCGGATAATTTCCGTCGAATAGGCTCCGAGGTTGATCACCATCGCCAGCACCGCCGCTTGCCACTCGGAAATCTGCACGCCCAGCGACGGCAGGCCGAAGAAGATAAAGAACAACTGCACCAGAAACGGCGTGTTGCGGATCAACTCGACGTAGACGCCGAAGATCGCCGAGAACGGGCGTATGTTCCACGCCCGCACCAGCGCCCCGACAATCCCGACGCCGACCCCGAGCAACGCACCGATGGCCGTCAGCTCAAGGGTGAACAGCGCCCCGCGCAGCAACAGGTCGGTGTTTTCCACCACCGGCATGAAATCGAACTGATAAGCCATGAAGGTCTCCCGCGCAGTCGATCAGAGATCGGCCGGCAGCGGCTCTTTCAGCCAGGTCTGCGAGTTCTTTTCCAGGGCGCCGTCAGCCTTGGCGGTGGTCAGGATGTCGTTGACCTTGGCCAGCAGCGCCGCTTCGTTCTTGTTCACGCCGACGTAGACCGGCGAATCCTTGAGCTTCACTTTCAGCGCCGGCACGCGTTTCGGGTTCTTTTCACTGATCGCGACCATCACCACGTTGCCGCTGGCGATCAGGTCGACTTGCCCGGCGAGGTAGGCGGCGATGGTCGAGTTGTTGTCTTCGAAGCGCTTGATGGTCACGCCTTCCGGAGCGACTTTGGTCAACTCGATGTCTTCGATGGCGCCACGGGTAACGCTGATGGTTTTGCCCTTGAGGTCGTCGAGGCTGGCGATCGCCGCGTCTGGCGGGCCGAACACGGCGAGGTAGAAGGGGGCGTAGGCGCGGGAGAAGTCGATGACTTTCTCACGCTCCGGGTTCTTGCCCAGGCTGGAGATCACCAGGTCGACCTTGCCGGTGGTCAGGAACGGGATGCGGTTGGTGCTGTTGACCGGGGTCAGTTCGAGTTTGACCTTGAGCTGGTCGGCCAGCAGTTTTGCGGTGTCGATGTCCAGGCCGCGCGGCTTCATGTCCGGGCCGACCGAGCCGAACGGCGGGAAGTCCTGCGGTACGGCGACTTTCAGCGTACCGCGTTTGACCACGTCGTCGAGACCGTCGGCGTGGGCGGGAGCCTGGCTGAGCAACAGAGAGGAAAACAGGGCGGCGAGGAGGGCGCTGTAACGCTTGGTCATGGACAATCTCCGGATCGGCGAGAAGTGATTTCTGCGTTCGGACAGAGCACGGGCCGTGCCAATACGCGGTTTTCGCCCCGGCAGGCCATGGTTTTAGCGGGTTTGTTCGGTCTTACTGGTCTGAACAGTCAGGTTGTTTTTCGCACTGCCATGGCGCACCGGCGTGGTTCGCCGAACCCCGCTGGGGCACGACTTGCCGGACTCGCCGAATAGCTTTACAACTAGCCGCACATTGGCCTGGCGCGTCCGAAAAACCATGAATTCGATTTCCCGTGCGGTACCCGAAGTGGCGCTGCAAGCGATCCGCAAACTGATCACCGAACAGGGTTTCGGTGCGGGTGATGCTTTGCCTTCGCAGCGGGACCTGGCGCTGCAACTGGGCGTCAGCCGGGCGTCGTTGCGTGAGGCGTTGTCCTCGCTGAGTGCGTTGGGTGTGGTCAGTATTCAGCCGGGCAAAGGCGTGTTCGTGCAGTCGCCAGTGGAATTGTCGCGCGGCGATAGCGCGCCGGGGTGGTCATTTGCGGCGCAAGCGTCGCCGCTGGATATCTTTCAATTGCGCTATGCGCTCGAAGGGTTTGCCGCCGGGCTGGCAGCGGTGACGTTGAGTACTTTCGATCTGGATGCGCTGGAAGACAATGTCGCGGCCATGCGCGAGCAATTGAAGGCTGGCGACTTTGAGGCAGCGGCGAAACTCGACTTCGAATTCCACCGCCGCATCCTGCTGGCCAGCGGCAATCAGGCGATGTTGAGCATCCTCACCGCCAGCGCCGAGATGTTCCTGGAGAGCCAGAAACTACCGTTCATCCGCGCCGAACGTGCGATGGAAACCTGGCAGGAGCACCGCAAGATCCTGCGCGCCCTCGCACGTCGGGCGTCCGGCGCTGCGCAAAAAGCCATGCAGGAACATGTGCGCAACGCGGCCCTGCGCACCGGAATTTCCTTCATTGCCCCCGCCACGGCGTGACTTGAGCTATACCCAAACTCATCGAGTGCCATAGCAAGACTCAATCAACTGCGGCTTCCTGAACAGGGGAAGGGCGGCTATGATGGGCCACGTTTTTTTGCTTACAACCTGGAGAATTCCATGAGCAGCGATCTTATCAAACACGTTAGCGACGCTAGCTTCGAAGCCGACGTACTCAAGGCCGAAGGCGCTGTCCTGGTCGATTACTGGGCTGAATGGTGCGGTCCTTGCAAAATGATCGCTCCGGTTCTGGACGAGATTGCCGAGACTTACAAAGGCAAGCTGACCGTTGCCAAACTGAACATCGACGAAAACCAGGAAACCCCGGCCAAGCACGGCGTGCGTGGTATCCCGACGCTGATGCTGTTCAAGAACGGCAACGTTGAAGCGACCAAAGTCGGCGCCCTGTCGAAGTCGCAACTGGCGGCTTTCCTCGACGCCAACATCTAAGCGTCGCTGTAAAGTGCCTGAAAAAAAGCCCCGCAAAATAGCGGGGCTTTTTGCGTATTCAGGGCTAGACGCTCCGAAACTCAGGTGGTACATTCGGCCCCGCACTGGTTTCTCCATTGCCCCCTGCTAGCCGTCGCCGACGCACTCCTTTTCGAATTAGTTCGCGATCCTGTCGCCTTCTCCGCGGCGCGGCCTCATTAAGCCAAAAGCTTAATTTCCCCCCCTCCATAAATGATTACGTCATTCCTATATGAATCTGACTGAACTCAAGCAAAAGCCGATTACCGAACTGCTCGAATTGGCCGAACAGATGGGCATAGAAAATATGGCCCGTTCGCGCAAGCAGGACGTGATTTTCTCCCTGCTGAAAAAGCACGCGAAAAGCGGCGAGGAAATCTCCGGTGATGGCGTGCTGGAGATTCTCCAGGACGGCTTCGGCTTCCTGCGCTCCGCTGACGCTTCCTACCTGGCCGGCCCGGACGATATCTACGTCTCGCCAAGCCAGATCCGCCGTTTCAACTTGCGCACCGGTGACACCATCGTTGGCAAGATCCGCCCTCCGAAGGAAGGCGAGCGGTATTTCGCCCTGCTCAAGGTCGACACGATCAACTTCGATCGTCCCGAGAACGCGAAAAACAAGATTCTCTTCGAGAACCTGACCCCGCTGTTCCCGACCGTGCGCATGAAGATGGAAGCCGGTAACGGTTCCACCGAAGACTTGACCGGTCGTGTAATCGACCTGTGCGCCCCGATCGGCAAAGGCCAGCGTGGTCTGATCGTTGCACCGCCGAAAGCCGGTAAAACGATCATGCTGCAAAACATCGCAGCGAACATCGCCCGTAACAACCCTGAAGTTCACCTGATCGTGCTGCTGATCGACGAGCGTCCGGAAGAAGTAACCGAAATGCAGCGCACCGTGCGCGGCGAAGTGGTTGCCTCGACCTTCGATGAGCCGCCGACCCGTCACGTGCAGGTCGCTGAAATGGTGATCGAGAAGGCCAAGCGCCTGGTCGAGCACAAGAAAGACGTGGTGATCCTGCTCGACTCCATCACCCGTCTGGCCCGTGCCTACAACACCGTGATCCCGAGCTCCGGCAAGGTCTTGACCGGTGGTGTCGATGCCCACGCCCTCGAGAAGCCGAAACGCTTCTTCGGTGCTGCGCGTAACATCGAAGAAGGCGGCTCGCTGACCATTATCGCCACCGCGCTGGTTGAAACCGGCTCGAAGATGGACGAAGTGATCTACGAAGAGTTCAAGGGTACCGGCAACATGGAACTGCCTCTGGATCGCAAGATCGCCGAGAAGCGTGTGTTCCCGGCCATCAACATCAACCGCTCCGGCACCCGCCGCGAAGAGTTGCTGACTGCCGACGACGAACTGCAGCGTATGTGGATCCTGCGCAAGCTGCTGCACCCGATGGACGAAGTGGCTGCCATCGAGTTCCTGGTCGACAAGCTGAAGACGACCAAGACCAACGACGAGTTCTTCTTGTCGATGAAGCGCAAGTAATACGCAAGCCGTTTGAAAAAAGCGTCCGAAAGGGCGCTTTTTTTTGCCTTGAATTATTTGTATCTGGATTGAAGTTTGCGCGGCTGATAACTTCGCGCCTTCAAGGGATTTTGTATCCAGAACAGGTAAGGTTTTTTCATGCACACGTTTGGCAATCGCCGTGATATCGACGGATTACGGGCACTGGCGGTTATTCCCGTCGTACTGTTTCATTTCGGATTCACTACATTCAGCGGCGGTTTTGTCGGCGTTGATGTGTTCTTCGTCATTTCCGGCTTCCTGATCACCTCGATCCTGTTCCGCGAAATCAGCGCCCAGCGTTTCAGTTTTCTCGACTTCTGGGGCCGTCGTGCCCGGCGCATTCTGCCGGCGTTGACTGTGGTTGTGGTGGTGACGCTGGCTTTAGGCTGGCTGTTGCTGACAGCCAAAGACCTGGCTGAACTCGGGCGGACGATTCGTTACCAGTCGCTGTTCATTTCCAACATTCTGTTCATGCGTGAAGACGGCTACTTTGCGCCGGCGTCGGAACTCAAGCCGTTGCTGCATACCTGGTCGCTGGCGGTGGAAGAGCAGTACTACATCTTCTTCCCGTTGATGATGGTCTTGCTGATGCGCTACGTCCGTCATTGGCGCTGGATGCTGTTTGCCTTGCTGCTGGTGTCGTTCGGCTTGAACATCATCTATATCGAACGCCGGCCGGAGTTTGCCTTTTTCGCCCTGCCGACCCGCGCCTGGGAATTGCTCTGCGGTGCGATGTTGGCGGTAATGCCCGTGCCCAAGCATGTTGCGCGGCCATGGCTGCGGCAGTCCGTTGGCCTGGCCGGGCTGGCGGCGGTGCTGGTGGCGGTGTTTACCTTCGACAAAACCACAGTGTTCCCGGGTTGGGCGGCGCTGTTGCCGGTATTGGGCACGACGGCGTTGATCTGGTCGGGCGCCCAGGGGGAGACATGGGCTGGCCGGTTATTGAGTGTCCGGGCTCTGGTCTGGATCGGCTTGCTGTCCTACTCGTTTTACCTGTGGCATTGGCCGGTCTATGTGTATGCCAACGCGATTTCCATCGATGGTATCCAGCCGCTCGAAGCCATCGGCTGGATCGCCCTGGCGTTGGTGCTGGCGTGGCTGAGCCTGCGCTATATCGAACTGCCCTTCCGTGAAAAGCGCGTGTTTGCCAGCCGTAACTCGGTGTTGGTCGGTGGCTTGGTGTCGATTACCGTGCTGGCGATTACCGGCTCGGTAATCCGCTCGGCAGATGGTATTCCGCAGCGCCTGAGCGGCAAGGCGCTGGAATATGCGCAATCACGCGAATGGAACGCAGGGCAGTCGAAGTGCATGCACTTGAGCACCGACAAGGCGCTGACCAAGTCCTGTCTGGTGGGCGGTGAGGAAAATATTGCGGCGACAAAAATGTTCTGGGGCGACAGTCACGCCGCAGCGTTGTTGCCCGCCATCGAAGGCAATGCCAGTCGCATGGTGCAGCCAGTGTGGTTGTACAGCCTGACGGGTTGCCCGCCGATCATCGATGACAGCCTGCGCCCGCAGTGCAAGGACTTCAACCAGCGCAATATGGACCGCGTCACGAGTCTGGGGATCAAGGACGTGGTGCTGGCGGCGAATTGGAGCCTGTACGTATATGGTCGCGAAGACGGCGATGGGGATCGGCAATTCCTGCTTGATCGCAAGGATAACCCGCGTCAGTCAGAGCAGCGTATGGCCAACGCCATCAAGGCGCGTGTGGCCGAGTTGCGCGAAGCCGGCGTGCAAGTCTGGCTGTTCAAGGAAGTGCCGCTGCAGCACAAGAGCTATATCGACCGCCTGACCAGCCTGGCCCGGATCGGCCGATCAGCAGAAGGCCTTGGTCGTCCGCTCAGTGAGCATCTGGCACGCCAGCAGTTTTTCACTGACCTGTTCGGCTCGATGAGCGCCGCCGATTCCGGTGTGCACGTCATCGATCCGACGCCGCTGATGTGCAAGGAAGGGCTCTGCGCCATCGATGTCGACGGCCACTCGCAGTACAAGGATGCGGACCACCTTTCCGACGTCGGCAGCGCCAGATTGAGCCCGTTGTTTGCACCGATCTTGCTGGGTGCCAGTCAGAATTGAGCGATCACGGGCACTGACGGGCTGCTGTTTGCCCGTCAGAGCAGGTAGGATGTACGCCTATTTTGAGGGTGCCATCGTCAATGAAATTCAAGGATCTTCGGGATTTCGTGCAGCAGCTTGAGCAGCGCGGAGAGTTGAAACGCATCCAGATTCCCGTCTCGCCGGTGCTGGAGATGACCGAGGTGTGCGACCGCACGCTACGGGCCAAGGGCCCGGCGCTGCTGTTCGAGAAACCCACCGGCTACGACATCCCGGTGCTCGGCAACCTGTTCGGCACCCCTGAGCGGGTGGCGATGGGCATGGGCGCCGAGTCGGTCAGCGAGCTGCGCGAAATCGGCAAGCTGCTGGCGTTCCTCAAGGAACCCGAGCCGCCGAAGGGCTTGAAGGACGCGTGGTCGAAACTGCCGATCTTCCGCAAGATCATCTCGATGGCACCGAAAGTCGTCAAAGACGCGGTGTGCCAGGAAGTGGTCATTGAAGGCGACGATGTCGATCTGGCGATGCTGCCGGTGCAGACCTGCTGGCCCGGCGACGTCGGCCCGCTGATCACCTGGGGCCTGACCGTCACCAAAGGCCCGAACAAGGACCGCCAGAACCTCGGTATCTACCGTCAGCAAGTGATCGGCCGCAACAAGGTGATCATGCGCTGGCTCAGCCACCGTGGCGGCGCCCTCGACTTCCGCGAGTGGTGCGAGAAGCATCCGGGTCAGCCGTTCCCGGTGTCGGTGGCCCTTGGCGCGGATCCGGCGACCATCCTTGGCGCCGTGACGCCGGTGCCGGACAGTCTTTCCGAATACGCTTTCGCAGGGCTCTTGCGCGGTAACCGTACCGAACTGGTCAAGTGCCGTGGCAACGACCTGCAAGTGCCGGCCACCGCCGAAATCATCCTCGAAGGCGTGATCCATCCGGGCGAAATGGCCGATGAAGGCCCGTACGGCGACCACACCGGTTACTACAACGAAGTCGACAGCTTCCCGGTGTTCACCGTCGAGCGCATCACCCACCGGATCAAACCGATCTACCACAGCACCTACACCGGCCGTCCGCCGGATGAGCCGGCAATCCTCGGCGTGGCGCTGAACGAAGTGTTTGTGCCGATCCTGCAAAAGCAGTTCCCGGAGATCACCGACTTCTACCTGCCGCCGGAAGGCTGCTCTTACCGCATGGCCATCGTGACCATGAAGAAGTCGTATCCGGGGCATGCCAAGCGCGTGATGCTCGGTGTCTGGTCGTTTTTGCGACAGTTCATGTACACCAAGTTCGTTATCGTCACCGACGACGATATCAATGCCCGCGACTGGAACGACGTGATCTGGGCCATCACCACGCGCATGGATCCCAAGCGCGACACGGTGATGATCGATAACACGCCGATCGACTACCTCGATTTCGCCTCGCCGATCTCCGGCCTGGGCTCGAAAATGGGCCTCGATGCCACCCACAAGTGGCCGGGCGAAACCACTCGCGAGTGGGGCCGCGTGATCGTCAAGGACGACGCCGTCACCCAACGGATCGATGCCATCTGGAATCAGTTAGGAATAGATTGATGCGTGTAACCTTGCAGCCCTCCGGAGCAGTGCTTGAGATACAGCCCGGCGAGCGGATTCTCGATGGTGCGCGGCGCCTGGGCTACGAATGCCCGCAAAGCTGCCGCAACGGCAATTGTCATGTGTGTGCGGCGCTGCTGGTTGAAGGCCGCGTTGCGCAGGACGGCAAGGTGCACGACCACGGCGAGTTCTACACTTGCATAGCCGAGCCGCTGGAAGACTGCATCCTGCTGTGGGATGGCGTGCTCGCGCTGGGAGAACTGCCGGTGCGCAGCCTGTCGTGTCAGGTCATCGAATGCCGCGATGTGGGCGGCGACACTTGGCGCGTGCGTCTGCGTGCGCCGGCGGGCAAGCCACCGCGTTATCACGCCGGGCAATACTTGATGATCGAGCGCGAGAACGGCGAGAAGTCGGCGTTCTCCATGGCCTCGGCACCGCATGGCGGGCGTGATCTGGAAATCCACGTGCTGGCGCGCGAAGCCAGTGCACTGAGCCTGATCGAACAGCTGCAACGCAACGCCATGGTGCGTGTCGAGCTGCCGTTTGGCGATACGCATCTGGCCGAGCTGCCCGACGGGCCGTTGGTGCTGGTCGCCGCCGGCACCGGCATGGGCCAGATTCATGCGCTGATCGAGCATTGCCGCGCCAACGGCTTCAAACACCCGGTGCATCTGTACTGGGGCGTGCGCCGCCCAGAAGATTTTTATGAGATCGAACATTGGGACGAATGGCTGAAGTTGCCTAACCTGTTCCTGCACAAAGTCGTCAGTGATCAATGCGGCTGGGAAGGGCGCTGCGGCATGCTGCACGAGGCAGTCTGTGAAGACTTCCCTGACCTGAAACCGCTGCACGTCTACGCCAGCGGCTCGCCGGCCATGGTCTACGGCACCCTCGACGCCTTGGTCGAAGCCGGGATGGATGCCCATCAAATGCGTGCCGATGTGTTCGCTTACGCCCCGCGCTCTTGAGCCGCGCTCTTGAGCCTCGTGCTGAATCCGTTATAACTCCCTATATAGCCGATCGGTATTTATGTAATTGCATAAATACCGCTAGGTTATATATCAATCAGGCAATCAATTAAGAACTGTGCCATGGCACTCAAATTGCCTTAAAACATATGTGCCTTATTGTTACAGCGGTGCGTTCTATTAAGTAATTCTTCACCCGCGGGGAGCTGAACGCTATTCGCCATGAGCGCCATTGAAAACGCTTTTCTGAATTTGAATTACCCTCCGCGGCTCGATCTTGGGCCGCAGCTGACGCACGAACAACTTCTCGCTTCCATGCAATCGACCATGGCGCGCCACAAGGGCGGGCCGGTGTGGCTGTTCGCCTATGGTTCGCTGATCTGGCGGCCGGAGTGTTCGGCGGTGGAGCGGGTGCGCGGACGTGTGCATGGCTACCATCGCGGCCTGTACCTGTGGTCGCACGAGCACCGCGGTACGCCGGAAATGCCTGGTCTGGTGTTTGGTCTGGATCGTGGCGGTTCGTGCAGTGGCTTTGCCTACCGCTTGCCGGAAGACAATCTCGATACCGCACTCTATGCGCTGTGGAAACGCGAGATGCCGGTGCCGTCCTATCGGCCACACTGGCTCAACTGCCGTCTTGAAGATGGCAGTCAGGTTCAGGCCTTGGGATTTGTGTTGGAGCGACACCTGCCCAGCTATGCCGGCAACTTGCCGGATCACGTGCTGAGCCAAGTGTTCGAAAGCGCCAGCGGGCGTTACGGTACCACTCGCGATTATGTCGAGCAGACCGCGCACGCCCTGCGCAGCCACGCCATGCCAGATCGCAATCTGGAGGCGCGGCTCAAGCGCTGTAAGTCACAGGCCGATCAAGCGACCGCTTCACGGCTCTGACTGGCGACTTGCTTGTGCCACAGCGTCGGGGCCAGGAAGGCCATCGACAGCAGGCAAGCGCCCACCAGCAGGACAAAACCACCGTCCCAGCCGAAATGGTCCACGGTGTAGCCCATCGCCGCACTGGCCGCGACCGAGCCACCCAGATAACCGAACAGGCCAGTGAAACCCGCAGCGGTGCCAGCGGCTTTCTTCGGTGCCAGCTCCAGCGCTTGCAGGCCGATCAGCATCACCGGGCCGTAGATCAGGAAGCCGATCGAGAACAGCGCGATCATGTCGACGGTCGGGTTGCCGGCCGGGTTCAGCCAATAGACCAGCGTTGCCACGGTCACCAGTGCCATGAACACCATGCCGGTCAGGCCACGGTTGCCACGGAAGATCTTGTCCGACATCCAGCCGCACAGCAGCGTGCCCGGGATACCCGCCCATTCGTAGAAGAAATAGGCCCACGAGGTTTTATCGACGGTGAAACCCTTGGCTTCCTTCAGGTACGTCGGTGCCCAGTCCAGTACGCCGTAGCGCAGTAGATAGACGAAGACGTTGGCCATGGCGATGTACCAGAGCATTTTGTTGCGCAGCACGTATTTGACGAAGATCTCTTTCGCGCTGAATTCATCTTCGTGGCTGGCGTCGTAGCCTTCCGGGTAATCGTTCTTGTACTTCTCGATTGGCGGCAGGCCGACCGATTGCGGGGTGTCACGCATGGTGATGAACGCGAACACCGCGACGCCCAGCGCTACCGCTGCCGGTACGTAGAACGCTGCATGCCAGTCGTTGAACAAGCCCATGCCGAGCAGGAACAGCGGGCCGATCAGACCGCCGCCGACGTTATGCGCCACGTTCCACACGGACACCACGCCGCCACGCTCCTTCTGCGACCACCAGTGCACCATGGTCCGGCCACTTGGCGGCCAGCCCATGCCCTGGGCCCAGCCGTTGATGAACAGCAGAATGAACATCATGGTCACGCTGGACGTTGCCCAAGGCGCGAAACCGAAAATGAACATTACCCCGGCCGAGACCAGCAGGCCGAACGGCAGGAAGTAGCGCGGGTTGGAACGGTCGGACACCAGGCCCATGAGGAATTTCGACAAACCATAAGCGATGGCGATTGCCGACATCGCCAGACCCAGGTCGCCGCGGCTGTAGCCTTCGTCGATCAGGTACGGCATGGCCAGGGAAAAGTTTTTGCGCAGCAGGTAGTAACCCGCGTAGCCAAAGAAAATACCGGCGAAGATCTGCCAGCGCAGGCGTCGGTAGGTGCTGTCTATTTTTTCTTCAGGCAATGGAGCCTGATGTGCGGCAGGACGAAAGAAAGCAAACATTCAAGAGCTCCAGATTTCTTGTTTTGACTGCGGATGCGAATGTTACAGTTTCGTTACCGAAAATAGCACCGGTTCGCATCGAGCAAATAGCGGAAAATGTTGGAAGTCGCGTGTTCCTTTACGAACCTGTCGCTCAGCTGTAAGAACAGGGCGTTTTTGTCGCGCTCGGGACGTTGTGACTTAGACTCGCGATCTACAGATCGACTGATATCTCGAGATAAGCGATGACCCCGAAAGTTCGCAGGCTATTGCCCAGACTGTTGATGGTCGCAGCGGTGACTGTTTCAGTGTTGGCACTGAGCTTCGCCCAAGGTTCTGCAGCACCAGGCCTGCGCAATGTCACCGTATTGATCATCCGCCATGCAGAAAAGCCTGATGTCGGCCGAGAACTCAATGCCCGGGGCGAACAGCGCGCCGCGGCTTACGCGGACTATTTCACCTCGTTGCAGTTGGACGACCAGACACTCACACCCCAACGTCTGATCGCTACCGCCGACAGCCCGGAAAGCATCCGCCCGCGACAGACGCTGATTGCACTGTCCCAGCGCCTGCAACTGCCGATCGAGCAGCCCTACGCCAATAACGACGTCGACAAACTGGTCAGCTCGCTGCGCAAGAATAATCAGGCGAAAACCGTGCTGATCGCCTGGCACCACAGCCACATCAACAAACTGATTGCGGCGTTCGGCGGAGACGGCCCGGCACTGATCGGTCAGCCGAAATGGCCGGTGGATGTTTATGACTGGCTGATTGTTTTGCGTTTCGATGACAAGGGGCAGTTGATCAAGTCGCGTAGCGAGAAGGTTCAGGAACATCTGATGCCAGGCGATATTGCAGGCTGAAACGGTAAAAGGGTCCGTCAGAAAAGTTACCTTTGAGCATTCGCGTGGTGCGTTCGCCCGATTTACCGTCGTGTCTTGGGAAACGTCCTGCGTCCAAAGCAGAAGTTGCGCCATTCAGTTAAACGTCATAGCTCCGTAACCTTTGTGCTGTTGCCGGGATCGGCATTCGGGTGCTCAGGGGGCGGATCATGCGGTGGATTGTGGCGTTGCTTTTGTTGCTGGTCGGCGGTGTCGTGCAAGCGGCAGGAGCGCTGTTGATTCCCGAAGACAACCCCCGACCAATTTATCCACTGGCATTGTCCAGGGCCGGGATTACGGGAGAGGTTAAGGCTCGTTTCATCGTCAGGGCGGATGGCTCGGTCAGCGAAATCAGCATTCTGAAAAGCGACCACCCCGATCTGGCTGAAGCGGTCAGAGTTGCGCTGGTGCAGTGGCGTTTCAAGCCTTGGGCTGTAGAGGAGGACAAACCCGAAAAGCAGGAAGTCGTCGCGCCGATAGTCTTTCGGCTCGATCTGGATCAACCCATTCACGTCAACCAGCAACTGAAAGCCTTGCGATGCCGTGCAGTTAACGACAACCTCGCCAACATTGCAGAGTACTCATGGATCGATTCGACGGTGTTCGCACAAACCCGCGCCTATCTATCGAACGTCTTCCATAAAACTCAGCTACCGGAGGCACAGCGTCTGGCGATGATTGCCAGGATGAATCGGCAGGTTGAAAAGATTGTCAGGGCTTGTCGAGAGAGCCCTGCGCGCAAATTCATGAGCCTGTTGCCGGCGGAGATTCGTGAGTTGCTTTGATAGCAAAGGCCAGTACAACCGAACCGGACATTCTGGCCTTTATCGAAAGGTCACTCAGCGAACCTGCACCACAACCTTGCCTACAGCCTTGCGCTGGCCAAGGTCATTGATCGCCTGTGCGGCATTGCTCAGCGGATAGACCTGCGACACCAGCGGCTTCAACTTGCCCTCGGCAAACCAACCGAACAATTGCTGGAAGTTCGCCGCATTGTCTTGCGGCTGGCGCTGGGCGAAGGAGCCCCAGAACACGCCGAGTACCGCCGCGCCTTTGAGCAGGGCGAGATTGACTGGCAACTCCGGAATGCGCCCGCTGGCGAAGCCGACCACCAGCAGGCGGCCATTCCAGGCGATGGCGCGGATGGCCTGGTCGAACAGGTCGCCGCCGACCGGGTCGTAAATCACATCGGCGCCCTGGCCGTCGGTGAGGCGTTTGATTTCGTCCTTGAGGCTGGTTTCGCTGTAGTTGATCAGCTCATCGGCGCCCGCAGCCTTGGCCACCGCGAGTTTCTCGGCGCTGCTGGCGGCAGCAATCACGCGGGCGCCCATGGCTTTGCCGATTTCCACAGCCGCCAGGCCGACACCGCCGGAAGCGCCGAGCACCAGCAGGGTTTCGCCCGGTTGCAGGTTGGCGCGTTGCTTGAGCGCATGCATCGAGGTGCCGTAGGTCATGCTGAAGGCGGCAGCGATATTGAAGTCCATCGACGGCGGGATCGGCAGCACGTTATAGCCTGGCACCGCGACCTGTTCGGCGAAGCTGCCCCAACCGGTCAGGGCCATGACGCGGTCACCAACCTTGAGGTGGCTGACCTTTTCCCCGACTTCGCGGACCACGCCTGCGGCTTCTCCGCCCGGCGAGAACGGGAAGGGCGGCTTGAACTGGTATTTGCCCTCGATGATCAGCGTGTCCGGGAAGTTGACCCCGGCGGCGTGCACGTCCAGCAGGATTTCGTTCTTCTTCAGGGCGGGACTGGCGACGTCTTCCAGCACCAGCGATTCGGCAGGGCCGAAGGCTTTGCACAGCACGGCTTTCATCAGGGCTATTCCTTTGGGAGTGATGGCCGATAAGTGTAGGTGTGTCAGTCAACGGGTCAACGAGCATGCCCGGCCCTGATAGTCAGCCATAAGCTTGTGCTTGCGCGGCGGGTCGTTATGCTAGGCCGCAAACCGGATAAGGAGCGAATTGTGAAAGCGTGGATCATGTTGTTGCTGGCCCTGTCTCTGCCTGTGGCAGCGCTGGCCGAAGAAGCCAAAGAAGGCGAGGCGCCGAAGGTCAACTACATCACCCTGAGCCCGCCATTTGTGGGCAACTACGGGCTGGACGGCACGCCGAAGCTCAAGGTCTACAAGGCCGATGTGGCATTGCGCGTGACTGGTGAAGAAGCGACCAAACTGGTCAAGGCCAACGAGCCGCTGATCCGTAATCAACTGGTGGCGTTGTTTACGCAGCAGACCACCGAGGCGATGGGCAGCATCGAAGGTAAAGAGAAGCTGCGTCAGGAAGCGCTGAAACAGACCCAGCAAGTGATGAATGACGAGACCGGCAAGCCGGTGGTTGAAGATCTGTTGTTCAACAACCTGATCATTCAATAAATCTTCTGTTGTCCGGGCCGGCCTCATCGCTGGCAGCCAGCTCCCACAAGGTTCTGCGGCGATCACAATATTGTGTTCCATCGCAAATCCTGTGGGAGCTGGCTTGCCAGCGATTGCATTATGGCAGGCGCCAAATAAATCAGGGTTTGAGGGTGATCACCGCCGCCCACTGCTCAGCCGTCACCGGCATCACCGACAACCGCGAACCCTTCTGCACCAACGGCATCTCGGCCAACGCGGTCTGCTGCTTCAAATAATCCAGCTTCAACACCCGCGCAAACGTCTCGACGTGTTCAACGTCAATCGCGCTCCAGGCATTTTTCTCCGCTGTAGCCTTCGGGTCGAAGTAATGACTTTCCGGCTCCAGTGCGGTGGGATCCGGGTACGCCGCTGCGATTATTTTGCCGATTCCGGCAATTCCCGGCTCCGGGCAACTGGAATGGTAAAAAAAGAACTCATCGCCCACCGCCATCGCACGCAGGAAGTTGCGCGCCTGATAGTTGCGAACCCCGTCCCAGCGCGCTTTGCCGAGTTTTTCCAGACCTTTGATCGAGAGTTCGTCGGGCTCGGACTTCATCAGCCAATAGGCCATGGTTTTGTGCTCCTGAAACGGTCATTGGGCAGGTTGTCGGGCAATTTTATGACAAACCGACAGTCGGTTGACGTCAGCGTTTGCGCGCAGGTTCACGTTGTCGCAAAATGCCGGCCTTTAAAGCTTGACGCTGCTGCACGGCCTACAAACGGAAACCGCTGCTGTCATCGTGATGATGTGCCTTGAGGGGGGCAATCGATGAAACGCAAACCGGATTTACTATGGACTTTGGTAATTTTGTTCGGCCTGGGCGTCGTGACCACCGGTTACGCGCAGAGCCTGTGGGCCAATAAGGCCGATGCGCCGATCGAAGTCGCGCAACAGGTTCAACAGTCGACAGCCTTCAAGCGCTGAAACGGCTTTTCGACGCCGCTGATCTGCGCGGCGTCCTATCCTGCGAAATACCACGCCTTGTCGCTGACCGTGCCCTGTAACGGTACATCCCAACTCGCCTGCGCCAACCGCTCGACCTTCTGACATTCATGGGCCAGCCCCAGCAACGTCGGCTTGCGCCAGCTTTTGCGTCGAGCCAGATACCCCAGACTGCGATCATAGAAACCGCCGCCCATGCCCAGGCGCCCGCCGACATCGTCAAACCCTACCAACGGCAACAACACCAGATCCAGCGCCCAGACTTTGCGTTGCTGCGCCAGATTGGCGCGCGGCTCGAGAATGCGGAAGCGATTGGGTTTGAGTTTTTCCCCGGGACGAATGCGCTGGAAAACCATCTTGGTCCGCGGCCAGGCGCTGAGCACCGGCAGGTAGGTCGCTTTGCCGCGACGCTGGGCTTCACGCAGCAGCAGGCGCGGATCGATTTCACCGTCGGTGGGCAAATACAAAGAGATGTGTCTGGCCCGGCGAAAGTGCGGGTCTTGCGCCAACTGCCGGTACAGGCCCTTGGCAGCCTGGCGTTGTTCGCTTTTGCTCAGCGCACGGCGCGCCTTGCGCAGCAGGCGGCGGAGTTGCGGGCGGGGCAGCAGCGCGGGTTCGGTCATGGTTCGGCTTCAGCGGGATGGGTGCAAAAACGTACGCATAAAAAATCCGATGGCGGTTTTCACCGACATCGGATTCGAATCAGGCTCCCCGGATGAACCGCTGTCAACTTAGCCCTTGAACCCGAAAGTTCAAGGTGGAAGATGCAGTAGACTTTAAGGCTTTCCGTCTAGCGGACATGCACACCAGCCCAACGTGCAACTTCCAGGGTAGTGCGAATCGGCTCAGGGACATCGTCAACTGGCAAGCACCCCAGGGAGTGCCGCGAGTATACCGCATGCGGCCAGTCGAATCAGCCCTTGGTGGTGGTCTGATCGTCGGCGAGCACCAGATCGACACGATCAAGCAAGTCGCGCACCTGTTCACGGGTCGAACCGCTGGCCTGGATATCCGGGCGCTCTTCTTTGTGCAAGAGGTCATGGGTGATGTTCAGCGCGGCCATCACAGCAATGCGATCGGCGCCGATGACTTTGCCGCTGCTGCGGATTTCGCGCATCTTGCCATCCAGGTAGCGCGCGGCGCTGACCAGATTGCTGCGTTCTTCCTGCGGACAGATGATCGAATACTCTTTATCGAGGATCTGCACGGTGACGCTATTGCTTGAACTCATGAGTCTTGCTCCAGGGCCTTGAGGCGCGAAATCATCGATTCGACCTTACGCCGGGCGATTTCGTTTTTTTCAATGAGGTGAGCGCGTTCCTCGCGCCAGGTCTTTTCCTGAGCTAGTAAGAGTGCGTTTTGGCTCTTAAGTTGCTCGACTCGGCCAATCAGCAGTTCGAGTCTGGCCATCAGCGCTTGCAGGTCGGTGTCTTCCATTGTGTCCACTGGGTCGGAGTCTGTCTGATGGGATAGCTGGCGGACAGCCTTTAATAGTCTTGGCGAGTCTGTCGATGTAGGATACAAGGCCTTCATTCTAGACATAGCGCCGTCTGGCGCCTAGCTGCCCATGACCATTGCGAATTCCCCGTACCAAGCCTTTGCCACCCTGCTGACTGCCAGCGGCCACAACGTCTCGCCTGCCGAACTGCACGGCGTGCTGCTCGGACGCAGCTGCGCCGGTGCCGGCTTCGATAACGAAGGCTGGTTGATCGACGCCGCCGAACTGCTCGAAGGCGATATCCAGGACAACGTCCGTAACGCCTTGATCGGCCTGCAAGAGATGGTCAAAGGTGAACTGACCGGCGACGACGTCACTGTCGTCCTGCTGCTGCCGACCGATGATGCGCCACTGGCCGACCGCGCCGCTGCACTGGGCGAATGGTGCCAGGGCTTCCTCAGCGGTTTCGGCCTGAACTGCCGCGACAGCAGCATGCTCAGCACGGAAGCCACCGAAGTGCTGCAGGATCTGGCCGCCATTTCTCAGGTGCAAGACGCCCTCGAAGAATCCGAAGACGGCGAGACCGACTACATGGAAGTCATGGAGTACCTGCGCGTCGCGCCGCTGCTGCTGTTCTCGGAAACCAAGAAAGCCGACGTGCCGCCAGCCGCCAAGCCGTCGCTGCATTAATCGCGTGCCAGGGAAAGCCATCTGCCCATGACCCATATCCCGAAAGCGGAATACAGCCGTCGCCGCAAGGCTCTGATGGCGCAGATGGAACCCAACAGCATTGCGATTTTGCCCGCCGCCGCGGTGGCCATTCGCAACCGCGACGTCGAGCACGTCTACCGCCAGGATAGCGACTTCCAGTACCTCAGCGGGTTTCCCGAGCCGCAAGCCGTCATCGTTTTGATGCCCGGCCGCGAGCACGGCGAATACGTGCTGTTCTGCCGTGAGCGCAACGCCGAACGCGAATTGTGGGACGGCTTGCGCGCAGGCCAGGAAGGCGCGATCCGCGACTTCGGGGCCGACGACGCTTTCCCGATCACCGACATCGACGACATCCTCCCCGGCCTGATCGAAGGCCGTGACCGGGTGTATTCGGCGATGGGCAGCAACCCCGAATTCGATCGCCACTTGATGGACTGGATCAACGTCATCCGCTCCAAGGCGCATCTTGGCGCCCAGCCGCCGAACGAATTCGTTGCCCTGGATCATCTGCTGCACGACATGCGCCTGTATAAATCGGCGGCGGAAGTGAAGGTGATGCGCGAAGCCGCACGGATCTCGGCGCAAGCCCACATCCGCGCGATGCAAGCCAGTCGGGCCGGGCTCCACGAGTACAGCCTCGAAGCCGAACTCGACTACGAATTCCGCAAGGGCGGGGCGAAAATGCCCGCGTACGGTTCCATCGTCGCCGCCGGGCGCAACAGCTGCATCCTGCATTACCAGCAGAATGACGCAGTGCTCAAGGACGGCGATCTGGTGTTGATCGACGCTGGCTGCGAGATCGATTGCTACGCCAGCGACATCACCCGCACCTGGCCGGTCAACGGCAAGTTTTCGCCCGAGCAGAAAGCGATCTACGAATTGGTACTGGCCTCGCAGGAAGCCGCGTTCGCTGAAATCGCCCCGAACAAGCACTGGAATCAGGCGCACGAAGCCACGGTTCGAGTGATTACCACGGGGCTGGTGAAGCTCGGATTGCTGCAAGGCGAGGTCGATGAATTGATCGCCAGTGAAGCCTACAAAGCTTTCTATATGCACCGCGCCGGTCACTGGCTGGGCATGGATGTACACGACGTCGGCGAGTACAAGGTCGGCGGCGAATGGCGCGTGCTGGAAGTCGGCATGGCGCTGACCGTGGAACCGGGCATCTACATCGCTCCGGACAATCAGAACGTTGCGAAGAAATGGCGCGGCATCGGCGTGCGCATCGAGGACGACGTGGTGGTGACCAAAACCGGTTGTGAAATCCTCACCAGCGGCGTGCCGAAAACCGTCGCCGACATCGAAGCGCTGATGGCGCAAGCAAGGACACACGCGGCATGAGTCGAGTCAATCTGGCAATCATCGGTGGCGGTCTGGTCGGCGCCAGTCTGGCGTTGGCCTTACAGGCCGGCGCCAAGGCGCGAGGCTGGAAGATCGTGCTGATCGAGCCGTTCGCTCCCGGCGACAGCTGGCAGCCGAGCTACGACGCACGTTCGTCGGCGTTGTCCTTCGGCTCGCGGCAGATTTATCAACGCTTGGGCGTGTGGCAGGAAATCTCCCGTCGCGCCGAGCCGATCAAACAGATTCACGTGTCCGACCGTGGCCGTTTCTCTACCGCGCGCTTGTCGGCGATGGAAGAGGGCGTGCCAGCGCTCGGTTACGTGGTGGAGAACGCCTGGCTTGGCCAGTGCCTGTGGCAGCACATCGACAAAGACGTAATCAGTTGGCGCTGCCCGGCGGAAGTCACGCGCATGGAACCGCTGCCCGACGGCTATCGCCTGACCCTCAACGATGAAACCACGCTGGAATGCGACCTTGCGGTGCTCGCCGATGGCGGTCGCTCCGGTCTGCGCGAGCAGTTGGGTATCAACGTGCGCAAGCGTCCGTACAACCAGAGTGCGCTGATCGCCAACATCACCCCGAGCGAAGCGCACAACGGCATGGCCTTCGAGCGCTTCACTGACGAAGGGCCGATGGCGCTGCTGCCGCTGCCGGACAACCGCTGCGCACTGGTCTGGACGCGTCTGGGCATGGACGCGCAGCGCTTGGCCGATTTGAGCGAGCGCGATTTCCTCAGCGAATTGCAGGGTGTGTTCGGTTATCGCCTCGGAACTTTGAAGCAGGTTGGCGCACGGCATTTGTATCCGCTGATGCTGGTCGAAGCCGAAGAGCAGGTGCGTTCGCATCTGGCCGTGCTCGGTAATGCCGCGCATAGCCTGCACCCGATAGCCGGGCAGGGTTTCAACCTCTCGCTGCGTGATGCCGATGCCTTGGCCGCCGCGTTGTTGTCCAGTGAAAAGCCGCTGGGCGACTTCGCCACGTTGCAGGCTTATCGCGAGCGGCAGCGCCTCGATCAGGACCTCACCGTCGGTTTTTCCGATCAGGTCACGCGGCTGTTCGGCAGCACGCAGCCGCTGGTTTCGCTGGGGCGCAACATCGGTTTGCTCGGTCTCGATCTGTTGCCGCCGGCCAAGCGCTGGTTTGCGCGTCAGGCCATGGGTTTGGGAACGCGTCCGGATGCGTAACTGGTTGATCCGTTCGTTCGGCAAGGCGCGGTTGATGCGCTGGATCATGACGTTCTACCCACCATATCTAGGCGCCGGTGTTCGGGTTCGGCACATCAGCGATGATTTTCGCGACGTGCAGGTGTCGATGGGGCTGGGCTGGTACAACCGCAACTACGTCGGCACGCAGTTTGGCGGCAGTCTGTATTCGATGGTCGATCCGTTCTTCATGCTGATGCTCATGGAAAACCTCGGATCGAAGTACATCGTCTGGGACAAGGCTGCCGACATCGATTTCATTGCGCCGGGCAAAGGCCCGGTGTTCGCCCGGTTCACGATCGACGAGACATTGCTCGCCGAGGTTCGCCGGCAGACCGCCAATGGCGAAAAGTACCTGCCGCAGTTGCAGGTCGACATTCATGACGGCGCCGGCAATCTGGTGGCGCGGGTCGGTAAAACCCTTTACGTGCGGCTCAAGCCGCAAGCGAGACAGGCTTAAAGCATGGAAATGCGCGCAGATCTGCTGATTGTCGGAGCCGGAATGGTCGGCAGTGCCTTGGCGTTGGCGTTGCAGGACAGCGGCCTGGAAGTCCTGCTGCTCGATGGCAGCCCGCTGAGTGTCAAACCGTTCGATGCCGACGCGGCGTTTGAACCGCGCGTGAGCGCCTTGTCGGCCGCCAGTCAGCGGATTCTCGAACGCCTTGGCGTGTGGGACGGCATCGCCAAACGCCGCAGCAGCCCGTACACCGACATGCACGTCTGGGACGGCAGCGGCACCGGGCAGATTCATTTCTCGGCGAGCAGCGTGCATGCCGAGGTACTCGGTCATATCGTCGAAAACCGCGTGGTGCAGGATGCCTTGCTCGACCGTTTGCACGATTGCGATCTGGGCATGCTGGCCAATGCGCGGCTGGAACAGATGCGCCGCTCGGGCGATGACTGGCTGCTGACGCTGGCCGATGGTCGACAGTTACGCGCGCCGCTGGTGATTGCCGCTGACGGCGCCAATTCGGCAGTGCGACGTCTGACCGGTGTGGCGACGCGTGAGTGGGATTATCTGCACCACGCCATCGTCACCAGTGTGCGCAGCACTAAACCGCACCAGATGACTGCGTGGCAGCGTTTTACCGATCACGGGCCGTTGGCGTTTTTGCCGCTGGAGCGTGACGGGCAGCAGGATTGGTGTTCGATCGTCTGGTCGACCACGCCGAGCGAAGCCGAGCGTTTGATGGCGCTGGATGAAGCGGATTTCTGCCGTGAGCTGGAACGCGCCTTTGAGGGGCGTCTTGGTGAGGTAATCAGTGCTGACCCGCGACTGTGCGTGCCGCTGCGTCAGCGCCACGCCAAACGCTATGTGGCTGAAGGCTTGGCGTTGATCGGCGATGCGGCGCACACCATTCACCCGTTGGCGGGGCAGGGTGTGAATCTGGGGTTCCTTGATGCGGCGGTGCTCGCTGAAGTGCTGTTGCAGGCGGCGGAACGCGGTGAGCGTTTGGCCGATGTGAAGGTGTTGAGCCGTTACGAGCGTCGGCGCATGCCGCATAACCTGGCGTTGATGGCGGCGATGGAAGGGTTTGAGCGGTTGTTTCAGGCTGATCCGTTGCCGGTGCGTTGGTTAAGGAATGCCGGGTTGAAGCTGGTTGAGCAGATGCCGGAGGCGAAGGCGTTATTTGTGCGGGAGGCCCTCGGGTTGACGGGTGATCTTCCGGCGCTCGCAAAGCCTTGATCTTTTCGTTGCTGCTGATGGCCTCATCGCGAGCAGGCTCACTCCTACAGGGGTGGCGGTCAATCATGCAACATCTGGTAACTCCTTCAAAAAGAGTTCGATTGAGGTGGTAAATGTGAGTCCTTATCATTTGGCCCACATTTCCCGACCGAGAGACCACTCCCATGTTGGCACCCAAGCGTCTTCTGACCGCACTGGCCTTGACCCTGATCGGCAGCACCACGGCCCAGGCCGCTGATGAGGTGGTGGTTTACTCGTCGCGCATCGATGAACTGATCAAACCGGTCTTCGATGCCTACACCGCCAAGACCGGGGTGAAGATCAAGTTCATCACCGACAAGGAAGCGCCGCTGATGCAGCGCATCAAGGCCGAGGGTGAAAACGCCACCGCCGACCTGCTGCTCACCGTCGACGCCGGTAACCTCTGGCAGGCCGAGCAGATGGGCATCTTGCAGCCGTTCACCTCGAAAACCATCGACGCCAATATTCCCCTGCAATATCGCTCGTCCACTCACGCCTGGACTGGCCTGAGCCTGCGCGCGCGGACCATCGCCTACTCCACCGAACGCGTGAAGCCGGGCGAGCTGACCACCTACGAAGCGCTGGCCGACAAGAACTGGGAAGGGCGCCTGTGCCTGCGCACGGCGAAGAAGGTCTACAACCAGTCGCTGACCGCGACCATGATCGAAGTCCATGGCGCCGAGAAGACCGAAAAAATCCTCAAGGGCTGGGTCAACAACCTGTCCACCGACGTGTTCTCCGATGACGTTGCGGTGCTCGAAGCGATCAACGCCGGTCAGTGCGATGTCGGCATCGTCAACACGTACTACTACGGCCGCCTGCACAAGCAGAAGCCGGAGTTGCCGGTGAAACTGTTCTGGCCGAACCAGGCCGATCGTGGTGTGCACGTGAACCTGTCCGGCATTGGCTTGACCAAACATGCGCCGCACCCGGAGGCCGCCAAGGCTTTGGTTGAGTGGATGACCACGCCTGAGGCGCAGAAGATTTTTGCTGATGTGAACCAGGAATTCCCGGCTAACCCGGCGGTGGCGCCTTCGGAAGAAGTAGCGGCGTGGGGCAAGTTCATTGCCGATACGTTGCCGGTGGAAGTGGCGGGCAAGCGTCAGGCTGAAGCGATCCGGATGATGGATCGGGCGGGTTGGAATTGAGGCTTTTCCGATAGACTTGTCTGCTTCAAGATCGCAGCCCCTCACCCCAGCCCTCTCCCAAGGGAGAGGGAGCCGATCTGTGTTGTTTTCGAAACTTGAGTTCGACTCGATATCTCAGGTCGGCGTAATTCTCATAAACTACGCGGTCAGTCCCCTCTCCCTCCGGGAGAGGGCTAGGGTGAGGGCAGCAATCCCAACCTGAAATACTCAATCCAAGAACACCCAATCCCCCAGAGACCCAAAAGTGGCCCACCCCGCCCAACGCCGCTGGTACCCCATCGTCTTCGCCATCGCCGCGCTGGTGCTGTTGCCCCTGAGTGTCCTGCTGCTCTCCTGGCAAACCATCGATCAGCAGATCTGGTCGCACTTGTGGCAAACCCAGATGCCACGCCTGCTGGGCAACACCCTGACGCTGGTCGTCGGCGTCGGTGTCGGTGTGACGCTGCTCGGTGTCAGCCTCGCCTGGCTCACCAGCCTCTGCGAATTCCCCGGGCGGCGCTGGCTCGACTGGGCACTGATGCTGCCTTTCGCCATTCCCGCCTATGTGTTGGCCTTCGTTTTCGTCGGCCTGCTCGACTTCGCCGGCCCAGTGCAGACCTTGCTGCGCGAATGGTTCGGCACCGGCCTGCGGCTGCCACGGGTGCGCTCCACCAGCGGGGTGATCATCGTGCTGGTGCTGGTCTTCTATCCCTACGTTTACCTGCTGGCGCGCACGGCGTTCCTCGCCCAAGGCAAAGGCCTGATGGAAGCGGCGCGGGTGCTCGGGCAATCGCCGTGGCAAGCCTTCTGGCGCGTGGCATTGCCGATGGCGCGGCCGGCCATCGGTGCGGGTGTGGCGCTGGCGCTGATGGAAACCCTGGCGGATTTCGGCGCGGTGTCGGTGTTCAACTTCGACACCTTCACCACGGCGATCTACAAAACCTGGTACGGCTTCTTCAGCCTGTCGAGCGCGGCGCAACTGGCCAGCCTGTTGCTGCTGGTGGTGATGCTGGTGCTCTACGGTGAACGCCGTGCGCGCGGGGCTAATCGGGCAAGCAACGAGCGGCCACGGGTCAAGGCGCTGTACCACCTGCGTGGATTCAAGGCGCTCGCGGCGATGAGCTGGTGCGGATTGGTCTTCGCCTGCGCTTTTGTCATCCCGATGCTGCAACTGATCGTCTGGTTCTGGCAGCGTGGACGTTTCGATCTGGATGAGCGTTACGCCGGGCTGATCCTGCACACCCTGTATCTGGGCGGCATGGCGGCGCTGATTACGGTCAGTGTTGCCCTACTGCTAGCGTTCGCTCGGCGACTGGCGCCGACGCCAGCGATCAACTCCGGGGTTGGTCTGGCCAACCTCGGTTACGCCTTGCCGGGTTCGGTGCTGGCGGTGTCGATCATGCTGGCGTTCAGTTATCTGGACCGTGAGCTGGTGATCCCACTGTCAGGCTGGTTCGGCGGCGCTGCCAAACCGCTGCTGCTCGGCAGTCTGGCCGCTCTGCTGATGGCCTATCTGGTGCGCTTCATCGCTGTCGCGTACGGCCCGCTGGAAAACAGCTTGGCGCGTATACGGCCATCTTTGCCCGAAGCAGCACGTAGCCTCGGTGTCAGTGGGCCGCGACTGTTTTTCAAAGTGTATCTGCCACTGTTGCTGCCCGGCACGCTGAGCGCCGCGTTGCTGGTGTTCGTCGATGTGCTCAAGGAAATGCCCGCGACCCTGCTGATGCGCCCGTTTGGCTGGGACACGCTGGCGGTGCGGATCTTTGAAATGACCAGCGAAGGCGAATGGGCACGGGCGTCATTGCCGGCGTTGACGCTGGTTCTGGTCGGCTTATTGCCGGTCATCGGACTGATTCGCCGTTCTGCGCACAGAAACACTTAGTCGTCAGTCCTGAATCATGCGGCTACAATGCGCGGCATTCGGTGCGGTTAGTCTGACAGACCTGTTCGCTGGAATCGGCTGAGAGCCTTCTATTTCAAGGCTTTCACCCGTGCAGCGGCTGTCCGCACCTTCGCCACGCCCGGAAGGAGAAACCCATGGGACAGCGTACGCCTCTGTATGACCTGCATCTCGCCTTAGGCGCGAAGATGGTCGATTTTGGCGGTTGGGACATGCCACTGCATTACGGCTCGCAGGTCGAGGAGCACCACGAAGTGCGCCGCGATTGCGGGGTGTTCGATGTATCCCACATGACCGTGATCGATGTCACCGGCAGTCAGGCCAAGGCCTGGCTTCAGCATCTGCTGGCCAATGATGTCGACCGCCTGCACCGCCCCGGCCGTGCGTTGTACAGCACCATGCTCAACGAGCGCGGCGGCATCGTCGATGACATGATCGTCTATCGTCTCGATGACTGTTATCGCCTGGTGTTCAATGCCTCCACCCGCGATCAGGATCTGGCCTGGATGAACGCGCAGCGCGGCGATTACGACGTGCAACTGCACGAACGCGCCGAACTGGCGATGCTCGCCATTCAAGGTCCGCAGGCCCGGCACAAGATTGCCGAACTGGTGACCCAGTCGCGCGCCACGCTGATCCAGCACCTCAAACCCTTCGAAGGCTATACCGATGGCGACTGGTTTATCGCCCGTACCGGTTATACCGGTGAGGATGGTCTGGAAATCTGTCTGCCGGCCAATCAGGCGCCGGGGTTCTTCAACGATCTGGTCGGTGCCGGCATTTCCCCGATCGGCCTCGGCGCCCGTGACACTCTGCGGGTTGAAGCCGGTATGAACCTTTACGGTCAGGACATTCATCAAGACGTTTCGCCGCTGGCCTCGAACATGGCCTGGAGCATTGCCTGGGAACCGACTACGCGCCAGTTCATCGGCCGCGCCGCGCTGGAAGCGGAAAAAGCCGCCGGTGTTGCACACAAACTGGTCGGCCTGGTGCTGGAAGAGCGCGGTGTTTTGCGCGCTCATCAAGTGGTTCGCATCGCTGATGTTGGCGAAGGGGAGATCACCAGTGGTAGTTTCTCTCCTACGCTAAGCAAATCGATTGCCCTGGCGCGTGTGCCGATGGCCACCGCCGACCGCGCCGAAGTGGAAATCCGTGGCAAGTGGTACCCGGTACGAGTGGTCAAACCGACCTTCGTACGCCATGGCAAAACTTTGATCTAACCTTTTCCGGCGGGCAGCCCGCTGACAATTTCTTGAGGACACCGAAGATGAGCGATATCCCTGCCGAACTGCGTTTTGCCGAAAGTCACGAATGGGCCCGTCTGGAAGCCGACGGCACCGTAACTGTGGGCATCAGCGATCACGCGCAGGAAGCGCTGGGCGATGTGGTGTTCGTCGAACTGACCGAAGTGGGCAAGGTGTTCGCTGCCGGTGATCAATCCGGTGTGGTCGAGTCGGTGAAAGCCGCTTCCGATATCTATTCGCCGGTCAGCGGTGAAGTCATCGCAATCAACGAAGAACTGGGCGCCTCGCCCGAGCTGCTGAACTCCGACCCGTATGGCGCGTGGATCTTCAAGCTCAAGCCAAGCGACAAGGCTGAGCTGGACAAGCTGCTGGATGCTGCAGCGTACAAGGCTGTCATCGGCGAGTAAGCGTTAAGCAACACCCCAAAGCCCCGACTTGTCGGGGCTTTTTTTTTAGGATCAAAAGATCGCAGCCTTCGGCAGCTCCTACAGGAGGATGGTGTACATCTTGTAGGAGCTGCCGAAGGCTGCGATCTTTTGATCTTCAAGGGCACTGCTATGCTGGTTTGACCGTGTTGCATTGACGCCGAGCGCCAGCCAAGAGAGAGCCCGTCATGTCCCAGTTGCCGTCCCTGAGCCAGTTACGCGATCCCGACGCTTTTCTGCGCCGTCACCTCGGCCCCGATGCTGCCGAACAGCAGGCGATGCTCGACAGCCTCGGCCTCGGTAGTCGAATCGAACTGATCGAGCAAACGGTGCCGCCAGGCATTCGCTTCAATCGCGCGCTCGACCTGCCGGCGGCGCTGGATGAACAAGCCGCGCTGGCCAAGCTGCGCAGTTACGCCGAGCAGAATCAGGTCTGGACCAGCCTGATCGGTATGGGCTACCACGGCACTCTGACGCCAACCGTCATCCTGCGCAATGTGCTGGAAAATCCCGGTTGGTACACCGCGTACACGCCGTATCAGCCCGAGATCGCGCAGGGCAGACTCGAAGCGCTGCTGAATTTTCAGCAGCTGACCATCGACCTCACCGGCCTCGAATTGGCCAATGCGTCGCTGCTCGATGAAGCCACGGCAGCGGCGGAAGCCATGGCACTGGCCAAGCGTGTGGCGAAGTCGAAGAGCAATCTGTTTTTCGTCGATGAGAACTGCCACCCGCAAACCATTTCCGTGGTGCAGACCCGTGCCGAAGGCTTCGGTTTCGAGCTGATCATCGACGCTGTGGATAACTTGAAGCAGCATCAGGTGTTTGGCGCGCTTCTGCAATATCCGGACACTCATGGCGAGGTTCGCGACCTGCGTCCGGCGATCGATCACTTGCATGCGCAACAGGCATTGGCTTGTGTCGCTACTGATTTATTGAGCTTGCTACTGCTGACACCCCCGGGAGAGTTGGGCGCCGATGTGGTGTTCGGTTCCTCGCAGCGTTTTGGCGTGCCAATGGGTTATGGCGGCCCGCACGCGGCGTTCTTTGCCAGCCGCGAGGAATACAAAAGGGCGATTCCCGGGCGGATCATCGGTGTGTCGAAAGATGCCCGGGGCAACGTCGCGTTGCGCATGGCATTGCAAACCCGTGAGCAACATATTCGTCGTGAGAAGGCCAATTCGAACATCTGCACCGCACAAGTCCTGCTGGCCAACATCGCCAGTTTCTACGCGGTCTATCACGGCCCGGAAGGCTTGAAGCGCGTGGCCCAGCGTGTGCACAGGCTGACCTGCATTCTGGCGGCAGGGCTTCAGCGCAAAGGGATCAACCGGATCAATGCGCAATTCTTCGACACGCTGACGCTGGACGTCGGCGGTGCGCAAACGGCGATCATCGAGAGTGCTCAGGCTGCGCAGATCAACCTGAGAATTCTCGGCCGTGGGCGGGTAGGGCTGAGCCTCGACGAAACCTGCGATGAAGCCACCGTCGCCAGACTTTTCGATGTATTGCTCGGGGCTGATCATGGGTTGACCGTCGTCGATCTCGACGCCGAGGCGCTGACCTCAGGCATTCCCGACAACCTGCAACGCCAAACACCGTATCTGCGTCATCCGGTGTTCAACGCGCATCACAGCGAAACCGAGATGCTGCGCTACCTCAAGCAACTGGAAAACAAGGATCTGGCGCTCAACCAGTCAATGATCCCGCTGGGCTCCTGCACCATGAAACTCAACGCCACCAGCGAAATGATCCCGATCACCTGGCCGCAGTTCGCTAACCTGCATCCGTTCGTGCCGCGTGAGCAGGCGGTCGGTTATACGTTGATGATCGAAGAACTGGAGCGCTGGCTCTGCGCAATCACCGGGTTCGATGCTATTTGCATGCAACCCAACTCCGGCGCCCAAGGCGAGTACGCCGGGTTGCTGGCGATCCGCAAATACCACGAAAGCCGTCAGCAGGGCGCGCGGGAGATCTGCCTGATTCCGTCCTCGGCCCATGGCACCAACCCGGCTTCGGCGCAAATGGCCGGGATGCGTGTGGTGATCGTCGAGTGCGACGAGGCGGGCAACGTCGATCTGCAGGATTTGAAAGCGAAAGCCGCCGAGGCTGGGGATAAGTTGTCGTGCCTGATGGCGACCTATCCGTCGACCCACGGGGTGTACGAGGAGGGCATCAGCGAGATCTGCGAGGTTATCCACAAGTACGGCGGTCAGGTTTACATGGACGGCGCCAACCTCAATGCGCAGGTCGGGCTGGCGCGGCCTGCGGACATCGGCGCCGACGTGTCGCACATGAATTTGCACAAGACTTTTTGCATTCCCCATGGCGGCGGTGGGCCGGGCATGGGGCCGATCGGTATTCGTGCGCACCTGGCGCCGTTCGTCGCCAATCATCCGGTGGTGCCAATCGATGGGCCGTTGGCGCAGAACGGCGCCGTCAGCGCAGCACCGTGGGGCAGCGCGAGCATTTTGCCGATCAGCTGGATGTACATCGCCATGATGGGGCCGCAGCTGGCCGATGCCAGTGAAGTGGCGATCCTGGCGGCGAATTACCTGGCGCAGCATTTATCCGGCGCGTTCCCGGTGTTGTACACAGGACGCAACGGGCGTGTGGCTCATGAATGCATTCTCGACCTGCGACCGTTGAAAACGCAGACCGGCATCAGTGAGGAAGACGTAGCCAAGCGTCTGATGGATTACGGCTTCCATGCACCGACCATGTCATTCCCGGTACCGGGGACTTTGATGGTCGAGCCGACCGAGAGTGAATCCAAAGCAGAGCTGGACCGATTTATTGGTGCAATGTTGAGTATTCGCGCGGAAATCACTGAGGTGCAGAACGGCAACTGGCCGACCGAGGACAACCCGCTGAAACGCGCGCCGCATACCCTGGCGGATGTCACCGGGGTGTGGGAGCGGCCGTACAGCATCGAGCAAGGAATTACCCCGGATGCGCACACGAAAGCGCACAAGTATTGGCCGGCGGTGAATCGGGTCGACAATGTCTACGGCGATCGCAATCTGTTCTGCGCCTGCGTCCCGGTGGACGACTACCGCTGATACTTAGGTCCACTCAGTTCCCCTGTAGGAGTGAGCCTGCTCGCGATAGCGGTGGATCAGTCACCGGAAAATTTGCCTGATACACCGCTATCGCGAGCAGGCTCACTCCTACAAGGGATTGTGGTGAATCTGAAATCCGGGCAAAAAAATGCCGCTCGATTGAGCGGCATTTTTTGTTACTCGGACGCCACGGCGTTTTTCGCCAGAATCGCGTTCGCCAGTTCCATGTCCGACGCCTGCAGGCCCGGATTGTCGGCGCGGACTTTCTGCATCGCTGCTTCCAGATACGGCCCACGAATACCGCCGTCGCTGGCAACGAAGCTGCCGGCATCGTCCTGCGCGGCGATGATCAGCTTGTGATCCTTGAAGGTCAGGTAGGTCGAACCGGTGGTGGCGCCGGACGAGATGACGTTACGCCAAAAGCTGTCCGCCATGGCCGAACCAACGGGAAGGGACAGCAAGGCCAGTGTGGCAACAGCAAGTTTGAGACGCATGATGAGGTGACTCCTGGGGGTTAACTAGGGCGTTGGATTGCCATTCCCCCGATCCAGTTCCGTGATGGGCTATTTCTGCTCGCTCTGCGGCGTCACCCGGAGCACTTCCTCAACCGTCGTCAGCCCTGCCGCGACTTTTTGCGCACCGGACAAACGCAAACTGCGCATGCCTTCCTTGAACGCCTGCCGGCGAATCGCCGTGAGGTCGCTGTCCGGGGTGATAAAAGCCTTGAGGCTATCGCTCAGTTGCATGATTTCGTAGACACCGGCGCGGCCGCGATAGCCGGTGTCGCGGCATTCCACACAACCGATCGCACGTTGCGCGTTGCCCGGCAGCGGCGCTTGCCACGGGCGTGTCAGGGTTTGCCAATCCTCGTCTTCCAGCGTTAGTGGCGCCTTGCAATGCGGACACAAGGTGCGCACCAAACGCTGGGCCATGACGCCGAGCACGGTGGCTTTGATCAGGTAGTGCGGCACGCCGAGTTCGAGCAAACGACTGATCGCGCTGGGTGCGTCGTTGGTGTGCAGCGTCGACAGCACCAGGTGCCCGGTGAGCGCCGCCTGAATCGCCATTTCAGCGGTTTCCAGATCACGGATCTCGCCAATCATGATGATGTCCGGGTCTTGTCGCATCAGCGCACGCACGCCGGCGGCGAAGCTCAGGTCGATGTTGTGCTGCACCTGCATCTGGTTGAACGCCGGCTCGACCATTTCGATCGGGTCTTCGATGGTGCAAAGGTTCACTTCCGGCGTCGCCAGTTTTTTCAGCGTGGTGTACAGCGTGGTGGTCTTGCCCGAACCAGTCGGCCCGGTAACCAGAATGATGCCGTTGGGCTGGCGCGTCATGTCCTGCCAGCGCCTCAGGTCATCGGCGCTGAAACCCAACTGATCGAAATCCTTGAGCAGCACTTCCGGATCGAAGATTCGCATGACCATTTTTTCACCGAACGCTGTAGGCAGGGTCGAAAGCCGCAGTTCGACTTCGCCGCCATCCGGAGTCTTGGTCTTGACCCGGCCGTCCTGCGGTTTGCGCTTTTCGGCGACGTTCATCCGCCCGAGGCTTTTCAGGCGACTGACGATCGCCATGGTCACCTGCGGCGGAAATTGATAGACGTTGTGCAACACGCCGTCGATGCGAAACCGCACCGTTCCTTGCTCGCGCCGCGGTTCGATGTGGATATCGCTGGCGCGCTGCTGGAAGGCGTACTGGAACAGCCAGTCGACAATGTTGACGATGTGCGCGTCGTTGGCGTCCGGCTCCTGATCGCTGGCGCCGAGGTTGAGCAGTTGTTCGAAGTTGCCGAGGTTACCGCTCTGCTGATCGGCATTGCTGGCGCCGCTGACCGATTTCGCCAGGCGGAAGAACTCGACGCTGAAGCGCTGGATATCCGCCGGGTTGGCCACCACTCGTTTGATCGGCAGCTTCAACACGTGAGTCAGATCCGCTTCCCAACCGGTGACGTAAGGCTGAGCGCTGGCCACGGTTACCGCATCACGGTCGACCGCCACGGCGAGGATCTTGTGTCGTTGCGCGAAGGCGTAAGACATCAACGGTGTAATGGCGGCGACGTTGATCTTCAGCGGATCGATACGCAGATAAGGCTGGCCGGCCTGTTGCGCCAGCCAGAGGGTCAGGCTTTCCAGGTCGAGGTGTTTGCCCGGACGGCTGAGGTCGTCCAGTTGCTGGCTGGCGATGAATTCCAGCGGGTGCATCTGGCCATTCGCGGCGTGACGGCGGCGCGCATTCAGCGCCTGCTCCGCCGAGTCCTGGCAGATAAAACCCTGGGCGACCAGTTCACGCAGCACATCATTGAGCTCCAGCCAGCGGTCCTGAGTGGCGAATTGAACGGACATGCGGGCTTCCTTTTGAACGACAGTGCGCAAAAGGATAGTCGCGGCCCGGTAGACCGTTGGGCCACTACCCGACGAAGGCGTTGCCGGGTTTGTCAGCCGGCCGCTTGCGTCCGCGCATCCCAAGCGCTGTCGGCGTTTTGCAGATTCACCGAGCAAACGCTGATCAGGTTACGAAGTTTTTCCGCGATCACTTGCGCGCGATGCCAACTGAGACCGCCCATGACCAGGTCGATCGACAGCAGATCGTCCATGCGCTGCACGTTGACCTGCTCGGGCGTGAGGAACTGCAACGCGAACAGATTCAACACCCGCACCAGCAGATCCGGTTCAGCCTCGGCAAGGATTTGATACTGCGCCAGGCAATGGGCGCTGCTGACGTTCCAGACATCGGCGCGGGTTGGCGGGGAGGTGACGGCTTCGAGGTGCGGCATGACAAGTCTCCAAAATCTCTGGAGGAATTTTTACATTCGGCGCGGGGTATTTCTTGGCTATGATCGGCGTTAATGACGGTTGATCGAAAAGATCAATTCGCATAATCCGGTTATTGAGGTTTTTCTATGCACAGCGAGCTGGACAGTTACGACCGCAAGATTCTCGCCCTGCTGCAAGAGGACGCATCGCTCTCGAGCGCGCAGATCGCCGAGCAGGTCGGCCTGTCGCAATCGCCGTGCTGGCGGCGGATTCAGCGGATGAAAGAAGAGGGGATCATTCGCGGGCAGGTGACTTTGCTCGATCGCAAGAAGATTGGCCTGAATACGCAGATCTTTGCCGAGATCAAACTCAACGCACACGGGCGTTCGAACTTCACTGAGTTCACCGAAGCGATTCGCGGGTTTCCGGAGGTGCTGGAGTGTTATGTATTGATGGGGGCGGTGGATTTTTTACTGCGCATTGTTGCGGCGGACATCGAGGCGTATGAGCGGTTCTTCTTCGAGAAGCTGTCGCTGGTGCCGGGGATACAGGAAGTGAATTCGATTGTGGCGTTATCGGAGATCAAGTCCACCACCAGCTTGCCTGTGTTGCGATAAAGCAAAAGATCGCAGCCTGCGGCAGCTCCTACATGGGGCGGGTGTACACCCTGTAGGAGCTGCCGAAGGCTGCGATCTTTTAGCGGTGTTACATGCGCAGGAGCATTTTCCACGCGCGATTCTGGTAAACCGCAATCGCCTGTTGCTTGCGTGCGTCGAGCAGTTCGTCAGTGATCGTCGGTTCGTTGGCCAGTTGCGCCAGCTTGTTCAGCTCGCCGTACAGGCGATCCATTTCCGGGATCTCCAGCACATTGCGTGCGTGGTGCAGCCAGACCTGAATGCGCTCGATACGCGGCAGTTGTTCAGCCAGATCTTCCGGCTGCTGCTGATAACGCTGCAATTGCAGGGCCGTGGCCTCTTCGCCCAACAGGCGTGGCAACCAGCTGTGCAACTGCGCGCCGCCCTGACGGTTACCACGAACGTTGCGGTCGGCGGTCCAGGTGCGGGCCAGCAACCAGCGTGACGTGCTCAGCGAGAACAGGCCCCAGCGCGGATCTTCCAGTTCTTCGAGGAACTGCTCCGGCGCGGCTTTGCGCACGTCTTCGTCTTCGATACCGGCCTGCACCAGCGGGCGCCAGTCTTCCAGCAACGCATCCAGGGCAACGCGCAAGTCGTGGGTCGACTGACGCGGCGCGGCCTGGCCGAGGCTGCTGAGCAGGGCACGCATTTCCGCGAGGTTCTCGACCCAGTCGAGCAACAGGCGCCAGTGGCCGTTGAAACGGTACTGTTCAGCCAGACGCTGGCTGCTGCCGAGCAAGTGCCAGCTCAGCGCAGCGAAGGCGTCGTCGAGTTGGGTTTCCGGGGTCAGCTCCGGCGCCGGCAGGCTCAGCGAGTAACTGTTGGCGTCGTACAGGCGATAGCCACGCTCAGCCTTGCTGATGTCACACGGCATCAACGCCAGGGTTTCCGCCAGCTCGGCAGCCAGTTCCAGCAGCGCGGCAGGCTCGCCTTCGCGTAGTTCCAGTTCCAGCTCGCAGATTTCTTCTTTCTGTTTGCCGACCACTACGTGGCCGAGATCCAGCGCGGCTTCGATGACCACTTTGCTCTTGCCACGGCCCCAGGCTATTTCGGCGCGTTCGCGAACGAAGTCGGTGGTGAAGATCGGCTTGAGGGTTTTCTTGTCCAGCTCGGCCAGCGACTCGGGCCAGCATTCGCCGTCGAGTTTCTTCACGTCGAGCTTGGCTTTCGGCAACTTCCAGTCGTATTCATTGCGTTCGGACAGACCGGCAACGCTTTGGCCACGGGTCTTGAGGGTCTGAATCACTTCGTCACCGTCCTTGCGCAGGCGCAGGGCGACTTTGGCCTGAGCCAGATCGCGCTCGGGGGTGTCGAAATACTGGTTCATCAACTCACGGCGTTCCCAGCCACTTTTGTTGCGTTTTTTCAGTAACGGGTGCTCGCGCAGGGCGGCGAGGGTTTCGCGGCTGACGCGGAGTTTGATTTCGGTTTCTTTCTGCATGGCCGGAAAATCCAGGATCGGGAGCGCAGCCGGGGAATATGTGGCTGCCAAGGCCGTGCAGTGTACAGGACTGATTCGTCCTACGCCCTGCGGCGGTTTATTCCTGACGCCGGATGGTTCTATGATGGACTTCAATTCGGGAGTTGGAGTCAGCGATGCCTTTGCCGTCCATGCAAGACCAGTTCGCGGCGCTGATCGCCGCGCCATCGGTCAGCTGTACCCAACCGAACCTCGACCAATCCAACCGCGCGGTGATCGATTTGCTCGCCGGCTGGCTGGGCGATCTGGGTTTCAGCTGCGATATCCAGCAGGTCAGCCCCGGCAAATTCAACCTGCTCGCCAGTTTCGGCAGCGGCCCCGGCGGGCTGGTGCTGGCCGGGCACAGCGACACGGTGCCGTACGACGATGCGTTGTGGCAGACCGATCCGCTGAAACTCACCGAAGTCGATGGCCGCTGGGTCGGGCTGGGCAGTTGTGACATGAAAGGTTTCTTCGCGCTGATCATCGAAGCGGTGCTGCCGCTGCTCGATCAGCCGTTCAAGCAGCCGTTGCTGATCCTCGCCACCTGCGATGAAGAAAGCTCGATGTCCGGCGCCCGTGCGCTGGCCGAGGCCGGGCGTCCGTTGGGCCGCGCAGCGGTAATCGGTGAGCCGACCGGGCTGAAACCGATCCGCATGCACAAAGGCATCATGATGGAACGCATCGATATCCTTGGGCAGAGCGGCCATTCGTCGGATCCACGCTTGGGCCACAGCGCACTCGAAGCGATGCACGATGCCATCGGCGAACTGCGCGGTTTGCGCCTGTTGTGGCAGCGCGAATTCAACAATCCGCAGTTCAGCGTGCCGCAGCCGACGATGAACTTCGGTTGTATCCATGGCGGCGACAACCCAAACCGTATCTGCGGTCAGTGCTCGCTGGAGTTCGACCTGCGGCCATTGCCGGGCATGGACCCGAAAGTCCTGCGCGCGGAGATTCTGCGCAAGCTCAACCCGGTGGCCGAGCGGCATCAGGTGAAGATTGATTACAAACCGCTGTTCCCGGAAGTGCCGTCGTTCGAGCAGGCAGAAGACGCGGAACTGGTGCGCATCGCTGAAAAGCTCACCGGCCACCGCGCCGAAGCAGTAGCGTTCGGCACCGAAGCGCCTTATCTTCAGCGCCTTGGCTGCGAAACCATTGTGCTCGGCCCTGGCGACATCGCCTGTGCGCATCAACCCGGCGAGTACCTTGAAATGTCACGTTTGCAGCCTACCGTGCATCTATTACGGCAACTGATTGAACATTACTGTCTGACAGGTGCACCAACGTCAAAGGATCCCAAGTGACCCTTTGTAGGAGTGAGCCTGCTCGCGATAGCGGTGAGACAGTCCCGGAGGTATTGACTGAAACTCCGCTATCGCGAGCAGGCTCACTCCTACAAGGGATCTATGTTTTGTCTGACCAATCGCTGTAAATTGCCAGCATTCCAACCCGTATTCATGAGGAGAGCGCGCGTGTCGCCAAGCCTGTTCCGACGATAACCATCAGCCCGCTGTGCGTTTTCCGTTTCGCCCCTTTTTAGGCTGCTATTTATTACAGGCCCAGGTTCATGCCCGAATACGTTAACTGGCTTCGTCACGCGTCCCCTTACATCAATGCCCACCGCGACTGCACCTTCGTCGTCATGCTGCCCGGCGATGGCGTGGAGCATCCGAACTTCGGCAACATCGTCCACGACATTGTTCTGCTGCATAGCCTTGGCGTGCGTCTGGTGCTGGTGCACGGTTCGCGTCCACAGATCGAAACCCGCCTCGCCGCGCGTGGCCTGACCCCGCATTACCACCACGGCATGCGCATCACCGATGCCGCGACCCTGGAATGTGTGATCGACGCGGTCGGCCAGTTGCGCATCGCCATCGAAGCGCGGCTGTCGATGGACATGGCTTCGTCGCCGATGCAGGGCTCGCGTTTGCGCGTGGCTAGCGGCAACCTTGTTACCGCGCGGCCGATCGGCGTGCTGGAAGGCGTCGACTATCACCACACCGGCGAAGTGCGCCGGGTCGACCGCAAAGGCATCAACCGTCTACTCGATGAGCGCTCGATCGTGTTGCTGTCGCCGTTGGGCTACTCGCCGACCGGTGAAATCTTCAACCTCGCCTGCGAAGACGTCGCGACCCGCGCCGCCATCGACCTGGGCGCGGACAAGTTGCTGCTGTTCGGTGCTGACCTCGGTCTGATCGACGAGAACGGCAAACTCGTGCGCGAGCTGCGTCCACAGCAAGTGCCGGCACACTTGCAGCGTTTGGGCAGCAACTATCAGGCAGAACTGCTCGATGCTGCCGCCGAGGCTTGCCGTGGCGGCGTGGCGCGCAGCCATATCGTCAGCTACGCCGAAGACGGCGCGCTGCTGACAGAGCTGTTCACCCGTGACGGTGGCGGCACGCTGGTCGCGCAGGAGCAATTCGAACTGGTCCGCGAGGCGGCGATTGAAGACGTCGGCGGCTTGCTCGACTTGATCAGTCCGCTGGAAGAGCAGGGGATTCTGGTGCGTCGTTCGCGCGAAGTGCTGGAGCGCGAGATCGAGCAGTTCAGCGTGGTCGAGCGTGAAGGCATGATCATCGCCTGTGCGGCGCTGTATCAGATTGCCGATTCGGATGCCGGTGAACTGGCGTGCCTGGCAGTGAACCCGGAGTACCGCCATGGCGGTCGCGGTGATGAATTGCTGGAGCGCATCGAAACCCGAGCACGGGCGCAGGGTTTGAAGACCTTGTTCGTCCTCACCACGCGCACCGCGCACTGGTTCCGTGAGCGTGGTTTCGAGCCGAGCAGCGTTGAGCGCCTGCCGGCGGCGCGGGCTTCGCTGTACAACTTTCAGCGTAATTCGAAGATCTTCGAAAAAACCCTTTAACCGAGTTGGTCCATTCGATCGTTCCCACGCTCTGCGTGGGAATGCCTCAACGGACGCTCCGCGTTCGGCTTTTGATGGGACGCGGAGCGTCCCGGGCTGCATTCCCACGCAGAGCGCGGGAACGATCAATTACTCGGTGATGAATTTGGCGCTGACGTAGGGTGAATAATCCGGCAGCACCGTTTCAACCTTGCCCTGTTCCTTCAAAAACTTCGCCGTCTCGCCAATCGCTTTCGCCGTGCCGCCATCCAGCAGCGCCGTGGTTTGCTGCGCCTTTGCGTCCGGGAACGCTGAACCTGCCAGCAATTCCGGCACATCAGCGGCATTGGCACCGGTCAGTTTGGCGATTTTCTGTACCGGCACCGAGTCAGCCGTCCAGCGGTCTTTGTGTGCGGCGTAATCGGCGAATGAGTCGAGCGTGACCTTGGCGAACTTTGCGACAACCTCAGGATGCTTCTCGGCAAAATCCTTGCGCGCGACCCAGACCTCGAAGGTCGGCGCGCCCCACTGGCCGACCTGCGCGGCATCGGTCAGGGTCTTGCCGGTCTTGCGGATTTCCCCCAGCGCCGGCGACCAGACAAATGCGCCATCGATATCGCCACGCTTCCACGCCGCTGCGATCTCTGCTGGTTGCAGGTTCACCACTTTGACTTTCGAGGCGTCCAGGCCCCAATGCTTGAGGGCGCCGAGCAGGCTGTAGTGTGAGGTCGAAACGAAAGGTGTGGCGATGGTTTTGCCGACCAGGTCCTGGGGGGTGTTGATACCGCTGCCATTGCGCACCACTAGCGCTTCGGCGGCATTGATCTGCGCCGAAACGATGAACGCCACAATCGGCAGATTGCGCGAAGCCGCCGCGGCCAACGGGCTGGAACCGAGGTTGCCGATCTGCACGTCACCCGAAGCAATGGCTGTCACAACTTCCGGGCCGCTGTTGAAGCGACGCCAGTCGATTTTCTCGCCAATGGTTTTCTCGTAGACGCCGTCGGCCTGGGGGACTTTGCTCGGGTCGATACCGGTTTGATACCCCACTGTGAGGTTGGCGGCATGCGCGGAAAAAGAAATCAGCGCTGACACACAAACTGTAACAAATTGACTAGATAGTGCGCGTTTGGCCATCATGGCGTCGCCTTTTCGATAGGGTTTGACGATTCGGGGTTACGCCAAAGCTAATCGATATAAAAAAAGGCTAACAAATACCATTTAGGAATGAGCTTAGTCGCCGATACGCTGTTTCCCGGCGGAGGTGGCAAGATACTGGCCATATTCCGAAATGATATGAAAAAGAATGAATAAATTCTTTTTGGGTTTATCAGGAAATCTTTACTCTGCACGGACCAAATCACTGCGATTAGACCTTGGTCGTAGACACACAAGGTTACGATTGACTTGTCGGTCACGGTCTGGCGCTAATCGCGCATCTTAGGACCCAGGGCATCAGACCCCGGGCCAGGAACACAAGAATTAGAAACGAGAGGAGCTTTACATGAACAAGTCCACCTTGGCCCTGGCTGTGGCCGTAGGGGTTATGGCGCAGCAGGCAGGCGCCGCCGGTTTCATCGAAGACAGCAAAGCTACTTTGGGGCTGCGTAACTTCTACATCAACACCGATAACCGTGATGGCGCTGGCGCCAACAAGAACGAAGAGTGGGGCCAAGGCTTCGATCTGCGTTTCATCTCCGGTTATACCCAAGGCACCGTAGGTTTCGGTATCGATGCCATCGGCCTGCTGGGCGTACGTCTGGATTCGGGCGGCGGCACTAACGGCAACAGCGGTACCGCTTACGGCGGCACTGTGTTCCCGAGCGAGTCCAACGGCAAAGCGGTGGACAACTTCTCCAGCCTGGGTCTGACTGCCAAAGCCAAGATCTCCCAGACTGAACTGAAGCTGGGTACTCTGCAGCCGAAGAACCCGGTCATCGTGACCAACGACGGTCGTCTGCTGCCACAAACCTGGCAGGGTGGCCAGATCACTTCCGGCGAAATCAAGGACCTGACTCTGGTCGGCGGTCAGATCGAAGCCGTGAAAGGCCGTAACTCCAGCAACAATGAAAACCTGTCCATCAGCGGCGCTAACTCCCGTGGCACTGCGTTCCGTGACAGCAACAAGTTCATCTACGCCGGTGGTGACTACAAAATCACCAAAGACCTGACTGCCCAGTACTACTACGGCAACCTGGAAGACTTCTACAAGCAGCACTTCCTGGGTCTGGTTCACAACTGGGCAATCGGCCCGGGCGTATTGAAATCCGATTTCCGTTACTTCAACAGCTCCGATGACGGCAAAAACGGTACCGATCCAGCCTACTACAGCACCGGTAACTACACCGGCGTGCGTAACGGTCGCGGTGAAGTCGACAACAACCTGTACAGCGGCCTGTTCCTGTACACCGTTGAAGGCCACACCTTCGGTGGCGGTTACCAGGTTTCCAATGGCAGCAGCGACTTCCCTTGGCTGAACCAGGGCGACGGCTCGTCGAACTACACCATCACCGACATGCAGATCCAGAAGTTCGGCCGTGCTGGCGAGAAAACCTGGCAAGCTCGCTACTCGTATGACTTCGCTAAAGTCGGCGTACCTGGCCTGACCGCCGGTGTCGTTTACCTCAAAGGCGATTCGATCGATACCGTTGGCACCAACGGTCGTGAGAACGGTTCGAACAGTTCCGAGTGGGAACGCGACTTCACCATCGGTTACGTTGTACCGGAAGGTCCGTTCAAGAACGTCGGCCTGATGTGGAAAAACGCTGTATGGCGCACCGATCTGCCGAACACCCGTTCGCAGGACGAAAACCGCCTGATCGTCAGCTACTCGATCCCGCTGCTGTAATAGCGCGTCTCGATTCGCGGATGTAAAAAAAGCCCCGTCCGGCATCGCGCCGGACGGGGCTTTTGCGTTTTCGAGTCAGGCTCACCCCCGTAAGCCTGCCCCGAAATTCCCCTCTTTACAGCAACTCAAGGCCTTCTCGAACCTTGTGAGCGATGTTCGTCGGGATGCCGTCGAGCGTCCAGTGAACAGATGTTTAATATTCAATAATGATCTAGATATCTAGTTATTTATTCTTTTTCACGATGGCAAATCCCGGGCTACAGTTGAGGTCTCGAACAACTCATCAGGAGCAGCACCATGAGCCTCAGACTCGGCGATATCGCCCCCGATTTCGAACAGGATTCCAGCGCCGGCAAGATTCGTTTCCACGAATGGCTGGGCGATAGCTGGGGCGTGCTGTTCTCCCACCCGGCGGACTTCACCCCGGTGTGCACCACTGAGCTGGGCTTCACCGCCAAGCTCAAGGATGAGTTCAGCAAACGCGGTGTCAAAGCCATCGCGCTGTCGGTCGACCCGGTGGATTCGCACCACAAGTGGATCGAAGACATCAACGAAACCCAGAACACCGTCGTCAACTTCCCGATCCTGGCCGATGCCGATCGCAAAGTCTCTGATCTGTATGACCTCATTCACCCGAACGCCAACGATACGCTGACCGTGCGTTCGCTGTTCGTGATCGACCCGAACAAAAAGATCCGCCTGACCATCACCTACCCGGCGAGCACCGGCCGTAACTTCCACGAGATTTTGCGGGTGATCGATTCGCTGCAGCTCACCGACAACTACAAGGTGGCCACCCCGGCCAACTGGCAGGACGGTGAAGAGGTGGTGATCGTGCCTTCGTTGAAAGATGAAGAAGAGATCAAGCAGCGCTTTCCGAAGGGTTATCGCGCGGTGAAACCGTATCTGCGTCTGACGCCACAGCCGAACAAATGATCTTCTTGGGCAGACTCGTTCCCACGTCGAGGCGTCGAACCGTCCGCGTGGGAATGCCGTCCGTGACGCTCCGCGTCACAGTGGACGCGGAGCGTCCATGGATTCATTCCCACGCAGAGCGTGGGAACGATCAGTGGTAGCGACTAAGCAGGGGATTTGAGGCCGTTTCGACGGCCTTTTTTTTCGCCTTGAATAACCTGAATCGCATATCTCCAAAACGAATAACCAAATGAATAAATATGATTTATGGATATATAAATCAGCTGGTAAGGTCACTCCATCGAAGCGAGATCGCAACCCGCGAATCGCCTGTAACGCTTAAGGAATGGTCTCAATGCTGGTCGTCTCACTCGGTGGCAGTCCCAGCCTGCGCTCCCGTTCCGGAGTGCTGCTGGAGCGCTCGCAACGTTGGTTGCAGCAGCAAGGCGTGGAAGTGGTGAGTTATCAGGTGCGCGACTTTCCGGCTGAAGACCTGCTCCATGCCCGCTTCGACAGCCCGAAGGTGCTCGACCTGCTGCAACAGATTGAAAATGCCGACGGCCTGCTGATCGCCACGCCGGTTTACAAAGCGTCGTTCTCCGGTGCCCTGAAAACCCTGCTGGATCTGTTGCCCGAGCGCGCCCTGAACCACAAGATTGTTTTGCCGATGGCTACCGGCGGCAGCATCGCCCACATGCTGGTGGTCGATTACGCCCTCAAACCCGTGTTGTCGGCATTGAAAGCCCAGGAAATGCTTCAGGGGATTTTCGCCGAGGACAGCCAGATCGCTTACGGCGAAGGCAGTGCTGCGGCGCAACTGGCACCGGCGCTGGAGCAGCGTCTGCATGAAGCGCTGGATCAGTTTGTCGGTGCCATGGCCCGCCGGCCGAAACCGCTGGAGCCGGGCCTGTTGAACGAACGTTTGTTGAGTGCTCGCTGGAGCATTTAAGCCTCACCAGAATTTGATGTAACTCACCTTACTTCGCCGACAACGGCCAAGCAGGTGCAGCCAAAACCCAACAGCAAAAAGGAGAGCGCTATGCGCACTGTATTTTTGCGTCGTGGTCTGGTCGCTCTGTTTGCTGCGGCTGTCACCTTCGGCGCCATCACTCAAGCTCAAGCCGAGACATTGCGGATCGGTTATCAGAAGTACGGCACGCTGGTGCTGCTCAAAGCCAAAGGCACTCTGGAAAAGCGTCTGGCCGCCCAAGGCGTCGACGTGCAATGGACTGAATTCCCCGGTGGCCCGCAACTGCTCGAAGGCCTGAACGTCGGCTCGATCGACTTCGGCGTCACTGGCGAAACCCCGCCAGTCTTCGCCCAGGCTGCCGGCGCCGATTTGCTCTACGTCGCCTACGAACCACCAGCGCCGAACAGCGAAGCGATCCTCGTGCCGAAAGACTCGCCGATCAAATCGGTGGCCGATCTCAAAGGCAAGAAAGTCGCTCTGAACAAAGGTTCCAACGTGCACTACCTGCTGGTGCGCGCACTGGAAGACGCCGGCCTCAAATACAGCGACATTCAAACCGTATTCCTGCCGCCCGCCGATGCTCGCGCCGCGTTCGAACGTGGCAGCGTCGACGCCTGGGTTATCTGGGATCCGTACCAGGCCGCCGCCGAGAAACAACTGCAAGCACACACCCTGCGCGACGGCAAAGGCATCGTCGACAACCACCAGTTCTATCTCGCGACCAAACCTTACGCGCAGAAAAATCCTGAGGTGATCAAGACCCTCGTGGAAGAAGTACGCGCCGTTGGCGAGTGGTCCAAAGCCAATCCTGAAGACGTGACCCAACAAGTCGCGCCACTGCTCGGCCTGCCGGCGGACATCACTCTGACCTCGGTAAAACGCCAGGGCTACGGCGCGCTGTTTCTGACCCCGGAAGTGGTCGCCGCGCAACAGAAAATCGCTGACACGTTCTTCCAGCTCAAGCTGATTCCCAAGCCATTGAGCATCAAGGATGTGATCTGGACCCCACCGGCCGCTGTGGCTAAAGCGCAGTAATTCGAATCCCCAAGGAGACCACTCCATGAGCCTCAATATCTTCTGGTTCCTGCCCACCCACGGCGACGGCCATTACCTTGGCACCGCCGAAGGCGCTCGCGCCGTCGACCACGGTTATCTGCAACAGGTCGCGCAAGCGGCGGATCGTCTGGGCTTCGGCGGTGTGCTGATCCCCACCGGCCGTTCCTGCGAAGACTCGTGGCTGGTGGCAGCGTCGCTGATCCCGGTGACCCAGCGTTTGAAATTCCTCGTTGCCCTGCGCCCCGGGATCATTTCCCCGACGGTGGCAGCGCGGCAGGCCGCCACGCTGGATCGTCTGTCCGGCGGCCGTGCGCTGTTCAATCTGGTGACTGGCGGTGACCCGGAAGAATTGGCCGGCGATGGTCTGTTCCTCAGCCACGAAGAACGCTATCAAGCCTCGGTGGAATTCACCCGCATCTGGCGTCGTGTGCTGGAAGGCGAAACCGTGGATTACGACGGACAACACATCAGCGTCAAAGGCGCGAAATTGCTCTATCCACCAATCCAGCAACCACGTCCGCCGCTGTACTTCGGTGGCTCGTCGGAAGCCGCGCAGGATCTGGCTGCTGAACAAGTGGAAATGGTCCTGACCTGGGGCGAACCGCCCGCAGCGGTCGCGGAGAAGATCGAACAGGTCCGCGCCAAGGCCGCCAAGCTTGGCCGCACCGTGCGCTTCGGCATTCGTCTGCACGTAATCGTTCGCGAAACCAACGCAGAAGCATGGCAAGCGGCAGATCGGCTGATCTCGCACCTGGACGACGACACCATCGCTCGCGCTCAGGCTTCGCTGGCGCGTTTCGATTCGGTCGGCCAGCAACGCATGGCCGCGCTGCACGGCGGCAGTCGCGACAATCTCGAAGTCAGCCCGAACCTGTGGGCCGGTGTTGGCCTAGTACGCGGCGGTGCCGGTACGGCACTGGTTGGCGATGGCCCGACCGTCGCAGCGCGCGTGAAGGAGTACGCCGATCTGGGCATCGACACCTTTATCTTCTCCGGTTATCCACACCTCGAAGAATCGTATCGCGTCGCTGAACTGCTGTTTCCGCACCTCGACATCGAGCGTCCGGAACTGCCGAAAAGCGCCGGTTATGTCAGCCCGTTCGGCGAGATGGTCGCCAACGATATTCTTCCCAAAGCCGCGTCGCAGAGCTGAGGCGCGCCATGAAGAAAATCATCCACAGCCTCGCGCCCTGGGCGTTGCCGGTGTTGTTGCTGGCGGTGTGGCAGTTGTCGGTGTCGGCCGGTTGGTTGTCGACGCGGATTCTGCCGGCACCGGTGGCGGTGATCGAGGCCGGCGTGAGCCTGGTGCGCAGCGGCGAAATCTGGACGCACCTGGCGATCAGCGGCTGGCGCGCGGCACTCGGTTTCACCATCGGCGGCAGCATCGGGCTGGTCTTGGGTTTCATCACCGGCCTGTCGAAGTGGGGCGAACGCCTGCTCGACAGCTCGGTGCAGATGATCCGCAACGTGCCGCATCTGGCGCTGATTCCGCTGGTGATCCTGTGGTTCGGCATCGACGAGTCGGCGAAGATCTTTCTGGTGGCGCTGGGTACGTTGTTCCCGATTTACCTGAATACCTATCACGGCATCCGCAACGTCGACCCGGCGCTGGTGGAGATGGCGCGCAGTTATGGCCTCTCCGGTTTCAGCTTGTTCTGGCAGGTGATTCTGCCGGGTGCACTGCCTTCGATTCTGGTCGGTGTGCGCTTCGCCCTGGGCTTTATGTGGCTGACGCTGATCGTCGCCGAAACCATTTCCGCCAGCTCCGGCATTGGCTATCTGGCGATGAACGCCCGGGAGTTTTTGCAGACCGACGTGGTGGTGCTGGCGATCCTGCTTTACGCGGTGCTGGGCAAACTCGCCGACCTCGCCGCCCGTGGACTTGAGCGTGTGTGGCTGCGCTGGCATCCGGCTTATCAGGTTGCCAAAGGAGGTGCGGCATGACCGCTCAACAACCTCCACGCTTGCTGCGCGGGATTCCGCTGGCGGTGCGCAACCTGCAGAAAACCTTTGGCGTGCGGCAGGTGCTGCGTGACATCGATCTGCACATTCCGGCAGGGCAATTCGTCGCTGTGGTCGGTCGCAGTGGTTGCGGCAAAAGTACCTTGCTGCGCTTGCTCGCCGGCCTCGATCAACCAACGGGCGGTGACTTGCTGGCCGGCTCTGCGCCGCTGAGCGATGCGCGGGAAGACACCCGATTGATGTTCCAGGAAGCGCGTCTGCTGCCGTGGAAAAAGATCATCGACAACGTCGGCTTGGGCCTTAAAGGCAACTGGCGCCCGAAAGCTCTCGAAGCACTGGACGCGGTGGGGCTGGCGGATCGCGCCAATGAATGGCCGGCAGCGTTGTCGGGCGGGCAAAAGCAGCGCGTTGCGCTGGCCCGTGCGCTGATCCATCAACCGCGTCTGCTATTGCTCGACGAACCGCTCGGCGCACTGGACGCGCTGACCCGGATTGAAATGCAGCAATTGATCGAACGTCTCTGGCAGCAACATGGCTTCACCGTGCTGCTGGTGACCCACGACGTCAGCGAAGCGGTGGCGATTGCCGACCGGGTGATTCTGATCGAGGACGGCGAAGTCGGCCTCGATCTGCATGTGGAGCTGCCGCGGCCGCGAGTGCGTGGTTCGCATCGGCTGGCAGCGCTGGAAACCGAAGTGCTTAACCGTGTTCTCTCCCTGCCCGGCGAACCGCCGGCGCCGGAACCTGTTTCACCACTGCCTACGCAACTGCGTTGGGCTCAATAACTCAAGCAAACGACAGGAATCATTGCCATGACTATCAAAGCCATCAACGTCCGTAACCAGTTCAAAGGCTCGATCAAGGAAATCGTCCTCGGCGACGTGCTGTCGGAAATCGACGTGCAGACCGCTTCCGGCATCGTTACTTCGGTGATCACCACCCGCTCGGTCAAAGAGCTGGAACTGGTGGTCGGCAGCGAAGTGATCGCCTTTGTGAAATCCACCGAGGTGTCGATCGCCAAGTTGTAAGCCGGTGAGTAAAAAACAACCCCAAAGGGCGTGAGCCCTTCGGGGTTTTTTGTGCCTGGCGATCGTTCCCATGCTCCGCGTGGGAATGCCTCTTGGGACGCTCCGCGTCCAGTGGCGCGGAGCGTCACGGGCTGCATTCCCACGCAGAGCGTGGGAACGATCATGGCTCAACGCTTGGGCAGATACGGTGGCAGATACAGGCCGATATAGGCATCAAACACCCGCATCCCTTCCTCGGCCATGCGCGGCGTGATTTGCCCATGTTGCTGCACCGAGCGCGCATAAACCCGGTCACCCAACTCCATCGCCAGGGCGAATACATCGACATCCTCCGGCAGCCTCGGCAACTCGAAGTGATGATCGAACAGCTTGTGCATCAGGTCGCCCAGTTCTATGTCGTGCTGACGGTCAGCCTGGGTCACTTCGGTCAAGCCGTGTTGGGCGAGGATCAACTGGCGCGCCGCCGCATCTTCGTCGTAGATCTCCAGCATCCGTTGCTCGACCAGTCGCGACAGATCTCGCCAGTCACGCAGCGCGTCATGATCGATCGGCGCTTGCAGGCAGGCGCGGAACGCCGCGTGTACATCTGCCGTCAGTGCCTCAAGCAGCGCCGGCACACTGGCGAAGAAGTGGTACACGGAGGAGGGCGGAATCTGCGCGCGCTCGGCGACGCTATAGATCGACAGACTCGCCACACCCTCGGCGGCCAGCAATGTGCGCGCGGCGTCGAGTATCGAATCGATGCGCGCCTGGCTGCGGGCACGGGGTTTGCGGACGGGGGCGGGTCGCGTCATGGAAGTCTCCTGCGGGGCAGCGGGCATTGTACGAGCCGGTTCCTGTGTTGTCTTGTCGGCCGCCATCGCTGGCAAGCCAGCTCCCACAGTGATCTTCAGTGAACCGGGATTTATGTGCGCAGAAAATCCCTGTGGGAGCTGGCTTGCCAGCGATCCGCCGCAGGCGGCCATAAAAAAACGCCGTTGGCTAAATCAGCCAACGGCGTTCTTTCCTGAAGCTACAACCGCTTAAACGGTATGCAGATACCAGTTGTACTCAAGGTCGGAGATGGAGTGTTCGAACTCTTCCAGCTCGCTTTCCTTGCAGGCGACGAAGATATCGATGTACTTCGGATCGATGTACTTGGCCATCACCTCGCTGTCGTCCAGCTCACGCAGGGCATCGCGCAAGTTGTTCGGCAGGCTTTGCTCGTTCTGCTCGTAGCTGTTGCCTTCGACTGGCGCGCCCGGCTCGATCTTGTTGGTCAGACCGTGGTGCACGCCGGCCAGTACCGAAGCCATCAGCAGGTAAGGGTTGGCGTCGGCACCGGCGACGCGGTGTTCGATACGCACGGCATCGGACGAGCCGGTCGGTACGCGAATCGCCACGGTGCGGTTGTCCAGACCCCAGCAAGGCGAGTTCGGTACATAGAACTGCGCGCCGAAACGGCGGTACGAGTTGACGTTCGGGCAGAGGAAAGCCATCTGCGCGGGCAGGGTCTCGAGCACACCGCCGATCGCGTGACGCAGCGCGGCGTTCTGCTCGGGATCCTCGCTGGCAAAAATGTTTTTGCCTTCTTTATCCAGAATCGAAATGTGTACGTGCAGACCATTACCGGCCTGACCCGGATAAGGCTTGGCCATGAAGGTGGTGTCCATTTCATGGTCGTAGGCGATGTTCTTGATCAGACGCTTGAGCAGTACCGCGTAGTCGCAGGCCTTGATCGGGTCGGCGACGTGGTGCAGGTTCACTTCGAACTGCGCCGGGGCACTTTCCTTGACGATGGCGTCGGCAGGGATGCCTTGCTCTTTGGCACCTTCCAGAATGTCCTGGAGGCAGTCGACGTATTCGTCGAGGTCGTCGATCAGGTAGACCTGCGTCGAGTGCGGGCGTTTGCCGGAGATCGGCGAGCGTGGCGGCTGAGGGCGGCCGTTCACGTTTTCCTGGTCGATCAGGTAGAACTCGAGTTCGAATGCGGCGCAGATGGTCAGGCCCAGCTCGTCAAACTTTGCAACAACTTGACGGAGCACTTCGCGCGGATCGGCGAAGAATGGGTCGCCTTCGAGTTCGTGCATGGTCATCAACAGTTGCGCGGTCGGGCGTTTCTGCCATGGCTCGTTGCACAGGGTATCGGGGATTGGATAGCAGATACGATCGGCGTCGCCGATGTCCAGGCCCAGGCCGGTGCTTTCCACCGTAGAGCCATTGATATCCAGAGCAAATAGAGAGGCCGGCAGGTTGATGCCTTTCTCGTAAACCTTGTGGAGGCTGGTGCGTTCGATGCGCTTGCCGCGCACCACACCATTCATATCCGCAATCAGAAGGTCAACGTACAGAACCTCAGGATGTTCCTTAAGGAACGCGTTCGCTTCGTTAAGCTGAACGGCACGCGGGGGTACCGACATGATGCAACACCTTTGTTGTTAAAAATATCAATCATTGATCTTTTCTGGTTTCAGTCAACCCGAACGGCCTGCCGAAGTCAAGCGAGGCCTTTTTTGCCCTAAAAAAGCGCTGCAAGGGCATTTATGGGGCACTTTCGGGCGTTTTTTTGTCCCTGGAAGACTGTGCACCCGCGGGCTTGAGCAGGCCGTGTTGTATTTTTTACGGGGGTGTTGTGTAAAAAAATGAACAAGGCTAAGCTCGGATCAAACCCATAACAGCAATAATACCGGGGTGCTTCATGTCTCGCCTGCCGTTAATCGGCATCACCGACTGCTCGCAACAGTCCGGTCTGCATGCTCATCACATCAGTGGCGACCAATCCGTCCGTAGCGCAGCCAGCATGGCTCGCCAGTTGCCGACGATATTCCCGTCCATGGCCGTTCAAACGCCAGCGTCCGATATTCTGGACGTACGGGAAAGCATCCTGTTTATGGCGTCCCCTTCCAATATAGATCGCTTTCACCCTCAAAGCCTGTGCCGCTTGCCCAGCCGTGCTCATGATTCTGCACGCCTGGACTGTGCACAGGAAATGCAACGCCAGCGTAAAGGGCAGGTAAGCTCCTCTTTCATTGTCTATGCGCGGTGCCGGGCGTAAGCCGGCACTGCGCGAGCAAGCCCCCTTTAACGCGACGCTCCAAGCGTCAAACTTTGCCTGACATTCTGTCAGGAGACTCAGCCCAGAGGCATTTATGAGTAACAACCTCGACCAGCTCACCGATTGGTTGAAAGACCACAAGATCACAGAAGTCGAATGCATGATCGCCGACTTGACCGGTATCACCCGGGGCAAGATCTCGCCGACCAACAAGTTCATCGCCGAAAAAGGCATGCGTCTGCCAGAAAGCGTGCTGTTGCAGACCGTGACCGGCGACTACGTCGAAGACGACATCTATTACGAACTGCTCGACCCGGCCGACATCGACATGATCTGCCGCCCTGACCAGAACGCGGTGTACATGGTGCCGTGGGCCATCGAGCCGACCGCGCAGGTGATCCACGACACCTACGACAAGCAAGGCAACCCGATCGAGCTGTCGCCGCGCAACGTCCTCAAGAAAGTTCTCAAGCTCTATGCCGACAAGGGCTGGCAGCCAATCGTGGCGCCGGAAATGGAGTTCTACCTGACCAAGCGCAGCGACGACCCGGACTATCCGTTGCAGCCGCCGATTGGTCGCTCGGGCCGTCCGGAAATCGGTCGTCAGTCGTTCTCGATCGAAGCGGCGAACGAATTCGACCCGCTGTTCGAGGACGTCTACGACTGGTGCGAACTGCAGGAGCTGGATCTCGACACGCTGATCCACGAAGACGGCACGGCGCAGATGGAAATCAACTTCCGTCACGGCGACGCACTGTCGCTGGCCGACCAGATCCTGGTGTTCAAACGCACCATGCGCGAAGCCGCGCTCAAGCACGATGTAGCCGCGACATTTATGGCCAAACCGATGACCGGCGAGCCGGGCAGTGCGATGCACTTGCACCAGAGCATCATCGACATCGAGACCGGCAAGAACGTCTTCTCTAATGAAGACGGGACCATGAGCCAGTTGTTCCTGCACCACATCGGTGGTTTGCAGAAACTGATTCCTGAGCTGTTGCCGTTGTTCGCACCGAACGTCAACTCGTTCCGCCGCTTCCTGCCGGACACCTCGGCACCGGTGAACGTCGAGTGGGGCGAAGAAAACCGCACCGTCGGCCTGCGCGTACCGGATGCCGGCCCGCAGAACCGCCGTGTGGAAAACCGCCTGCCGGGCGCTGACGCCAACCCGTACCTGGCGATCGCCGCGAGCCTGCTCTGCGGCTATATCGGCATGGTCGAAGGCCTCAACCCGAGCGCGCCAGTGGTGGGCCGTGGTTACGAGCGCCGCAACCTGCGCCTGCCGCTGACCATCGAAGATGCGCTGGAGCGTATGGAAAACAGCGCGACCATCGAGAAGTACCTGGGCAAAACCTTCATCACAGGCTACGTCGCGGTAAAACGGGCCGAGCATGAAAACTTCAAGCGCGTGATCAGTTCCTGGGAGCGTGAGTACCTGCTCTTCGCCGTCTGATACGCCGGGCGCGGTCCTCACCGGCCGCGCCTTCACCGATAACAAGGAGAATTGGCATGACCAGCAACAACCCGCAAACCCGCGAGTGGCAAGCACTCAGCAATGATCATCACCTGGCCCCGTTCAGCGACTTCAAGCAGCTGAAAGAGAAAGGCCCGCGGATCATCACCAACGCCAAGGGCGTTTACCTGTGGGACAGCGAAGGCAACAAGATTCTCGACGGCATGGCCGGTCTGTGGTGTGTGGCCATCGGTTATGGTCGCGATGAGCTGGCCGACGCGGCTGCCAAACAGATGCGCGAACTGCCGTACTACAACCTGTTCTTCCAGACCGCGCACCCGCCGGCGCTGGAACTGGCCAAGGCCATTGCCGACGTGGCACCGCAAGGCATGAACCACGTGTTCTTCACCGGTTCCGGCTCCGAAGGCAACGACACCATGCTGCGCATGGTCCGGCACTACTGGGCGATCAAAGGCCAGCCGAACAAGAAAGTCATCATCAGCCGCAAGAACGGTTATCACGGTTCGACCGTGGCCGGCGCGAGCCTCGGTGGCATGACGTATATGCACGAACAAGGCGACTTGCCGATCCCGGGCATCGTCCATATCGCGCAGCCGTACTGGTTCGCCGAAGGCGGCGAAATGTCGCCGGAAGAGTTCGGTATCTGGGCGGCCAATCAGCTGGAAGAGAAAATTCTCGAAGTCGGCGTCGACAACGTCGGTGCCTTTATTGCCGAGCCGATCCAGGGCGCCGGCGGTGTGATCATTCCGCCCGACAGCTACTGGCCGCGCATCAAGGAAATCCTCGCCAAGTACGACATCCTCTTTGTCGCCGACGAAGTGATTTGCGGTTTCGGTCGTACCGGTGAGTGGTTCGGCAGTGATTTTTACGATCTCAAGCCGGACATGATGACCATCGCCAAAGGCCTGACCTCCGGCTACATCCCGATGGGTGGCCTGATCGTTCGCGACTCCGTGGTGGCGGTGCTCAATGAAGGCGGCGATTTCAATCACGGCTTCACTTACTCCGGTCACCCGGTGGCAGCAGCGGTGGGCCTGGAAAACATCCGCATCTTGCGTGATGAAAAAATTATCGAGAACGCGCACAACGAAACGGCACCGTATTTGCAGAAACGTCTGCGGGAACTGAACGATCACCCGTTGGTGGGTGAAGTTCGCGGAGTCGGTCTGTTGGGCGCGATCGAGCTGGTGCAGGACAAGGCCACGCGCAAGCGTTACGAAGGCAAGGGCGTCGGCATGATCTGCCGCCAGTTCTGCTTCGACAACGGCCTGATCATGCGCGCTGTGGGCGACACCATGATCATTGCGCCGCCGCTGGTGATCAGCAAAGCGGAAATCGATGAGCTGGTTACAAAGGCACGCAAGTGTCTGGACCTGACCCTCAGTGCGTTGCAGGGCTAAGTGCTAGGCTTTGAGCGGGGGAGCCGTGGCGCTCGCGCTTAAAGCTGTCAGAAAGGCTGGTCTTTTCTTGAAAGACCGCCTCGGATCTTGCCAGACTAGCCGCGGTTCCAGTTGTCCGGGTTCGGCCGCTGAACAAAGTGGTTCAAAAAAGAAAAATTTGGAGCATTAACGCATGAAGGCATTAGGCAAAAAGCTCGCTGGCAAGACTCTGCTCGCCATGTCCCTGATGGGAGTCATGGCGGCTGCGGCGCAGGCGGACGACAAGGTGTTGCACGTCTACAACTGGTCCGACTATATCGCCCCGGACACCGTGGCCAACTTCGAAAAAGCCACCGGGATCAAAGTCGTCTATGACGTCTTCGACAGCAACGAAACCCTGGAAGCCAAGCTGCTGGCCGGCAAGTCCGGTTACGACATCGTGGTGCCTTCCAATAACTTCCTCGCCAAGCAGATCAAAGCCGGTGTTTACCAGGAGCTGGACAAGTCCAAGCTGCCGAACTGGAAGAACCTCGACGAAGACCTGCTCAAGGCTGTTGGCGATGCCAGCGACCAAGGCAACAAGCACGCGTTCCCGTACATGTGGGGCTCGATCGGCATCGGCTACAACCCGGCCAAGGTCAAGGCCGCGCTGGGCATCGACAAGATCGATTCCTGGGACGTGGTGTTCAAGCCGGAAAACATCGAGAAGCTCAAAAGCTGCGGCGTAAGCTTCCTCGACGCACCGACCGAAATGATTCCGGCGGCGTTGCACTACCTGGGCAAGCCGACCAACAGCAAAGACAAGGCTGACCTGAAAGCCGCCGAAGACCTGTTCCTGAAAATTCGTCCTTCGGTTGCCTACTTCCATTCCTCCAAGTACATCTCCGACCTGGCCAACGGCAACATCTGCGTCGCCGTCGGTTACTCGGGTGACCTGGAACAATCCAAGACCCGCGCCCAGGAAGCCGGTGACAAGGTCAAGCTGGCATACACCATTCCAAAAGAAGGTGCTGGCACGTTCTACGACATGGTCGCCATTCCCAAGGATGCCGAAAACGTCGAAGCCGCCTACAAGTTCATGAACTACCTGCTTGAGCCGCAAGTGATGGCCGGCATCACCAACGCCGTGCGTTTCCCGAACGGCAACAAAGCTGCTACGCCACTGGTCGACAAAGACATCACCAGCGATCCGAGCATCTACCCATCGGCTGAAGTGAAGAAACAGCTCTATGCGATCAGCGACCTGGACGCAGCGACCCTGCGCCTGATCACTCGCAGCTGGACCAAGATCAAATCCGGTAAATAACCCGGTTTGAAGCAACAACCGCTGGCCGTCGTCTCCCGCGAAGGCGGCCAGCGGATCAATTAAATGACAGGAAGTTTTGCAGGAACGGTTTTTCGAGGGTAAGTTGCGCGCCGGTTTTGTTGCCGGGCAGCCACGGCTGTCATGCAGCGCGGGGCAACTTGGGCCCAACTAATTTAGAGGACCTCCACTTGCCTATTTTTTCTTCTTTGCGCAAAGCCCTGCTGGCCACTGCCGGCCTGACGATTGCTGTCGGAGCCCAGGCCGCCGGTACGGTGCATATTTATAACTGGTCCGATTACATCGGCGAGACCACCCTGGCCGACTTCCAGAAAGCCACCGGGATCAAACCGGTCTATGACGTGTTCGATTCCAACGAAACCCTGGAAGGCAAACTGCTGGCCGGGCGTACCGGTTACGACGTGGTCGTGCCGTCGAACCACTTCCTCGGCAAGCAGATCAAGGCCGGCGCGTTCCAGAAACTCGACAAGTCGCAGTTGCCAAATTATTCCAATCTCGACCCGGCGCTGCTCAAGCGTCTGGAGCAGAACGATCCGGGCAACCTGTACGCCGTGCCGTACCTGTGGGGCACCAACGGCATCGGTTACAACGTCGATAAAGTGAAGGCCGTTCTGGGTGTCGACAAGATCGATTCGTGGGGCGTTTTGTTCGAGCCTGAGAACATCAAGAAGCTGCAAAGCTGCGGTGTGGCATTCCTCGATTCGGCGGATGAAATGATGCCGACCGTGCTCAACTATCTGGGCCTGAATGCCAACAGCACCAATCCGAAGGATTACGAAAAAGCCACCGACAAATTGCTCGCGGTGCGTCCTTACGTGACCTACTTCCACTCCTCGAAATACATCGGTGATCTGGCCAACGGCGACATCTGCGTGGCCATCGGTTTCTCTGGCGATATCTTCCAGGCGAAGAACCGCGCAGCCGAAGCCAAGAAGGGCGTGAACATCGCCTACGTGGTGCCGAAAGAAGGTGGTGCGCTGTGGTTCGACATGCTGGCAATCCCCAAGGATTCGTCGAACGTGAAGCAGGCCCATGCCTTCATCAACTATCTGCTGAAACCTGAGGTGATCGCTCAGGTCAGTGATTACGTCGGTTATGCCAACCCTAATCCGGGTGCGGACAAGTTGATGGAGCAATCCATCCGCACCGATGCGTCGGTGTATCCGCCGCAGGCCGTTATCGACAAGGCTTATGTGTCGATCGAGTTGCCACCGAACATTCAGCGCCTGATGACCCGCAGCTGGACCAAGGTCAAGTCGGGGATGTAAGGCACACACTATCCTGGGTTCGCCTTGCGGGGCGAACTGCACTGTTTTTTTCTGGGAGTTTCGTAAATGGCAGTTGCCTCCGGCGCCTATAAGAAAGCCCTCGAGGGCGACCAGACACCGAAACAGGTGTTGGTCAAAATCGACCGGGTCACGAAGAAGTTCGACGAGACGATTGCCGTGGACGATGTGTCCCTGGAAATCAAAAAGGGCGAAATCTTCGCCCTGCTCGGCGGTTCGGGATCGGGCAAATCCACTCTGCTGCGGATGCTGGCAGGGTTCGAACGGCCCACGGAGGGGCGCATTTTCCTCGACGGCGTCGACATCACCGACATGCCGCCGTACGAACGTCCGATCAACATGATGTTCCAGTCGTACGCCTTGTTCCCGCACATGACCGTGGCGCAGAACATCGCCTTCGGCCTCAAGCAGGACAAGATTCCGGCCGCTGAAGTCGATGCTCGCGTGGCCGAGATGCTCAAGCTGGTGCAGATGAGCCAGTACGCCAAACGCAAGCCGCATCAACTGTCCGGCGGTCAGCGTCAGCGCGTGGCGCTGGCACGTTCGCTGGCGAAGCGGCCGAAACTGTTGCTACTCGATGAGCCGATGGGCGCACTGGACAAGAAACTGCGTTCGCAGATGCAGCTGGAACTGGTCGAGATCATCGAGCGCGTCGGTGTGACCTGCGTGATGGTGACCCACGATCAGGAAGAGGCCATGACCATGGCCGAGCGCATCGCGATCATGCACCTGGGCTGGATCGCCCAGATCGGCAGCCCGATCGACATCTACGAAACCCCGACCAGCCGCTTGGTCTGCGAATTCATCGGCAACGTCAACATCTTCGAAGGCGAAGTGATCGACGACGCTGAAGGCCACGCAACCATTACCTGCAAAGATCTCGATCGGCAGATCTACGTCGGCCACGGCATCAGCACCTCGGTGCAGGACAAGTCCGTGACTTACGCGATCCGTCCGGAGAAGCTGCTGGTTACCGCCGATCAACCGACCTGCGAATACAACTGGTCGAGCGGCAAAGTCCACGACATCGCCTACCTCGGCGGGCACTCGGTGTTCTACGTAGAATTGCCGAGCGGCAAACTGGTGCAGTCGTTCGTCGCCAACGCCGAGCGCCGTGGCGCGCGTCCGACCTGGGGCGATCAGGTTTACGTGTGGTGGGAAGACGACAGCGGCGTGGTACTTCGCTCATGAACATGCGCAAATTCAAACGCCGCATCAACCGAATAATCCCCAATGGCCGCCAACTGGTCATCGGGGTCCCGTTCATCTGGCTGTTCCTGTTCTTCATGCTGCCGTTCTTCATCGTTCTGAAGATCAGCTTCGCCGAAGCCGACGTGGCCATCCCGCCGTACACCGAGATCTACACGTACGCCGAGCAGAAGCTGCAACTGCTGCTGAACCTGGGCAACTACGCAATGCTGGCGGGCGACGAGTTGTACATCGCCGCTTACCTCGGCTCGCTGAAGATGGCGCTGATCAGCACCATCCTCTGTCTGGTGATCGGCTACCCGATGGCCTACGCCATCGCCACCGCCCGTAAAGAGCTGCAAACGGTGCTGGTGCTGCTGATCATGATGCCGACGTGGACGGCGATCCTGATCCGCGTTTACGCGTGGATGGGCATCCTCAGCAACAACGGTTTGCTCAACGGTTTCCTGATGAGCATGGGTTTCATCGACGAGCCACTGCAGATCCTCAACACCAACCTTGCGGTGTACATCGGTGTCGTTTACTCGTACCTGCCGTTCATGATCCTGCCGCTGTACGCCAACCTGGTGAAGCACGACAACAGTCTGCTCGAAGCCGCATCGGACTTGGGTTCGAGCACCTTCAACAGTTTCTGGAAAATCACCATCCCGCTGTCCAAGAACGGCATTATTGCCGGCTGCATGCTGGTGTTCATCCCGGTGGTCGGTGAGTTCGTGATCCCGGAACTGCTCGGCGGTCCGGAAACCCTGATGATCGGTAAAGTGCTCTGGCAAGAGTTCTTCAATAACCGTGACTGGCCGGTGGCATCCGCGCTGGCAGTGGTGATGCTGGCGATCCTGATTGTGCCGATCATTCTGTTCAACCGCAGTCAGGCCAAAGAAATGGAGGGCAAAGAATGAAGCGCATCCGTTTCTCCAGCCTGATGCTGGTCATCGGTTTGTTGTTCATCTACCTGCCGATGCTGATCCTGGTGATCTACTCGTTCAACGCCTCGAAACTGGTAACGGTGTGGGGCGGCTGGTCGATCAAGTGGTACGTCGGGTTGCTCGACAACACCCAACTGATGGGCTCGGTGCTGCGCTCGCTGGAAATCGCCTGCTACACCGCAGTTGCTGCGGTGGCGCTGGGCACACTGGCGGCGTTCGTGCTGACGCGCATCACTCGCTTCAAGGGCCGTACGCTGTTCGGCGGTCTGGTGACGGCGCCATTGGTAATGCCGGAAGTGATCACCGGTCTGTCGCTGTTGCTGCTGTTCGTGGCCATGGCGCAGATGATCGGCTGGCCGCAGGAACGTGGCATCGTCACCATCTGGATCGCCCACACCACATTCTGTGCGGCGTATGTGGCGGTGGTGGTGTCGGCGCGTCTGCGTGAGCTGGACCTGTCGATCGAAGAAGCGGCGATGGACCTCGGTGCGCGGCCGTGGAAGGTGTTCTTCCTGATCACCATCCCGATGATCGCGCCATCGCTGGCGGCGGGCGGCATGATGTCGTTCGCGCTGTCGCTGGATGACCTGGTGCTGGCGAGCTTCGTTTCCGGTCCGGGTTCGACGACCCTGCCGATGGAAGTGTTCTCGGCGGTGCGTCTGGGCGTGAAGCCCGAGATCAACGCCGTGGCCAGTCTGATTCTGCTGGCGGTGTCGATCGTGACCTTCATGGTCTGGTTCTTCAGCCGCCGTGCCGAAGAAGCGCGCAAGAAAGCCATCCAGCAAGCCATCGAAGAAAGCGCTGCCGATTCGTGGAAGCAGCCGGACGTGCGTCGCGCACCAAGCCCGGAAGCCGCGTAAGCACTAATGGGTTGGCCTCATTCTCGAGACCAACCCAATTCAAACTGTAGGAGTGAGCCTGCTCGCGATAGCGGAGTGTCAGTCAGGAAATTTCCAACTGACAGGACGCCATCGCGAGCAGGCTCACTCCTACATGGGTTTTAGGCAGTCCAGGGTGAGTGGCGGATGACCTCGACAAAGTTCATCGGCTTGAACCCCGGCTCCTGATCCTTCAGCACATCGGTCTTCACATTGCCGAACGTGGTCTGCGGACGATGGCGCAAACCCTCGGCAAACGCGCAGATGATGCACTCCTTGAAGCCTTCCCCGCGCGGGTGCGCATGCACCACCGCTTCGCGCTGCACAGTGCTGAACGCGGCGTAGTCCATTCCGAGTACATCCATCTCGACACCTGCAGTGACCAGCGCCACGGTCGGACGCAGATGCTTCGGTACGCCCGGCGTGGTGTGCAGGGCAATCGACAGCCACACCTGTTCGATATCGTCATCGCTGAGCCCGTACGGTTTGAGAAACGCCGCCGCCGCGTTGGCACCGTCCACTTCGAAACGCTCGTCATCACTGCGATGACCTTCGACCAGGCCGAGGTCGTGGAACATCGCGCCGACGTAGAGCAGCTCCGGATCGTAGGCCAGTTGTTGGCGTTCACCGCTCAGTGCGCCGAACAAAAATACCCGCCGCGAGTGGTGGTAGAGCAGGTCGGATTCGATGTCGCGGATGTACTCGGTGGTGGCCCGGACGAGGGCGCTGTCGGGGATTTTGATGCCGGCGATGGTTGTGCTCATGGCAGGTTTCCTCACTGAAACGCCGTTGTGGCGCTGCTGGGGAAAGTCTGTTCCCGACGCTGAAAGGGGACAATCGATGCATGGCTGCGATCCTTGCCAATCGACCTGCAAATCGTGCCAAGCTAAAAGATCGCAGCCTTCGGCAGCTCCTACATGGGAACGCGGACACCTGTAGGAGCTGCCGCAGGCTGCGATCTTTTGCTCTTAAAGGGGGAATCCACAGCCATGAGCAAAACCGTCGCCATCGTCGTGTTCGCCGGAGTGCAGTCACTGGATGTCAGCGGCCCGATGGATGTGTTCGCCGAGGCCAATCGCTTCCTGGCGGCCGAGGATCACTATCGGCTCGAAGTGATCGGCGTCGAACACGGCCCGATGGCCTGCTCCAACGGTTTGAACCTGAATGCCCATCGGCATTTCAGCGAAGCACTCGACGCCTACGATCTGCTGCTGGTCGCCGGTGGGCCACAATTGCCGTTCATGGATTTCGGCGCGACGTTCGACGGTTGGCTGCGTGAGGCCTGTGCACGGGCGCAGCGTTTTGGTTCGATCTGCAACGGCGCGTTCACGCTCGCGCGCGCGGGGTTGCTGGAGGGGCGCACCGTGACTACGCACTGGAATGACGCCGAGGCGTTGGCGCAGTTGTGTCCGACGACGCAGGTCGAGGCTGATCGCTTGTATGTCGAGGACGGCACGCTCTATACCTCGGCCGGGGTCACGGCGGGGATTGATCTGTCGCTCTACCTGCTGGCGCGTGATCACGGTGCTGAAGTGGCGCTGAGCGTGGCTAAACGGCTGGTGGTGTTCACCCAGCGGTCTGGTGGCCAGTCGCAGTTCAGCCCGTTCCTCACGCCGCATGCAGAGCCGACGTCGGCGGTGGCGATGGTGCAGTTGTATGTGTTGGCCAATCTCACGGGTGATCTGACGATCGCCGATCTGGCCAATGCGGCGAACATGAGTGCGCGTAACTTTTCTCGGGTGTTTGCTCGTGAGGCGAAGGTGACGCCGGCGGAGTTTGTCGAGCGGGCGCGGGTGGATGCGGCGCGGGTGATGCTGGAGAGCACGGCGGCGCCGTTGAAGACTGTGGCGTATCAGTGCGGGTTTCGCGATGCGCAGCATATGCGTGGGGTGTTTAACCGGCGGTTGGGGGTTACGCCGCAGCAGTTTCGGCTGAATTTTGCGGTGATGCTTTGACCCTTACCCTCACCCCAGCCCTCCCGAAACGTCGGACCGCCCAGAGGGAGAGGGGGCCGACCGCAGTGTCTGGCGTGATACATCGACCTGAAAGACCTTAGCGATTATGGATTCGGTAAAGCAGTGTCAGGTCGCTGTAAACCTTGAGCATCCCCCAATCAGTCCCCTCTCCTTCTGGGCGGTCCGACGTTTCGGGAGGGCTAGGGTGAGGGGCTTTTACGGTGCCCGCATCGGCAACAGCTTCAAGGTACTGCGCGTATTCGCCGTCACCTCTTCGTCATTGAAATGCGCCTGCACATACATCCCGTCGACATACGCCTCAGCCTGATCGTCATAGTGACTGTCGAACGGCACACCGCTCTGCCCAACCGGGTTAATCGTTAACCCATGCGCCGGATCGGCAAAATCCACCAAGCGCCGCGTCGACGGCCCATACGTCACCGGCCATGGCGCCGGGCCGATCTTCGCTGAAAGGTTGTTCGGCACTTCATGACTGCCCGGCGCCGCAAACGGCCCAACGTTGAAAATCCGATCCAGCGGCTTCTGCTGTCCCAACGGATGGCCGTGAGTCAGCGTGTGCGCAGCGCCCCATTTCCACTCGGCAGAGTTATCGCCCAGGGTCAGCTTCAAGTGCTGCATGCTCGCCTGCCACGCCGCGCGGACGATATCGGCGCGGGTCTCCTTGTTCGGCGTGCTGCGGTTGTCCCACCACGGTGAATCGGCATTCGCCGCCAGTTTCGGCAGCGCCGCATCGATCACCCGCGTCGACAGTAATGTCTCGAAGAAGTCATTGCCCAACTCATCACGCATCGCCGCATCGGCCAGGTCGTAGAGGAACTGGTTGAATACCGTCGCGCTGACCGAATCCAGCGGATAGTCGCCTGGCCACTGCGCCAGTTGCTCGACCAGTTTCAGTTGCGCCGGATCGCTGACCACCTCACGCAGCACCGGCAGCAACGGCGCGAGCAAGCGCGGGCCGTAACCGGTGGTGGTGCCCAGTTGCAGCTTCTGATTGGCCTCGTTGGTCCACTTCACGCTCTTGTCGCTGAGCTGCCGGTTCAGTTGCTGACCGCGATCGGCGAGGTTGTAGTAACCGGGAATCTCCATTCCCGTCGGCGACATGGGCTGGAAGTTGGCCGAGACGATGTAGCCGCGCGCCGGGTTTTCTTCCTGCGGGTTGGCGCTGAACGGGTAGAAACCGTCCTTGTCGGCCTGATTGCTGCTGCCGTCGAGCATGAATTCCGGCCGCACCCCGGCCGGGCGCTTGGGCAGCAATGCCGAAGCCCACCAGGCGATGTCGCCCTTGGCGTTGGCGTAAACCAGGTTCAGCCCCGGCGCCTGGACTTTTGCGGCAGCGGCGCGGGCCTTGGCCAGGGTGTCGGCGCGATTGAGCTGGTAGAAGCCTTCGAGGATCGGGTTCGGTGTTTCGAGAAAGGCCCACCACATGGCAATCGGCGTTTTGCCGGCAGCGTTGCCGAGCGCATCGTTGACGATAGGGCCGTGGGGCGATTGGCGCAGGGTCAGGGTCACCGGCGACTGCCCCTTCACGTTGATCTGCTGTTGCGTGACTACCATGTCGGTCCACTGGCCGCGATACCAGACCTGATTCGGATTATCCGGGTTGACCTTCTCGGCGATCAGATCGAGATCGTCGTTCTGGAACATGGTCAGGCTCCAGCCGAAATCGAGGTTGTGACCGAGAAACGCAAACGGCACCAGCGCCTGATGATGGCCGTACAACTCGAAGCCGGGCGCCGACAATTGCGCTTCGTACCACACCGACGGCACCGAGAAACGAATGTGCGGATCACCCGCCAGCAATGGCTTGCCGCTCTGGCTGCGGCTGCCCGCGATGACCCAAGCATTACTTCCTTCGAACTGCGGCAGACCGTTGTCGATCAACGCCTGTTCGCTGAGGCGGGCGAGGGCGTTGAGGTCCTTCCAGTCGCCAGCGGCGAGGGCCGGCGCAGGCTTGGCGTGACCGTTGACCAGCACGCCTTTGGGCTGCCAGTCGAGGTCGAAAACGTTGAGGTAATCGGCGCCGAGCTGATCGCGCACGTAGGTCAGCAGCGGTTCGGTGCGAAACGCCGCGGCAAAGCTATAGGCCATGTAGCCGGCGACGCTGATGCTGTCTTCGGCGGTGAACGGCCGTTTGGGGATGCCCAGCACGTCAAACTCGATCGGTGCAGCGTGGCTGTCCTGATATTGGTTGATGCCATCCAGATAGGCTTGCAGGCCCTTCCACGCCGGCGACTGTTTATCGAGACTGGCGACGTAACTGGCGGCGCGCTCACGAATGCGCAGGCTGCGGAACAGTTTGTCGGTGTCGAGCAGTTTCGGCCCGAGCACTTCGGCCAGTTCGCCCCGGGCGAGGCGGCGCATGGCTTCCATCTGGAACAGGCGATCCTGGGCATGCACATAACCGAGGGCGCGATAGAGGTCGGTTTCGTTCTCGGCGCGAATGTGCGGCACGCCGCGTTCGTCGTAGCGCACGGTCACCGAACCCTGCAGGTTGCGCAGCTCGACCTGACCCTGGCGCGTCGGTTGTTTGCTGTAGACATACCCGCCGACGCCGACAAGCAGAACAACGATGAGCAGGGCAAGTACGGTGAACACGCGCTTCATGGTGACTCCTTGTGCAGGCGGGATGCCGCCCGTCGGGCTGCAAACAATTAGCACAGACCTTCAGTGCCGTGCAGCGCTGTCCTTGAAAAGTCCGGAATGCCTTACTGCGTCTCCACCGGCCACGGGCAGTAACACCCGACCGCCAGGGTGTGCGTGGCACTGACTGGGCGATCTTCCGTCAGGGCATTCAAAATCGGTTCGATAAAGCTGTTGCTGGAATTGCAGGTGAGGCCTTCGCTGTACGGACCGAAGTAGGCCAGTTTGCCGCTGCGATCCCAGATCGCCACGGCCGGGCTGGCGGGTACCTGTTCGGAGCCGGGCAATATCGTGATGGTTTTCAGGCTGCTGAGGGTTGCCGGCAACTGACCGTGGCTGCCAGCCTTCTGCACAGCGAAGAACTCCACGCCTTTGGCGCCAAACTGCTCGACCATCTCGGTCAGGTGCTGTTGATTGCCGACGTTGCACGGGCAGGCCGGGTCCCAGAAGTGCACCAGGCGAATCTTGCCAGGGCCGGCGAGGTTGTCCGGCAGGCGCAGCGGATCACCGGAAAATACCGCCGTGTGTTCGCTGAACGCTCGCAGATAACGCCCCTGAAACCAGTCATACGCCGCCCACAGCACCCCGGCGCAAATCAGCGCGAGCAGGCTGGCAAACAGTGCGGTGCGGTAGGGCGAACGCATGGTTTTCGATCCTCGAAAGGTCGGCTAGCTTGCCATGTCTGTCACTACAGATGAATATCGCAGGCCGATAAAGTCTGTTTACCGCTTTGGAATTGCCTTATGTCTGCCACTTTCGACCCCGATCAAATCCGCGCCAGCCTCAAGCCTTTGGCCGAGTGGCAGCCGTTGTCGGACGAGGCGAAGGCGTACCAGCAGTTTTATCAAACCGATTTTCCCCATCGCGATGTCTGGCGTGGCATGGGCCGTTTCGAAGTCGATGGTTATGAAGTGGTCAGCCATTGCTGGTGGCCGGAGAAGGTCAAGGCGACGCTGTTTCTGCTGCACGGCTACTACGATCACACCGGGCTGTATCGGCATGTGATCGAGTGGGCGCTGGATCAGGACTTCGCGGTGATCGCCTGCGATTTGCCGGGGCATGGTCTGTCGAGCGGGCCGCGCGCGAGCATTCGCGATTTCTCCGAGTATCAGGACGTCCTGCAAGCGTTGTTCGCCGAGGCGCAGTCGATCGCCCTGCCGCAGCCGTGGCATTTGTGCGGGCAGAGCACTGGCGGGGCGATTGTGGTCGATCACCTGCTCAACCATGCTGAAAACAGCCCGGCGCAGGGCCAGGTGATTTTGATGGCGCCGCTGGTGCGGCCACGGGCGTGGGGCTGGTCGCAGCTGAGTTATTACCTGCTCAGGCCTTTCGTCAGGGGTGTCGCGCGACGCTTCAGCGAGAATTCCAACGACCCGGATTTCCTGCCGTTTCTGCAGGCCGATCCGTTGCAGCCACGACGCTTGCCGACGAAATGGGTGGGGGCGTTATCGCGTTGGATCATCCGCGTCGAGCACGCGAAGAAGAGTCCGCGGCGGCCACTGATCATTCAGGGGCAGGCGGACATGACCGTCGACTGGCAGCACAATCTACAGGTGTTGAAATGGAAGTTTGATCGGCCGCAGATCTTGTTGTTAGCCGAGGCGCGGCATCATCTGGCGAATGAGACGGCGGAGATGCGGGAGGAGTATTTCGAGTTTCTCAGCAAGCGCATCAGAGGCCGGAATCTCTAGTGAAGCTGAAGGCCCCATCGCTGGCAAGTCAGGCGCTGAAGCTCATTGCCCGACCGCCAACCCTGCGCGAATCGCCGCCAGTGCCGCCTGATAGTAGGCCTTGCCTTCAGTCGACTCGGCAAACGTCGCAAACTCTTCCAGCTCTTCATCCGACAAATCGCGATAGACGTAGAGCAACGTGTTGTTCATGTCCGCGCCAATCTGATCCATCAAACGCTGGCGCTGACCGTTGAGCATACCTTGCGCCTGACCACCACCGAGCAGCCCCGGAATCATCGAACTCAAGCTGTCCGCCGCCACACCAGCAATCGCCAAGCTCACTTCGGCGCCAGCTTCACGGGCCGGCAAGGCTTGCGCGAGGTGGCCGATGATCAGCAGACGGCTGTCGCTGGCCTGCATCTTTGGCAGACCCTTGGCATTTTTCGCCAATTGATCGCGCCGGGTCGCCAGCAATTCGGCTGCGACGATTTTCTTGCCCAGCGGTGATTGAAAGAAGGTCAGCGCCGGTTTCGGGTCGGCAAGCTTCTGCCGCAGTTGCGCTTCGGCACGTTGATCGACAGCCTGCGGCGCGAAGCGCTGATTACTGTTGTTCACCAATGCTTGAAACACCGCCGGCGGCAGGCTGTTCTGATAGCGCTGCTGTGCGGCCGTCAGGGCGTCATTGAAATGCGCACGTTGATCTGGCCAGCCGGCGACCTTGTACAACTGATCGTGGCCGTCCGCCCAGGCGGGCAAAACGCAGAACATCAACAGTGAAAAAAGCAAACGGCGCATAGGGACTCCTGTCAGCAGCGGACTATTCTCCGTGCGGTGCCGGTACTTGTCGAGAATTCGTAGCAAGCCGCCGCGTGGCTCTGTCGGATTTGTTGCCGCCGACATACTATGCGCGCCATGCAAATATCCTCTGAACACCCACTGCTGTTACGCATTGTCGATGACCTGGCCGAACACGGCTGGTCGCAGCAGAACATATTCCTGCCCGCCGGTTTGACCCGCGAGCTGGCGGCCGAGTGCCGCAAACGTGAAGCCGAGGGTGAACTGGCGCCGGCGGCGGTGGGGCGTGGGCCGTTTTCGGAGATCCGCGAGGGGATTCGTGGCGACCACATTCAGTGGATCGACCCGGGCCAAGCCGAGTCCAGCGACCGCTATCTGAACTTGATGGAAAGCCTGCGTGAGGCGCTCAACCGTGGCCTGTTTCTCGGTCTTGAGGATTTTGAGTGCCATTTCGCCTTGTATCCGCCCGGCGCTTTTTATCGCCGGCATGTCGACCGTTTTCGCGACGATGACAAGCGCATGGTGTCGGTGGTGGTCTACCTCAATGACGCTTGGCTGCCGGAGGATGGCGGTCAGTTGCGCATGTACCTGAATGATGAGCGCGTGCATGACGTGCAGCCTACTGGCGGGTGTCTGGTGGTGTTTCTCTCTGGTGAGGTGCCTCATGAAGTGCTGCCGGCGAACCGCGAGCGCCTGTCGCTGACTGGCTGGTTTCGTCGCCGTGGCAACGAGCCGTTCTGATATGGACAAGATTCTGGTCAGCCGCTGCCTGTTGGGTCATCGCGTGCGTTATGACGGTGGTGCGAGCGGGCCGTTTGATTTGCTTGAACAGTGGATTGCCGAAGGGCGGGTGGTGCCGTTGTGTCCGGAGGTTGCGGGTGGTTTGCCAACGCCACGGGCGGCGGCGGAGATCCCGGGCGGGCAGGGCGGTGAAGTGCTCGATGGTGTCGCGGCGGTGATCACCACTGAGGGCGAAAATGTCAGTGCGCAGTTTCTCGATGGTGCGCGGCAGGCACTGGAACTGGTGCAGAAATATGGCATCCGCGTGGCGGTGCTTAAGGCCAACAGTCCTTCTTGCGGGAATCTGCTGACGTATGACGGGACGTTCAGCGGGGTCAAAATCTCTGGTGAGGGCGTGACGGCCGCGTTGCTCAAGCGTCATGGTGTGCAGGTTTTCAGTGAGCTTGAATTGCCTGAGGCGGCGGTGGCTCTGGCGGCTTTGGGCTGATCCGGAATCGTTGCCCTCACCCCAGCCCTCTCCCGGAGGGAGAGGGGGCCGACCGAGGTGTCTGACGTCTTGCATCGACCTGGAAGACCTTATCGACTATGGATTCGACACAGCCATGACCGATCGATTATGGAATCGACAAAGCCATGACCAGTCGATTTCGGATTCGGTATAGCCATCCCAGGTCGGCGTATCTCTAAAGCAACCCCAAATCAGTCCCCTCTACCTACGGGCGGTCCGACGTTTCGGGAGGGTTAGGGTGAGGGGCTTTTAAGGTTTCAACCACTTCTCGGTCAGCGCTGCCAAACGTCCATCCGCCCTGATCCGCTGCATCGCACTCGCAAGGCTGGCCTGAAATGCCGGATTACCCTTCTGAAACGGAATCGCCAATTCCACCGGCTCTGCCACTTTCGGCTTCTCTTCCGTCAACGCCTGCACCAGCACCATCGGCCGTGGCTGCTCGTCTTTTTTCGCCAGTAACTGCGAATCGACCTTGCCGTAAGACTCGCTGAAGTCGAAACGATCCTTGAGTTCGGATGTCAGTGCTATGTGGTTGAGCGCAACGTCGTACTTGCCGCTTTCAACGCCCTGGAGCAGGTCTGCCTCATCCGTGACGATGAAGTCAGCGCGTACATCCAGCTCCCGGGCCAGCAGTTGCCCAAGCTCGACCTCGAACCCCGTGAGTGTGTCGCCTTCCTTGTAATTGAACGGCGGTGTATTAGCCTCAAGGGCTATGCGCAGCTCGCCACGGTCGTTGACGTCATCAATCAGTTCGGCGTGAGCCAAAGGGCTCAAAAGGGGTAGCAGGCAGATCAGGCCAGGCAGAAAACGCATGGTCACTCCTTTGAAATCATTATCGCGACGCTCTGATTCAGGCTCGCTTTGCTATGGTTGTCGAGTGCCTTCGACAACGAATGGTCATGAAGTTGTCATGACCGTGCGGATTTTACGGAAAAACTGGAGAAGAAAATGAAAAGCTTTATGTCACGTGCAGCGTTGGCGGGTGTGCTGATGGGTGTTTCGGTGCTGGCCAGTGCGGCGACACCGGCACCAAAAGGCGCCGAAGTGTTCATCGTTTCTCCCGAGGACGGGGCCACGGTTTCGCAGACATTTACCGTCAAATTCGGTACCAAGGGCGTCGCGCTGGCGCCGGCCGGTGACGTCACCAAAAACACCGGTCACCATCACCTGCTGATCGACGCCAAGGAAATCGTTCCTGCCGGTTCGGTCGTCCCTACCGATGCCAATCATATGCACTTCGGCAAGGCGCAGACCCAGGCTGACATCAAGCTCGCCCCGGGCCAACACACCTTGCAGCTGGAACTTGGCGACAGCGGTCACATGGCGTTCGACCCGCCAATCGTCTCGAAAAAAATCACCGTCAACGTCGAATAACCTTTTCGCCGTGCATGAAAAAGGGAGCCCGAAGGCTCCCTTTTTTGTCGCTCAACGCTAAATCAGAACAACACACGGCTACGGATAGTGCCGTTGATGTGCTGCAGCTTCTCTTGCGCCAGATCCGAGTACTCGGCGTCGACGTCGATCACCACGTAGCCAACCTTCTCGTTGGTCTGCAGGAACTGACCGGAGATGTTGATGCCGTTTTCGGCGAAGACCTTGTTGATCTCGCTCATCACACCCGGGATGTTCTCGTGGATGTGTAGCAGGCGGTGCTTGCCAGGGTGAGCCGGCAGGGCCACTTCCGGGAAGTTCACCGACGAAACGGAGGTACCGTTGTCGCTGTACTTGACCAGTTTTTCTGCCACTTCCAGACCGATGTTGGCTTGCGCTTCGGCGGTCGAACCACCGATGTGCGGGGTCAGGATCACGTTGTCGAGGCCACGCAGCGGGCTTTCGAACTCTTCGTCGTTGGAGCGTGGCTCCACCGGGAACACGTCGATGGCCGCGCCGATCAGGTGCTTGTCCTTGATCGCGTCCGCCAGGGCGTCCAGCTCGACCACGGTACCGCGCGCCGCGTTGATCAGGATGCCGCCCTTTTTGATGGCGCGGATTTCCTTCTCGCCGATCATCCACTGGGTCGCAGCGGTTTCCGGAACGTGCAGGGTGACGATGTCGGACATGCCCAGCAGCTCGGTCAGGCTACCGATCTGAGTGGCGTTGCCCAGTGGCAGCTTGGTCACGGTGTCGTAGAAGTACACCTGCATGCCCAGACCTTCAGCCAGAACCGACAGCTGCGTACCGATCGAGCCGTAGCCGACGATACCCAGTTTCTTGCCACGGATCTCGAAGGAGTTGGCTGCGGATTTGATCCAGCCGCCACGGTGGCAGGAAGCGTTTTTCTCCGGGATGCCGCGCAGCAGCAGGATCGCTTCGGCCAGCACCAGTTCCGCTACGGAGCGGGTGTTGGAGTACGGCGCGTTGAACACGGCAATACCGCGCTCACGGGCAGCACTCAGGTCAACCTGGTTGGTGCCGATGCAGAAACAGCCGACCGCTACCAGCTTCTTCGCGTGATCGAAGATCTCTTCGGTCAATTGGGTGCGCGAACGAATGCCGATGAAGTGAGCGTCAGCGATCTTTTCCTTGAGCTGGGCTTCTGGCAAGGAACCTGTCAGGTATTCGATGCTGGTGTAGCCCGCCGCCTTGAGGACGTCGACAGCCGATTGGTGGACGCCTTCGAGAAGAAGGAACTTGATCTTGCTCTTATCGAGAGAAGTCTTGCTCATCTGCGTAAACCTGTATCCCGGAGAAAAATGGCAGGAAATGGTCAACAGACGCTGACCCGGACGACAAGAAAGTCGTCTCCGCGGATCTGGCCTTGGGCGCTGTCCTGCGGGGTCGATATGCTAGCATAGCCTCCCCGCTAAACACTCATTCCTGCGACGTGAAGCGTTCTCAGGATGACCATGAATTGTTCGAGAGTTCTGTCGATGACCAATCCTGCCCTGATTGATGAACTGAAGACCCTGGTCGAGCCTGGCAAGGTCCTGACCGACGCCGACTCCCTGAATGCGTACGGCAAGGATTGGACCAAACACTTCGCCCCGGCGCCAAGTGCCATCGTGTTTCCCAAGACCATTGAGCAGGTGCAGGCGGTGGTCCGTTGGGCCAACTCGCACAAGGTCGCACTGGTGCCATCGGGCGGGCGCACCGGGCTTTCCGCCGCTGCCGTGGCGGCGAATGGCGAAGTGGTCGTGTCGTTCGATTACATGAATCAGATTCTCGACGTGAACCTCACCGACCGCACCGCCGTTTGTCAGCCGGGCGTGGTCACCGAGCATTTGCAGAACGTCGCCGAAGAGAAAGGCTTGTACTACCCGGTCGATTTCGCTTCGGCAGGTTCCAGCCAGATTGGCGGCAATATTGGCACCAATGCCGGCGGGATCAAGGTGATTCGCTACGGCATGACCCGCAACTGGGTCGCCGGCATGAAGGTGGTCACCGGCAAGGGTGATGTGCTGGAACTGAACAAAGACCTGATCAAGAACGCCACCGGCTACGACTTGCGTCAGCTGTTTATCGGTGCTGAAGGCACCCTCGGTTTTGTCGTCGAAGCGACCATGCGCCTCGATCGTGCGCCGAAAAACCTCACCGCGATGGTCCTCGGCACCGCTGATTTCGACTCGATCATGCCGGTGTTGCACGCCTTCCAGGGCAAGCTTGACCTGACCGCGTTCGAATTCTTCTCCGACAAAGCTCTGGCCAAAGTCATGGGCCGTGGTGACGTGCCGGCACCTTTCGAAACCGATTGCCCGTTCTACGCACTGCTGGAATTCGAAGCGACCACCGAAGAAGTGGCCAACAGTGCACTGGAAACCTTCGAGCATTGCGTCGAGCAGGGCTGGGTGCTGGACGGCGTGATGAGCCAGAGCGAAACGCAGTTGCAGAACTTGTGGAAACTGCGCGAATACATCTCCGAAACCATCTCGCACTGGACGCCGTACAAGAACGACATCTCGGTCACCGTGTCGAAAGTGTCGGCATTTCTCAAGGAAATCGACGCGATCGTCGGCGAACACTATCCGGACTTCGAAATCGTCTGGTTCGGCCACATCGGCGACGGCAACCTGCACTTGAACATTCTCAAGCCGGATAACCTGAGCAAGGACGAGTTCTTCGCCAAGTGCGCGACCGTCAACAAGTGGGTGTTCGAAACCGTCGAGAAGTACAACGGTTCGATTTCCGCTGAACATGGCGTGGGCATGACCAAGCGCGATTACTTGACCTACAGCCGTTCCCCGGTCGAGATCGAGTACATGAAAGCGGTAAAAGCGGTGTTCGACCCGAACGGCATCATGAACCCGGGCAAGATTTTTGCGGTTTGATCGGCAATCTTTGATGAATCAATGAAGGCAGGAGTCGGTAAATGAGCTATCAGCACCAGTACGTCGACGGCACGCGCATCCACTTCCCGATCGGGAAAGTCGTGTGCATTGGCCGTAATTACGCCGAACACGCCAAGGAACTGGACAACCCGGTGCCTACCGAGCCGTTACTGTTCATCAAACCAGGCAGTTGCGTGGTCGAGCTGGAAGGCGGTTTCGCCATTCCGACCGAGCGCGGTTCGGTGCACTACGAAGCGGAAATCGCCGTGTTGATCGGCAAGCCGTTGTCGACCAAACCGAGCCGTGAAGAAGTGCTCGACGCCATTTCCGGTTTCGCCCCGGCGCTGGACCTGACCCTGCGCGACAAGCAGGCCGAGCTGAAAGCCAAGGGCCTGCCGTGGGAAATCGCCAAGTCGTTCGACGGCGCGGCGGTGCTTGCGCCGTTCGTGGTCGGCAGCACCTTTGCTGACCTGACCGACATCGGTATTCGTCTGACCATCAACGGCGAAGTCCGCCAGGACGGCAACAGCAGTGCGATGCTCAATCCGATCGTGCCGATGATCCAGCACATGGCCGGCTGCTTCTCGCTGCAGGCCGGTGATGTGATCCTCACCGGTACGCCGGTGGGTGTTGGCCCGCTGAACGTGGGCGACGACATCGTCCTCGAGCTGGTCGGCGCGAGCAGCTTCACCAGCAGCGTGCGCTGATTTAACGCGGTCCCCTTGCAGGAGTGAGCCTGCTCGCGATAGCGGTCTGTCAGTCAACGATTGTTTCGACTGACCTGACGCCATCGCGAGCAGGCTCACTCCTACAGGGTTTTGTGATCTCTCCCACAATGGCGCAGGGCAATCCCGCCATTTGCCGTTTTTTTCACATCCTGTACGGATAATTCCTCTCATTCTGGCGTCTGAGCCGGCCTCTTTGTGCTATTACCCATAGCCTGAATTTTCGGAACGCGTCCATCGATGTCATCTCAAACTCAGCTCAAACCCACCCGCCGCTCACGTTTCTCCCTGCGCTGGTATGTCTGGCTCTTGCTGGTGGTTGCCGCCGCTTATGCCTTGGCGTTTGCCATGCATTGGGATGATCGCGGGGTGCTCTGGCTGCAGGAAAGCTTCGAAAGCCAGGCCGAGCAGAAGGAAAGCATCTGGCTGCCGGACTATCGAGTGGTGATAGATGCCAAGCCGCTCAAGGGGATGGAGAAGGACGAGGCTTCGGATCTGGCATACAACCCGCAGACCAAAACGCTTTTCTCGGTGATGGGCAAGAACCCGTTTCTCGCCGAGCTGACCTTGCAAGGTGATGTGCTGCGCAAGATGCCGCTGGTGGGCTGGAGCAATCCGGAAGGCCTGACGATGATGGAAAACGGCCTGATGGCCATCGTCGATGAGCGCCAGCACCTGCTGTCGATCGTCAAAGTCGACGGCGACACCCGCGAATTGAACATCGCCGACTTCCCGAAATACGATCTCGGCCCGTCGAAAGACCAGAACAAAGCCTTCGAAGCTATTACCTGGGATGCGCACAACCAGCAATTGCTGTTGGGCGAGGAGCGGCCACCGGCGCTGTTTACCTGGAAAAGCGATGGCAGCCAGATCCTCAAGGGTGAAAAGCAGAAACTTGCCAGTGATGAACTGGATATTCGCAACCTCTCGGCCTTGGCGATTGACCCGCGCACCCAGCACACCCTGGTGCTGTCCGCCGACTCACATCTGCTGCTGGAACTGGACGAGAAGGGCGAACAGGTCAGCTTCATGACCCTGCTTGGCGGCTTCAACGGTCTGAAAAACACCATCCCCCGCGCCGAAGGCGTGACCATGGACGAGGCGGGCACGCTGTACATGGTCAGCGAGCCGAACCTGTTCTATCGCTTCGAAAAACAGAAATAGCAGCCTTTACCGATTCCAATGTAGGAGCTGCCGAAGGTTCGGGCCGCGTTCGGACGATCTTTTGACTGTGGGACGCAGAGCGTCCCCGGCTGCGTTCCCACGCAGAGCGTGGGAACGATCAGATCGCAGCCTGCGGCAGCTCCTACAGGGGTTGGCTTGTGGTTTGAGGCAAGTGGCCATTAAGCTTCAGTTCAGACGGGCGTGATATTTCATCCGCCTGTTTTGATCCCGAGCTCATCCGAATGCGTCGACTTGCCCGCCCCAAGCCTCTGATTATTTTCCTGTCGGTGATTGCCCTGATCGCGTTGATTGCGATCGGCCAATACATGCGCCTGTTCGAGCGCGCCTGGTTCAATCTGCACACGTTGTGGCAACCGCTGAGCAGTGAATCCATTGCGTTGGACCAGTATCGAGTCGAGATTGAAGCGCGGGTGATTGACGGGCTGGACGACGATGTCTCGGCGCTGACCTTCGATCCGGTGCGCAAAAGCCTGTTCACCGTGACCAACAAGAATTCCGAACTGGTCGAACTGTCGCTCGAAGGCCAGATCCTGCGGCGTATCGCACTGATTGGTTTTGGTGATCCCGAAGCCGTCGAGTACATCAGCGCCGACACCTACGTGATCACTGATGAGCGTCAGCAGCGGCTGATCAAGATACACCTGGAGGCAGACACCACATTCCTCGACGCGGCGGACGCCGAGCAGATGACCCTCGGCGTGCATATGGCCAGCAACAAAGGTTTTGAAGGCCTGGCGTATGACTCGGTAGGCAAGCGCTTATTTGTCGCGAAAGAGCGTAACCCGATGCTGATCTACGAAGTGCACGGCTTTCCGCATTTCAATCCGGAGAAGTCCTACGCGGTGCATGTGATCAACGATCCCAAGCGTGACGCCGGGATGTTTGTGCGCGATCTGTCGAGTTTGCAGTACGACGAGCGCAGCGGGCATTTGCTGGCACTGTCGGATGAGTCGCGGCTGATTCTGGAGCTGGATGTCGGCGGGCGGCCGCTGAGCACGATGTCCATCAGTGGCGGGCGGCAGGGTTTGAAGAAAACCGTACCGCAGGCGGAAGGCATTGCGATGGATGATGACGGGACGTTGTATCTGGTGAGTGAGCCGAACCTGTTTTACGTCTTCAAAAAACCAACACCGAACTAATCAACACCACAAAACCAATGTAGGAGTGAGCCTGCGCGCGATATCC
>NZ_CATKQE010000045.1:0-300 GCF_949767845.1 Pseudomonas sp. IT-232MI5
GTGCGCACTTCATCATCACCGCCGCCCGCCATTTCCACCACGTTCTGGCTGGCCGAACCATTGATGATGTACACGTCGTTACCGGCGCCGCCGTAGAAAGTCGTGGTACCCAGCGACGCGGTGAACACGTCGTTGTAGTTCGAGCCCACGATGTTTTCAAAATCGGAGAACGTGTCGCCCTGGGCGTCGCCACCCAGACCGGTGCCCGCTCGCGCAGTGGTCATGGTGATGTTCACGGCCTGTTCCGACTGCGAGTAGCTCAGCATGTCGATGCCGTTGTAACCGTCGAGGTTGTCGGCG
>NZ_CATKQE010000046.1:0-293 GCF_949767845.1 Pseudomonas sp. IT-232MI5
CCGGCGCCGTTGCGCAGAGAAATGTTGCTCAGCACATAGCGCTGGCCACGGCGGACGTAGGTTTCCTTGCGTTCGAAACCACGGCACAGCAACAACTGATCTTCGCTGTTGCGGACCAGGGTGATGTTTTCGATGGCGTCGTAGTGGAACAGGCCGACTTTAGGCAACGGATAGCTGTGGTCGCGGCCGTCGGCGCTGTAGAACGTCAGGCCATCGTCCACGCAGTCAAAACGCGTGGTGAATTCGTTGATCCAGCGAGCGCCGAGTTCGCTCTGATCGTAGGCGTCGAGGCG
>NZ_CATKQE010000047.1:0-285 GCF_949767845.1 Pseudomonas sp. IT-232MI5
TGTTCCAATTGCCGGATGCGCTGTTGCTCTGCCGTTAATGGCTTGCCGATTCCGGCCTGCCCCAGTTGCTCTGCCTCGTATTGCTGAACCCAGCGTCGAACGGCTGTCTCACCAATGTTCAGATCCTGGCAAACCTGTACAACGGTGAGTCCCTGATCCTTGATCATCTTCACGACTTGCAGCTTGAAGCTGTCGTCGAATGCCCTGCGTTTTTTAGTCATGAATAACTCCTCGATAGATGTATTTTCCACCTATCGGGGTGTCCGGGGAAATTAGACCACTGCA
>NZ_CATKQE010000048.1:0-257 GCF_949767845.1 Pseudomonas sp. IT-232MI5
GCCCAGGGTCCAGTTGATCGACGACCAGACAGTGTCGATTTCATAGGCCAGAGCGCCGTTTTCGCTGATGGTGTCACCGGTGTTGTCGACGATGTAAGTGTCGTAGCCGGCACCGCCGATCAGCGTGTCAGCACCCAGCCCGCCGTTCAGGGTGTCATTGCCGGCGCCGCCGTCGAGGATGTTGTTGCCGCTGTTACCGGTCAGGCTGTTGTTCAGCTCGTTACCGGTGCCGTTAAGGTTGGCGGTGCCGGCCAGGA
>NZ_CATKQE010000049.1:0-242 GCF_949767845.1 Pseudomonas sp. IT-232MI5
GATGATGCTGCATTACGAGCATCGTCACGGCGAACACTCGGTGCTCTCCGACCTGATCACCTATCAGGAAAACGACTTCACCAAAGTCCATTTGCACCTCGGCACGATGCTCGACGATCACGGCCGGTTTATCGGCCTCTGGCAGATCGTTGACGGCGAACCGCTGCGCCAGCTCTGCGCCTATCAGTACGACACCTGTGGCGACCTGATTCAGGCGCAGGACGAGAACGGCGCCGTCTGGG
>NZ_CATKQE010000050.1:0-242 GCF_949767845.1 Pseudomonas sp. IT-232MI5
AATGATGCTGCATTACGAGCATCGTCACGGCGAACACTCGCTGCTCTCCGACCTGATCACCTATCAGGAAAACGACTTCACCAAAGTCCATTTGCACCTCGGCACGATGATCGACGTTCACGGCCGGTTTATCGGCCTCTGGCAGATCGTTGATGGCGAACCGCTGCGCCAGCTCTGCGCCTATCAGTACGACACCTATGGCGACCTGATTCAGGCGCAGGACGAGAACGGCGCCGTCTGGT
>NZ_CATKQE010000051.1:0-238 GCF_949767845.1 Pseudomonas sp. IT-232MI5
GAGGCCGGCAAAACAACCGGCACCGTGACTGTTCCGGCACCAGCCGATGACGTTTACCAAGACGCCGGCAAAGTCGAAGTGACCATCAAGGACGCCACCGGCGGCAACTTCGAAAACCTCGTTCCGAGCACCGTTCCGGCCGTCACCGACGTGACCGATACCGTCGATACCACCACCGTCAAACTGACCGCCACCGAGTCGGCGGCTGAAGGTGGCACCGTCACTTACACCGCCACTG
>NZ_CATKQE010000052.1:0-219 GCF_949767845.1 Pseudomonas sp. IT-232MI5
GGCGACAACACCCTCAATGGCGGCCTCGGCGCCGACATCATGATCGGTGGTGCTGGCGTCGATACCTATTACGTCGATAACGTCGGTGACGTGATCATCGAAACCGATGCCTCGCCTACCGCCTACGACCGGGTCTTTTCGTCCATCGACTACACCCTCGGCGGCAACGTCGAGAACTTGCTGTTCGTCGGCACGGCCAACCTGCGCGGCATCGGCAGC
>NZ_CATKQE010000053.1:0-210 GCF_949767845.1 Pseudomonas sp. IT-232MI5
TCGAAGTTGCCGCCGGTGGCGTCCTTGATGGTCACTTCGACTTTGCCGGCGTCTTTGTAAGCGTCATCGGCTGGCGCAGGAACGGTCACGGTGCCAGTGGTTTTGCCGGCCTCGATGGTGATCACCGAGCCGTTGCTCAGGGTCACGGTGACAGGCGAACCGGCGGCGTTGGTCAGGGTCGCGGTGTAAGTGATCTGGCCGCCTTCAGCC
>NZ_CATKQE010000054.1:0-210 GCF_949767845.1 Pseudomonas sp. IT-232MI5
GACGTCGCCAACCGCATGACCGGTAACGCCGGCGACAACTACCTGGACGGCGGCCTCGGTGCCGACACCCTGATGGGCGGGCTGGGCAACGACACTTATGTGGTCGATAACGCTGGCGACACCATCAGCGAAACCAGCACCTTGAGCAGCGAGATCGACACCGTTTGGGCCTCGCTCAACTGGACCCTGAGCGCCAACCTGGAAAACCTG